>JAFEGD010000179.1 GCA_018240245.1 Spirochaetota bacterium | reverse complement strand
CGCGCAATCAGCGAATTCTTGCAGCCGAAGATCGGTTATGCGACAAATCCCGAGCATATTATCGTTTCAACGGGCGTCGCTTCGATCTTATTTCTCTTATTCCAAACGATTATTGGTAAAGGCGACGCGGTGCTCCTCATCGATCCTTATTTCATGATCTATCCGGCGCTCGTCAAATACCACGAGGGTAGGCAATATGCGATCGACGAAAATTTTGGCGTAACCGAAGTCGATGCGTTGCGCGCGCAGCTCAAGCGCGACGGCGTAAAACTCAAGCTCATTATCTTCGCCTCGCCGTCGAATCCGACGGGGAAAATTTTAAGCCGCGAGCAACTGCAACTCTTATCGCAGCTCGCCGACGAAAACGACGCGGTCGTCGCATCCGACGAAATTTATGCGGAATTCGACTATGAAAAGAAGCATGCTAGCATGGCGGCGCTCGATAAAGAGCGTACGCTTACGCTCAATGGCTTCTCGAAAAGCCACGCAATGACCGGCCTCAGAGTCGGTTATCTCGCCGCGCCCGAAAATTTAGCGCCGATCGTGCAAAAGATGGTAACGCTGCAGCAATACACGATGGTGTGTTCGCCGCACGCGATGCAGTGGGGCGCTATTACGGCGCTCAAAACCCCCATTACCGCAGAACTTGCGTTCATGAAGAAGCGCCGCGATTTCGTGTATAATATTTTGCGACAAGTTACCGAAGTTCCGTACCCCGACGGGGCATTTTACGTGTACCCCAAAGTGCCGATCGATTCGGCAGAATTTGTGATGAAGGCAATCGAGCGCCGATTACTGCTCGTGCCGGGGTATATCTTCAGCGCTGAGCGCAACTCTATCCGCATCAGCTATGCGACGCGCGAAGAAGTTCTCGAAGAGGGAACAAAAATTTTCTGCGACCTCGTACGTGAATTCAGTGTGGGCAAATGATATGCGGTTTAAAGCGCGCGTAACGTTTGTGCTCTTGTTGCCTTTTATCGCGGTGCCGCTTGCTGCCGCGCCCGAAGCTTTAGAGAGCGAAGAATCGCGCGCGTTAGAAAAACAAGACACACCCACAGCGTTGCATTGCCGCGAATCGCCGTTTGCATCGGGCTGCATGGGGTCGGGCTTTGGCCCCGTCATATCGAGCGATTCCCAAGGGCTTGTTTATGGCGCAGCCGCAAGCTTTACTTATTTTGTCGCGAACCGGTTAGGCGCGAGCTTGGGTGGCGGCGCAATCTTTGCTTCGACATACCAAGATTATTCAGTAGGCCCCGCGCTCACGTATTATATCGGCCCGTTCGCTGGTTATATGCTCACGCCGTCGATCAGCGCAACGAAGCACTATTTTCGCGGCAGCTTCAATCTCGAAGGTTGGGCTTATGGGCCGTCGATCGGTATCTTAACGAATCTTTTTGGCCGCGTCTACTGGGGGATTTCTTTCGGTTATTATACCTACGACGTAGCGGGGTATAAGAACAGCGATTGGAATTGGTCTCCGGTCGTGTTTATTCCGTTTTAATAATATTTGCCGCCTTATCTACATATACATACAGTATGTAAAAGAGCACCCATATTTTGGTAGCCGGAAGGATGCCAAGAGCGACGTCTCTCTCGCACAGTATGGGCGCGATGGACGCTATCATTGCCGCAACCGCAGTTGAAAATAGCGAAATTTTGTGTACGTCGAATAGCAAGCATTTCCGCGCGATAAAAGATTTGCGACTCAAAGAGTTTAAGCCGTGAATATACTCATGGCACCTCAAACCAAATCTGCAATTTGTGGCAAAATTTCTCCCGCCTTGCCGCGTAGATAAATATCGTGTGCGTAGGGCTTGTGCCCATCTTCGACATTGATTTCGATAACAACACCCTCGCGGCGGCGTACTTCGATCGCAAAACCTGCGGCGGGGTAAACGCTGCCCGAGGTGCCGACGACCAAGATCGCATCGCAAACGGCGAGACGCGCATAAATCGAATCGAGCACCGCGCGCGGCAGTTGTTCGCCGAACCAAACAATATCGGGGCGAAGATTTGCGCTCTGGCAATTACCGCACTGCGTCGTCGGTGTGACGTCATCGCGTATGATCGCAAGCGACTGGCATTGTGTGCAGCGCGTGCGGTAAATATTGCCGTGCATTTCGAGAATACTTTCGAGACCCGCGAGCGTGTGCAAACCGTCGACGTTCTGCGTGGCGCAGAGTAGGTTGGGCAATTTCTGCGCGATGCGGTGGATTGCAAAATGTGCTGCATTCGGCTGCGTCGATGCGATGAGGCGCTTGCGCCAATTGTACCAGCCCCACACGAGGTGCGGGTCGCGTGCAAACGCTTCGGGGGTCGCCAAATCTTCGGCGCGGTAGTTATTCCACAATCCATCAATCCCTCTGTCGGCGGCTAAGCCCTCCATGGCGCCGCCGACTTTGGCACCTCGTGTGCCTCTAAACGTCGGCACACCGCTCTCTGCCGAGATTCCCGCGCCGCTTAAAAATAAAGGATACTGGGCGCGCCTCAAAACCGCCGCCGCTTTTTCCATTGACATGCTTCGCTCCCTACCCGTAGCGTGCGCGCATGCTGACAATCTCAATCTTGGCTTCGCTGGCGGCGGTAATTCACGTGCTCTTCTTTGCGATGGAGAGCCTCTTCTGGATGAAGCCTGCGGTGCGCAAAATTTTCGGGCAAAGCGTCGAGAGCGCGCAAACGACACATCGCTTGGCCTTAAACCAAGGCTATTACAATCTATTTCTTGCCTTGGCGACCGTAGCGGGCGTCTATTTATGGAACCACGGCAATATCTCCGAAGCGGTGGCGATTCTTACCGTGACACTCGGCAGCATGGTCGGTGCGGCGGTGGTCTTGCTTTTCTCTGCCGGATTACAAATGCTGCGCGGAGTTCTAATTCAGGGATTAATCCCGCTTGTGACTCTGGTTCTGATTTGGCGACCGATTCTGTAGCGTAACCTAAGAGCGTGTGTTAAAACGCGCCAGCGAACCGAAAACCTCGAAAATCGCTTTGCGATTTCCTGCTAAAGCGGCCGAAGCGGCCTGTCTTCGGTTCGCTGCCGTGCCGTTCGGGCACGGTTCGCGCATTTTAACGCACGCTCTTCGCTTATAACACAAGCTCTAAGCGTTGACGCGCTGTCGAAAATTCCGGTTTTCCCTTTAATTATGTCTCAAACTGGGTTCCCGAGCGCCCTCGATTTTAGTAAGCGCCGCGAATGTAATTCTGTCGCCGCCGCCGATAACGGCCAAGTAATCACAGTGTGCGGTTGGGTCTACCGCTACCGCGACCAAGGCGGTGTGCTCTTTGTCGACCTGCGCGACCGCAGCGGCGTCGTGCAAGTCGTCTTCGATATGGCCATCGACGCCGAGCTTCTCAAAAAAGCCGAGAGTCTGCGCGGCGAAGACGTGATTGCCGTGATCGGCAAAGTGCGGCTCCGCGATAAAAATGCGGTGAATGCGAAACTCGCGACCGGTGAAATTGAAATTGTAGCGACTACGCTCGAACTCTTGAGTAAAGCGAAACCGTCGCCGATTCCTTTAGACGAACACGACCAAGAGGCGTCCGAAGAATTGCGCCTCGAATATCGCTTTCTCGATTTACGCAGAAAGCCGATGCAAGAGGCGTTGCGCGTGCGCCACGAGTTCATTCGCACCGTGCGTAATTTTCTCGACGGAGAAGGCTTCTGGGAAATCGAAACACCGATTTTGAATAAGTCGACACCCGAAGGTGCGCGCGATTTTTTGGTGCCGAGCCGCCTCAACGCGGGCGAGTTTTACGCGCTACCGCAATCCCCGCAGATTTTCAAACAGTTACTCATGGTCGCCGGCAGCGAGCGCTATTACCAAATCGCGCGCTGCTTTCGCGACGAAGATTTGCGGCGCGATCGCCAGCCCGAATTTACGCAAATCGATATTGAGATGAGCTTTATCGATAAAGAAATGATTATGGCGTTGAACGAGCGCCTCATTGCCGCCGCAATGCAGTCGGCGTTCGGCGTCACCGTCGACGCCAAGCCCGAGCGCATTACGTACCACGACGCGATGGAGCTTTACGGCAACGATAAGCCCGACACACGCTTCGCGATGCAACTCACCGAACTTGGCGACTGGGCGGCTCTGACTGAATTCAAAGTTTTCAAGGGTGCCGCCGAAACAGGCCGCCTCAAAGCGCTGTGCGTTCCGGGGGGAGCGTCGCTGTCGCGCAAAGATATCGATGACCTCACGCAATGGGTGATGCAAGATTATAAAGCGAAAGGTTTGGCGTGGGTTAAAGTCTCTGAAACTGGGTTAGAATCCCTCATCACGAAATTTTTACCCGAGGCGGCGCAGCAAGAACTCTTGAAACGCACCGGCGCGAAAGCGGGTGATATTATTTTCTTTGCCGGCGATCGCGCTGATATTGTCTTTGCGACGCTTTCGGCGCTGCGGCTCAAGCTTGCCGAAAAATTGAATTTGATTCCCGATACGTATAAGGCGTCGTGGGTCGTCGATTTTCCGCTCTTCGATTGGGATCATGAAACTGAGTCGCTCCTCAGCGTGCACCACCCCTTTACCGCACCCGTGCCCGAAGACGCGCACATCGTTAAAGCAGCGGCGAATGCAGCATGCATAACTCCCGAAATGCAAAAAGCGCTACTCAAGGTACGCTCCAATGCATACGACTTTGTTTTGAACGGTGTCGAAATCGGCGGCGGCAGCCTGCGTATCCACGCATCCGATTTACAGCAGGCGATTTTTCGCCTCTTAAAAATCAGCGACGCAGAGGCCGAGAGCCGCTTTGGCTTTCTCCTCAAAGGTCTCACCTTTGGTGCTCCCCCGCATGGCGGCATTGCGTTCGGCGTCGACCGCGTGTTGATGCTCGGCCTTAAGCGTGCGTCGATTCGCGATGTGATGGCATTCCCAAAAACACAAAAGGGTACTTGCCTGATGTCGGGTGCGCCTTCGCCGGTGGATGAAAAACAGCTACGCGAGCTTTACGTGAAATCGACGGCGCCCGTAGCGAAGGTGCGCTAATGGCCGGCGTAGAAAGTAGCGAACCAATAGATGCGCGTTCGCTCGATGCGGCGCTCAAAAAATTAGCGAGTGCGCGCATTCTTGTGCTCGGCGACCTCATGTGGGACGAATATGTGCGCGGCGAAGTCACGCGCATCTCGCCCGAAGCCCCGGTGCCTGTACTCTTAGGCACGGGTGAAGACCGTACGCCGGGCGGCGCGGCGAACGTGCTCAAGAACTTGCGCGATCTAAAATGCACGATCGGTATGCTCGGTATCGTCGGTGCCGATGAAAACGGTCTGGCGTTGCAGCACGAACTCGAAAAGTGGGGCGTAGGCGAAAATCTGCAGCTCGTACGCATGGCCGATCGGCCGACGACGATTAAGACGCGCTTCATGGCGCGTAATCAACAACTTTTGCGCTACGACCGCGAAAACCCGCGTGCGATTGATACAAAGACAGAAGATTCGATTTTGAAGCATTTTACCCGCTTGGTTGGTAATTTCGACGCAGTGATCATGAGCGACTACGATAAAGGGTTGCTCACACCGCGGATAATTCGCGAAAGTATTGCCATCGCAAGAAAAAGTAAAGTTTTTGTTGCGGTCGATCCGCAAGTGAAACATTTCAAAGAATACGGCGCATGCGACATTATGACTCCGAACGAAAAAGAGGCGTCCGAAGGTATCGGCAAACCGTTTCCACAGAGCGATGCAGATACCGAGGCGATTGCCTCGGCAATTCGTGAATCGCTCCATCTACAACATCTCTTAATTACGCGCTCGCAGCGCGGTATGGCGTACTTTAGCGACGAAGAATCGGTATACTTGCCCACCGTTGCACGCGAAGTTTTCGATGTGACCGGTGCCGGCGATACCGTGATTTCTGTCTATACCGCCGCGATTGCCTCGCGCTCGACGCATGTGCAGGCGATGGCGCTCTCGAATGTCGCGGGCGGTATTGTCGTGGCAAAACTCGGCACGGCCACAGCGACGGCGCAAGAAATTGCCGACGAATTAAAACATCCGCTACCGGCATTACGAATAATAAAGAAATAAAAATGACCGCGCAGAAAAAACGCCCCGTTGTCCTTTCTGTCGAGAACGTCGACAAGCGTTTTCCGCGCGTGCATGCGGTGAAAGAGTTATCGTTGCAAATTCACGAAGGCGAGTGTGTCGCGCTTTTGGGACCCAACGGCGCGGGCAAAACGACGCTACTCGAAATGATCGAAGGCCTACAGACACCCGATTTGGGGCGCATCGTCGTCGACGGTTTCACCTACGATAAAGACGAAAAAAAAATTCGTGCGCTGATGGGTTT
>JAFEGD010000178.1 GCA_018240245.1 Spirochaetota bacterium | reverse complement strand
GTCGATTTTTGAGTAAAATGGAGTATTGTACGGGGCGAATTCGGCTTCGATTTTTTCACGCAAAACTTGTTTCGTCGTGTCGTCGCAAAACGCAACTTCGATAGAATTTAGCAGCAGAGCTTTTTCGTCAGCACGGTCAAGTTTCAATTCGCGGCTAGCAACTCGCCATTCGTGCATGAGGTCGATATTCGAAACCGCTGGATCGTCGGTATTCACGGTCACTTTCACACCGGCGTCAAAAAGTCGGCGAAACGGATGCTCGGTATAGCTGCGCGCATTACCGGTTTGCAGGTTACTCGTCAGACAAACTTCGAGACCGATCTTATCGGCGACAAGTCTTTTGATTAGCGCGGCGTCTTCGATCGAGCGAATTCCGTGGCCGATACGCCGCGCGCGAAAAAGATCGAGCGCGTCGTAAACAGAACTGGGCCCGGCAGCTTCGCCCGCATGAATCGTAATCGGGATACCCTGTTCGTGCGCGCGCGCAAAGATCGGCGCATATTCGCGGCAAGCGTAACGCGATTCGTCGCCGGCAAGGTCGATACCGCAAACGCCGCGCTTCGAGAATTCTTCGTAGAGCGCGATGAGGTCTTCGATAATGGGGGTGGGTACGTTGCGCATCGCGCAGAGAATCAGTCGAACATTCGTGTTTCCGTTTTTGCTTAAACCCGACACGACGCTTTCGGTTATATCGCGAGTGCTATAGCGATTGCCCGTGAACAGGTGCGGCGCAAAGCGCGTCTCAAGATATATGACGCCTTGTTTTGCCGTGCGTTCGGGTAGCGCCATCGCCTGCGCGTGTAAGAAATCTACATTCTGCGCGATGTCGTAAAAAAAGTTGAATACATCGAGAAATTCGGTGAGCGACCGGCACTGCGGCGAAACACGGCAACGCTCGGTGAAGTCGGCGAGCGAGAGCTTCGCTTGCGGCAAATTGCGTCTTTTCGCTTCGCAGTATAGCGCTTCGGTTTCAAACGCACCGTCGAAATGGTGATGCAAATCGATCATAGATTTAATTTAGTTCGTGCGTGAGAATAAAAAGTTTGGCTTCGTCGTAGCCTTGTTGCACGAGTTGATTAATTTTTTTCGGATCGAATTCGTACTGTTGCATCGCCAGCGGGTGCTGCGGTCTTAGCAGTAAAATATTTTTTGCGCGGCGTTTTACTGAATTTATCGAGCGTTCGATCGCATCGTTCGCTTGACTGCGGAAAAAGATACTGATGGTTCGCAGCGCAATTTGCCCCGTGTTTTGTAGCGATTCGACAGGGTACGATTCGCTTTCCATGCTGACGGCGATAATCGTCGTCAATTTTTTTTGTTCGAGCGCTTCGACCGGCGTGTTGCGCACGAGTCCCCCGTCCATAAAAAGTTCGTCGCCGATCGTAATCGGGGGAAAAATTCCCGGAACAGCCGCCGAAGCGAGAATATAGTCTTGCAACTCTTTATCGGTTCTTGCCTTGTGGCACTCGAAATAATGTAGCTGACCCGTATGGATACTGATTGCTGTGCAAATATATTCGCGCCCGCTGCGAATGAGTTCGTCGCGGCGTACGGTTTTTTCGACGAGCTCGCGTTGAATCTGATCGGTTAAAAGCGACGGCGTCGTCGAAAAAAATAATTTTGTGAACGAATTGACAGTAATGAGGCGACGTTGATCGATATCCTTCCAAAAGCGCAGCATCGTTTCGATCTGTCCGGTTGCGGCGAGATAGCCGTTGAGCGCGCCGACAGAACTGCCCGCAACCGCGCGGACATCTAACCCCGCTTCAAAGAACGCCTGAATCGTACCGGCTTGGTACGCGCCCAATGCCGCGCCGCCCGACAGCGCAAGACCATAGGTTCCTTTGGTGCTTTTTTTGCGAGCGTGCGTCGTTTTCTTTTTTAGCATGGAATAGTTCTCTAAGGTAGACTTTTGAATATCGGTTACAAAGCGAAGCAAAATTTTGGCAAAATTATCGATGATTCGGACAAGTCGCGCGAATCTGTACCTGTACTTGTCGGCATTGTTGCCTTTCAAAAACGCGAAAAAGTGGATGCGCTTGGCCCAAAAGAAATGCCACGCCGATATCGGCCGCCATCGCCCCTACCACCGAGGGAAACGTGCTCATTATGCCTTCGCTCGCACAAACCGGCACCTCGCTTTCGTCGAGCTGGTCGAAGACGCAGCGATAGCACGGCGAGAGTGCGCCATGTGTTAACATCAAGTGTCCTTGGTTTTTCCCGAGAGCGGCGATGAGTGCGGGCCGCGAAGAGCGAAGCGCAAGATCGTTCACGAGAAATTTTGCCGTCAGAGAATCGCTCCCCTCGAAAATTAAATCTGCCGCTCTGAGATAATTTTCATCGCCGCTCTCGAAGTTTCTGTCGATTGCTATCACTTCGCAATGCGGATTCAATGCGTGCAAAAAAGTTTTCGCCTGCTGCGCCTTATTCTTACCGATATCGGCCTCGCGGAAAATTACCTGCCGACCTAAATTACTGCGCTCGACGGTATCGCCGTCGAAGAGGGTGATTTTGCCGATACCGCTCGCGGTGAGTAGGGGCAGCATCGCCGAACCTAACCCACCGGCACCGACGACGAGTACTTGCGCCGCTTGCAGGTGTTCTTGAAGGGCGCGCCCACCGACTAAAATTTGTCGACTGTAGCGTTCGAGTTCGGCTTTTGAAAACGACAAGACGATGGCCTAATTCGAGTGTTTTTGGATCGTCGCCATCCACTCGGTTAAGATGGTTTGCTGGTCGGCTAAGAAACGTTGCTGATCGACGGCTTCGCGTTGAAAAACGGCGACAAACGCAATGCGGCAAAAACGCTTCTTCGCATTTTGCAGAAACGGCTGCACAGCGTAGCAATAGTGGCTGAGACGCTTGTCGTTGTCGGTGAAGATGAGGCAGGTGACACCGTCTTTTTTATCGGCGCTAACGTTTTTATCTGCACGCCACGGACCCTGGCGCGCCAAAAACGAAGCGATCGATTTCTGATAAACTTTATGCGCTAATTCAGAATCGAGCGCTAGTTCGGAAAGCTCGTAGAAAACTTCGATTTCCGCTAACCCTGCGGCGTCGGTAAAGAGTGCGCGATTTTCGCGGCGCGTGACTTCGACATAGCCCGCTGGCATCGTCAGCGCCAATAGCGCAGGTTCGCGCGTTTCGTTTTCTTCGTTAAAGACTTTTTTTTGGGAAAAAAGCGGTGCCGATTTTAAGAGGGGAGCGGCATCGAGAGCGATCGTACGAAATTCTTTGATAAATTTGCCGACCAAATCGCGCGTATCCGATTTGCTTTTGTCGTCGGTCTCAGGCGCGCAGACGTCGAGCGAATAAGCCTCGCGTGTGTGGTAGCCGCAGATCAAAGTCTTGCTTGGGCTTTCGCCGCCGGCGGCAATTTTATAAAGCCGCCCGCCCGCCCACGATTCGAGCGTTTCTGCTTTGAGACGCTCGGCCATCGTTTCAAAAATTTTACCGGTACGTTGCCATGGCAACGTGCGCGTTACCGTGCCACGTAAAAAGAACGTATCGCTCTTACATAAAAACGCGACGCGCCCCGCCTGCACGGTGAATTTGATATTTTGCGGTACTTGTTCTTTGAGGGAGAACTCACATTGCTTTGTTTCTATCTTTGCACCCAAGGGTGCCACAAGAATACCAAAGGTCGCTGCGAAAAAAGTAGATCGAATGAGGGAGAAGGCGTATTGCCGATCTCGCCTCATGAACAAATAGAAAATTATTTGGGCGCTGCCGGTTGTGCGGCTGCGTCGCTCGCCGGAGTCTGCGGTTTGTTGTCGGCAGCCGGAGCGGGAGCATTCGCACCTTTAGGCACAATCTTGCGAATACGCGACACAATGTCGGTGATGTAAATATCGGATTTTTTATTTGCCTCGCAGAATTCGACGGCTTTTAATAAATCGGGATTATCGGTATCTTTTATATTCAAAATCGCCAAAAGCTGCGTATATACCATGCGGTTATCGGGGTCGGTTTCGATTGCTTCGCGCAAAATCGTCGTCGATCGCCCCTTTTGATCGATGCGCCCTAACGCCGACGTCGCAACGATGCGCACACCGACCGCTCGGTTACTTTTAATGAGTTCGCCTAAAGGTTCGATCGCGTCTTTTGAGCCGTCGCTGCCCAATTGCTGCGCCGCATCGCTTGCGACTTTGTCGTCGGTTGATTTCAGGTCTTCAATCAGTTCTTTTGTGTCTTTTGCCAGTAGTGCAAAAGCTGGCATAAATATGCAGAGTGCGATAAGTTTTTTCATTTGTTATTCTCCCTTTGAATTGTGTAAGAGCCAGTTACAGAGTGCGCACGGCAAGAATTTTTTCAAATTCGGCTTTGATGATTTCGCGCGGTCGCTTTTCGGGCAATTGGGCTAAGCCTGCGAGCAGTGCTGTTTGGCGCTCCGCTAACTCGCCCGCAAAGAACGCCTGGATCGTATACTTTTTCATGAGGCTTAAGATGCCCGCTTCGCTCTGAATTTTGCCATGCCGCCGTGCATACTCCCACTCGGTGGCGAGAAATTTGCGCTCGTGCCTATTGACGTGGGCGAGTAGGAGTATTAACGGCTGCGTGACAATACCGTTCAGAAAATCTTGCAATCCCTTTTTCTTAAGCCGCGTGGCGTCGAAGTAATCTAAGTAGTCGTCGCGCTCTTGAAAATAACGACCGAATTCGAGGCCTAAGCGGGCGCTTTCCGATGCATAAAGTTCGGCACTTTTGCGATGGGCGGCGACAAGCGCACCCGCAGCGCGAAATAGTGTCGCGGTCTTACCGTCGACAATCGCATTGTGAATTTTCGTCGAAGTCTGTAAATCGAAATGGTACTGCATCTGCATGAGCTCCGCCTCGGTGAGCGCTTGAATCGAGTCGGTAAAAATCTGCATGTAAGCGGGATTGTTCATAGAACTCAAATATTTGAGCCCCGATGAAAGCAAGTGGTCGCCGGCTAATACGACTTGCTTGTTGCCGAATAATTTAGCGCCCGTCGGGCGCGACCGTCGTTCGTCGGCGTTGTCGACGACGTCGTCGTGCAAGAGCGAGGCTGCGTGGACGATTTCGATGAGCGCGCCTAATGAAATCAAAGTACGACTATCGACGCCGTACGCTGCGCCGAGGTAGTATTGAAAAAGCGGCCGAATGCGTTTGCCGCCCGAGGCGACGACGTATTCGCGAATTTTTTTGAGAATGCGCAATTCACCGCCGAGAATTTTATGGATGGCCTTATTCGTGTCGGCGATGACACGTTGCGGAGAAAGTAACACAGTATAATTGTAGCCTTGGCGCGCGGTTGTGCACGCCAAGGCAATGCCTTACATTGATTCGAGAATTTTCGCTTTTTTCGCGTTGAATTCGTCTTGCGAAATCAACCCTTGGTCGAGCATGCCTTTGAGCTTTTGAATTTTTGCCGCCGGGTCGTCGGCTGCGGGTTGCCCCGAAGTGTTCATTTGCCCCATCATTTGGCCCATCATGTTTCCCATGCCCATGCCCATGCCTGCTTGCATCATGCCGCCGCCAGCACCTTCGTTTTTGGCCGAGGCTTCGCCGATATCGAGCATACGCTTCTGCGCGTATTTGTCGCCCAAAATATCCATTTGCGCTTTGTCGGCTTTGGCCTGTTGCAACGCCTTGTAGCCCGGGTCGTCTTGCGGGATATTGAACGATTCGATTTCAAATTGTTCGAGCGCGATACCGAAACGCTCGAATTTCTTTTGCAGAATCGGTTTAAAAGCGTCTTCGATTTTCGAGCGCTGTGTATTGATGCGGATGATATCCACATTTTGCTCGTGCACCACCTGTGAGATCATTTCTTCGATATCGGAGACGATGGTGCTCAAGAACATATTTTGGATGCTTTCGGTTGTCGTCTTACCCTGCGTACCGATGACCTGTCTCACGAAAGTGCGGGTGTCGGCAACGCGCACACCGTAGACGCCGAACGCGCGCAGGTTTGTGATGATGCCGAATTTCGGATCTTCAACCTGAATGGGGGTCTTTGTGCCCCAGCCGATGCTCTGAAAAATTTGCTTTGAGACAAACCAGACCTCGGCGGCAAACGGCGTATCGCCACCGAATGCCATATTCACAAATTTTTCAAGCAGCGGGATATTATTCGATTTGAGTGTGTACGTGCCTGCGGTAAATAGATCGTGGCATTCGCCACCTTTGAAAAAAACCGCCTCTTGCGATTCGTTGACGATGAGCTGACCGCCCCAAGTAATGCCCTCGTCGGGGTATTTCCATGCGATGTCGTCGGGGCCACCGTTGAATTTTATTCTGTCTATGAGCGCCATGCGTTATCTCCTTTTTGCCATGCGGCAGTAGATTAAGACTACCATATACAATAATTTTGTTAGTACAGCCATTATTTTTTAAGAAATAGGTGTTGTAGGTCACGGTGGCCGCAAGACGCTCTAGCCTACAACGCTACAATTAGATTTAAGATTTACGCTTCAGGCGCCGACAAAGTATATAGTAAACTCTGAGCAGATTTCAAGCTATTTGTGCGTTGACGTACGCGCGGCGCTTGGATAACTTGCCCATCAGAGTCGGATTAGAGTACATAAGGGAAGGAGACAGACTATGAAGAAGTACATTGCAGCGACAGCGATGCTCACGATGCTCTCAGCAGCACCGGCAATCGTTGCTCAAGGGACAAAGCCCACCACGGGTGGTGGCACGGCAGCAGCGCCGACACCGGCTGAAGAAAAAGAGGCGAAATGGTATAATCCAGATTACCGACCATACGTAGCGTCGTTCGACGAGCTCTATAAACTCGGCGACGATTTTGCAAACAATAAATTTCGCTTGGCGCTTTCAAACTACCAAACAGGTCGCTCGATTCTCGATAAAATGCGCGAAGAAGTGCAGCGCAATAAAGAAGAGTGGGCCGACGCAAAATACTTAAACGAAAAATGGTATTGGCAGACAATCGATCGCAAGATGCGCGAAGAACGTATCTTGTCCGAAAAAAGAGCCCGCGCAAAAATTAAAGCTGTGACATATTTCACGCGCGCGATTAACCATCTCGACGAAATCCAAAACCGTTCTTTCCGCGAGAAACAACAAATGAAAGATTTGACGGCATCAGTGTTTCGCGATTGGGTTATCTCGCAATACGATCTCGGCAACTTACCGCAGACAATCGATTTGCTCGAACGCTACCTAAAAATCGATCCCGCATTTGAGACAGAAATCTCTCCGCATAAGTATCTCGCTTCGGGGTATGGCTTCAAAGAAGCGGTAGCTGAGAAATACAACAAGGGTACCGAAGCGGAGCGTGTGTTCTATAAGAAAAATAAGAACAAGCACCTGCTGCGTGCGACGGAGCTCAAATACAAAAAAGACTCGCCCGAATACGAGCATATTCTCGAACTCGTAAACCGCGACGAGATTATCGCGACGAAACCTTCTCCCTGATAACAAAGGGTACTCGTCGTCCGTAAAAAACCCCGCGCCTGCGGGGTTTTTTATATCGTTTTTGCGTTGACCTGTCGTAAAGCGACGGTGCTGTCGATTTAAGAGTGGCGCATGAGCAAAGTAATCGACCTTAAAATTCCCGATATCGGCGGCAACGACGGAATCGAGTTAGTCAAATGGAATAAAAAACCCGGCGACAGCTTTCGCGCCGGCGACGAGCTCTGCGAACTTGTCACCGACAAGGCGGCGTTTGCTCTCGAAGCACCGCAACAAGGGAAACTTGTCGCGATTTATATCGACGAAAAAGCGCACCCGAAAGTGGGCGAGCTTGCTGCGCGCGTTGAAATTGCAGATTAGCCTTGCGTTTTAACGCAGGTTAATCAAAGTTCTTCGTTGATTTTCTGCACCGAGCAGTATTTTTGCTCGAAGCTGCAGTAGAAGATACGCCCGGTCGCTTTGAGTTTGCCGGCGTTTTGCGGTATTTCAATCGCGTCTAAACGGTTAAAATACTTTTTATCTTCGCTGGCGATATGACCCTTGAAGGCATTGATTCTCTTAATAATTTTACCCGAACTCACCGACGTAAAAACGATTTCGTGCTTGCCGTCTCTTTGCACGCCAAAGCCTTTTTGGAGCGAAAAGACAATCGTACCGGGTTCGCGCACGAGTCGCACAACCTGAGCGCCAAAGGCGTCGAGCGCGAAAAATACGGCCAGAGTTAGGGCGGCAAACTTCTTCATAAAGAAAGAATACTAAAAGAAGCGGGGCTTCTGCTACAAAAATTCAATTGTTGGATTAAATTGATTATACGATTTCCTTTTCGATCATCGCTGCGATAGCCGCCGCGACGGTGTGCCGTCGGCGGGTAATACGCAGATAATCCCACACGCCGAATCGCCAGATTTCAACAATTGTCAACTTGCCCGAAGGGCGCGCCAGTTGCGTTTCGCGCAATGCTTTTTCGCGCGCAAGATAGTCTTCTTCGCCCGGTAAATCGTCGACGACGCGCACGCACCGCAACCGAATATGCGCAAACTCGTTTTCTTGCAGCACCGCCGCAATCGTATACGTTTCCATATCGAGAATGTCGGCGCCGGTGGTGTAATGCAGGTCGGCTTTTGCGGCGTCGGTGAGTACAAGCCGCGCAACCGAAACCGCGCGCTTACCTTTGCTTTGAAGAACAATATCGGGTTTATCCGGCGCGCAGGCTTCACCGATTGCGACGCGATCTAAATGCGTATGCGTATTCGTGAGATTGGCGCACGCGCCGGTACTGAGCACCAGCTCGAAAGGGTAGAGGCGAAGAAAACGACGCAGTTGTTCGCGCGAGGCGACGCCGGGGCGCGTCAAGTAAATTGCCGCCGCGCGACCGCTAAGAGAGCCGACATAATGATGAATGCCTTCTTTCTTGGCCGTAGCGAACGCGGGCAGGATTTTGGCAAGTTCGGTGCGCGTCGCCGCGAGAAGGGCGATCATGCGTGCTCGTTGGCATACGAAAGCACGCAGTCGATGATTTTTTCGCCTAAAGCGGCTTTGCTTTCGTTTGCGAGTTCAAGGCGTGCGCCGCCTCTGAAAAAAACCGTAAACTCGTTTGTCGCCGAGCCAAACCCCGCGCCTTGCTTAGATACGTCGTTCAAAAAAATCATATCGAGTTCTTTATCGGCGAGTTTGCCGAGCGCATATTTTTCGGTGTCGTGTGTTTCTGCGGCAAAGCCGACGAGCGTCGCGCGCGGCGTGAAGGCGCGATTTTTCTCGGCCATCGCTTTGAGGATGTCTGGGTTGGGGACGAGGTTGATTCGCTGATTTTCGGTTTTCTTAATTTTGACCGTCGATTTTCGTTCCGGTTTATAGTCGGCAGGCGCGGCAGCCATGATAAGAATATCCCCCGCGCGCAAATTTTCGCCAACAACACGCAACATGTCTTCGGTGCTCACGACGTTGATATTTTTTGCACCGTCAACGGTGGTGAAATTTTGCGACACGGGCCCAGAAATAAAAACAACTTGAAATCCACCGCGTCGCACCGCTGCTTGCGCAATCGCGTGCCCCATTTGACCTGTCGATGGGTTCGATAAAAATCGAATCGGATCGAAAAATTCGCGCGTCGGGCCCGAGGTGACAATCAAAGTGCGCATTGCGGCGGATTAAGTTTTTTGGATAGGTAGGCAACCGTTAGGGCACCCATCCGCCAAGTCGTCAGATAATACGGCGGACGTCTTCGGGAGGGCGGCCTAAGACCGCGCGCTGGCCTTTGACGACAATCGGGCGTTCGATGAGAATCGGATATTCGTTGAGATATGTGAGCAGCTCGTCGTCGGTCAAGTCTTTGTTTTTGAGACCTAAATCTTTGTAGAGCGGTTCTGATTTGCGAAAAATATCGCGCGGGCGGCGACCCATCTTGCGCAGCACCTCGGAGAGTTCTGATTTGGTTGGCGGCTCTTCCATATAATTGCGAATCTCGGGATCGATACCTTTTTCTTTGATGATCTGTAGTGCTTCACGACTTTTGCGGCATTTGGGGTTATAATAGATTGTCACTTTTGCATGCGCACCGGCGGCCGCTGCGTTCGTAGTACCCTGCACGGGGGCGTCCGCTATTTTTGCCATACAGTCTAAAATCGCACTTGAGACATGTCGTCAAGGACAAAGCACTTTACAGGCTATCAAACGCTCCGGTTTGAACCCATGTTTCAACAACGCGATTTCGTTTTTACGTCAGAATCGGTGTCCGAAGGGCACCCCGATAAAGTTTGCGACCAGATTTCCGACGCGGTGCTCGATGCGTACCTCGCGCTCGATAACACGACGCGCGTCGCTTGCGAGTCGCTCACAACCACAGACCATGTCACCGTCGCGGGTGAAATTTCGACTTCGCCGAAAGGCTCGCTCGGTAAAGATAAGATCGAACAGATCGCACGCGATGTCATGAAAGACATCGGCTACGTACACGACGACATCGGTTTCGACTATCGCAGCGCACACGTGCATGTGCTCTTACACGAACAGTCGCAAGATATTGCGCAGGGCGTGATCGGCGAAGGCTTACATAAAGAAGAGGGGGCGGGCGATCAGGGCATGATGTTCGGTTTCGCGATCAACGAAACAGCAGCGCTCATGCCGATGCCGATCTACTACTCGCATAAAATTCTCGAAGAATTGACGGCGCTCAGAAAAAGCGGAGCACTCCCGTTTCTGCGCCCCGACGCGAAGTCGCAGGTGACGGTGAAATACGTGAAAGGCCGTCCCGCCGGTATTCAGACAGTCGTCGTTTCGACGCAGCATACGCCCGACGTCGAACACAAAAAATTATCAGAACAAGTGATCGAAGCGTGTGTGAAGAAAGTGCTGCCTGCCGAATTACTGAAAGATACAAATTACTATATCAATCCCACCGGGCGTTTTGTCGTCGGCGGCCCGCACGGCGATTGCGGTTTAACCGGCCGTAAAATTATCGTCGATACGTACGGCGGCTACGGTCGCCACGGTGGCGGTGCGTTCAGCGGTAAAGACCCTTCGAAGGTCGACCGCAGTGCGGCGTACATGATGCGCTATGTGGCGAAGAACGTCGTCGCGTCGGGCATCGCCGACCAATGCGAGATTCAGGTGGCGTATGCGATCGGCGTGGCGAAACCCGTGTCGCTTGTCGTCAACACTTTCGGCACCGGCAAAATCGGCGACGACAAGATCGAGCAACTCATTCAAGCGCAATTCGATCTGACGCCGCGCGGTATTCGCGAGACGCTGAACCTACGCAATATCAAATATCGCCCGACGGCGGCGTACGGCCACTTTGGCCGCGAAGGGCACAACTCGTTCACTTGGGAAAAAACCGACAAAGCGGGAGTTTTTAAGTAAAGCTTTCGGCTCGACAGTGCGTTTTTAATTTGTAATCTTTCCTATGGCAACAAAAATTGGTATTAACGGGTTTGGCCGCATCGGCCGTAACGCCTTTCGCGCGGCATGGGGCCGTGCCGATGTCGAAATTATTGCGGTCAACGATTTGACCGACACAGCGACACTCGCGCACCTCTTAAAATACGACAGCGTTTTCGGCGTGTGGAATCACGACGTCAGCTCCGATAAAGAACATATTATCGTCGACGGCAAGAAAATCCACGCGACGGCGATTGCGAAACTCGAAGAGCAAAAATGGGGCGCGTTTGGTTGCGAAATTGTCATCGAATCGACCGGCCGTTTTACCGACGCTCACCTCGCGAAGACGCACATCGAAAAGGGCGGAGCAAAACAAGTAATTATCTCGGCACCCGCAACGAATGAAGATGCGACGTTTGTGATTGGCGTCAACGAAAAGAATTACGATAAAGCGAAACACAAAATCATTTCAAACGCATCGTGCACAACCAACTGTCTTGCGCCGGTCGCGAAAGTTTTGGTAGAAAATTTTGGTATAAAAAAAGGCTTAATGACGACGATTCACAGCTATACCAACGACCAGCAGATTCTCGATCTTCCGCACAAAGACTTACGCCGCGCGCGCGCGGCTGCGGTGAATATGATCCCCACGTCTACGGGGGCCGCGAAAGCGTTGTCGCTCGTAATCCCCGAACTCAAGGGCAAGCTCGACGGTATCTCGATTCGCGTACCGACACCCGATGTTTCAGTGGTCGACCTGACCGTCGAGACCGAGAAATCGACGACAAAAGAAGCTGTCAATGCTGCGCTTAAAGCTGCGGCAGACGGCTCTCTCAAAGGTATTCTCGGTTATACCGATTTGCCGCTTGTCTCGAACGATTTCAAAGGCAACCCCTTGTCGTCGATCGTCGACGGGCAGATGACGACTGTGATTCAAGATAACATGGTGCGCGTTCTGACTTGGTACGATAACGAGTGGGGCTATTCGACGCGCGTGATCGATCTCGCGGCATTGATTAGTAAATAAGATCGTAGGTCTTATTTACTAATCTCTTTGAGCGCTGCAACCACACTCTCCATCACCTTGATGCGCGCAAAATTTTTGTCGTTGGCCTCGACGATAATCCACGGCGCATAGTCGTTCGAGGTATTCGCGAACATGTCGCACGCGGCGGTTTCGTAGGCGGCCCATTTGTCGCGGTTGCGCCAATCTTCTTCGGTG
>JAFEGD010000177.1 GCA_018240245.1 Spirochaetota bacterium | reverse complement strand
GCACCGATTGCCATTTGCCGCCGCACGTACTTAAAGCGAAGCGCGACAAAAGCGAAGTGGGATTGATTCGCGTCCGCAAAGGCGTCGATGTATTAACGAAATTTCTCGAAACCGATAGACGGCATAGTTCGTACTCGCTCATGGAAACCGAAGATCGTCGCGCTCTTATAGAATTCTTGAAAAAAAATATTCCGACCAGCTAAAGTTACGGGCACCTCTAAAAAAGCCGCCAGAAAATCGGAAACGCTGCGTTTTGAAGACAAACCGCGCGCAAACGGCCTAAATGGCCGGTTTCCGATTTTCTGTTCGGCAGTTCAGGCCGAATGCGCGGCTTTTTTAGAGGTGCCCTTATGATTTTTTTCCGCGCAACATGAAAAGCTGCGGCAGGTCGCGCTCGCTGTCGATTGCAACGCCGCAATCGGCGAGTGATTCGCGCACGCGGCGTTTGAAGCCGCCACCCAACGTGCGCTCGGTATCGATGATGCTGATATAGCCGTCGGGCTTTAAGATGCGCACCGCCTCGCCGAGCGCGCGTTCGCAATCGTTGATTTGCGCGAGCGCCATACGCAAGACAACCGCGTCGACAAGAGCGTCGGCGAAAGGCAATGCGACGGCGTCGGCCTGTACGATCGTAATTGCCGCGTGTTTGCTTTTCTTGCGCGCCGCCGCTCGCGTGTGCGCAGTGTCGCGATCGACGGCAACAATGCGAGCGAAAGATATGTCGAGCCACGCGAAGAAGTCGCCTTCGCCGCAACCGATATCGGCGACGGTGCCCCGGCGACCGGCGGCCAAGTGCGCAAAAACATCGGAGTAGGGTAGGTCGCCTTGCTCGCGGCGCCATAGTTTGAAAGAATCTTCGCCGCGCGCCGCGAGCGTCGAGCGCAACTTCAACGTATCGCTCGCCGCTTCGGGAATCTCGTCTTTGAGCGCTTCGAGTTGTTTTAAGAGCGGCGCAATTTTATGCGCTTCGGCGATTTCGGCGAGGCCGTAGAACGTATGCTGGCCGATTTTTTCGGAGCGTAAAAAGCCAAGTTCGCGCAACGCCTTCAAATGATGACTGGTGTTCGATTGCGAAAGTTTGAGAATCTCCGACAGTTCAGAAACGGTAAGCGGCGATTGTTTGAGCAAAAGATAGAGGCGAATACGTACCGGCTCGACGAGCGCTTTGAGAAGGCTAAACGCCGAAATCATGGTTCGTCAAAAACGGTAGGTGATTTTGAGCCCAGCGAAGCGATTGTGCGCGACAACTTGCAACGAAAACGGCAGCATCATAATGGCGCGATATGCGCCCATCGAGATAAGCATTGTCGCCATGCTATTACCGAAGGGGTCGAAGCCATTGGTAAAGTACATTTTGGAACTCACCCAGAATAACGCCAAGTCCCCCGCTAAAAATCCTAATAAAGGTAAAAAAACCGATTTGGCTTTAATCATCGTGTTCGAGTTGGCGTACCAATAGCCTAATGCCGGCGAGACGAGCGTTGCACCCAGCGAGAGCAGCACCGATTTTTCGGCGTACGATTGCTCGTAAGGCGGTTGGCCGGTTTCGTTGGCGACTAAATCGACGAATGCATAACTCTGCCGCGTACGCGAATCGGCGCGAATGATCGACTTGTCGGGTATCGTCGAAACGAAGATGTCGAGGTTGAGCGGAGAATAAAACGGTGTTTTACAGCGCCACTGCGCGCCGAGCGTAATATCTTGTTCTATACAGTTTGCGTCGAGGCGTTCTAATGCGTGTTTTGCGATTTGTATCGTCTCTTCGGCCGATTTGCCCGGTAAATCGAGCGACGAGCCGACGGCGTATATATGCGTCGGCAAAAGAATCGTTGCGGCCGCAAAGACGCATGCAACGAGGACTCCTCCCGCACGCATGCTTCGGATGCCGATTACCATACGCTATGCTATGGATTCGGCATGCCGCGTCACGCGAATAGCTACTGCATTGACGACGTGTTTCAAATACCTAAATAGGAGGCGATGAACCCAGAGTTACTGGCGATTTTGGTTTGCCCGCGGTCGAAGAAAAAACTCGCGCTTGCCGATACGGTCGTACTCGATCGCGTCAATAGCCTCATTCGCGCGGGGGCGTGCAAAGATATATCGGGTCAGTCGATTAGCGAGTCTGCGAGCGAAGGGCTTTACCAAGCCGAAACAAAAATTTTTTATTTTGTGCGCGAACATATTCCCGTTCTGATTTATGAAAATGCGTTGGAGTTAAAATAGCCCAATGTCTCTGGTCGCCGGGGCGGCAACTACAACGGTCGATTTTACTTCGATCGATTCGCCGCAAAAACTAAAAGCATTAGCGCTCAGCGAGTTGCCGGCGTTTTGCGAATATCTGCGCGGGTTCTTGCTCGAAAGCGTCGCCGCAAGCGGCGGGCATCTCTCGTCGAATTTAGGTTCGATCGAATTGACGGTCGCCTTGCATTATGTGTTTAATTCGCCGTTCGATCGTTTTTTATGGGATGTCGGGCACCAGTGCTATGCGCACAAAGTGTTAACCGGGCGCAAAAAAGAAATCTCGACGATTCGCAAGACCGGGGGCTTGTCGGGTTTTCCTAAACGCTCCGAGTCGGAGCACGACCTCTATAACACCGGCCATGCAGGCACCGCGATTTCGCAGGCGATGGGTGAGTCGATTGCCGCGCGCATGCAACAAAAGCATGGAGCCGCATTGCCGACGGTGATTCCGATTGTCGGCGACGCTTCGATCGTTACCGGCATGGCTTTCGAAGCGATGAACCACGCCGGGTATGCGCGCACGCCGATGCTCGCGATTCTCAACGACAACGAGATGAGTATCTCGAAAAATGTCGGGGCGTTGAGTTATCATCTAACGCAGCTTATCAACACGCGCTTCTATAAAAAAAGTAAGAGCGGCTTTATAAATTTGGTTTCTAAAATTCCACTGATCGGGCGCGTCATCAATCGCATCGCCAAACGCTTTCGCATGACGATGAAGTCGCTCGCGACCGATCACCAATTTTTCGGCGAGCTCGGTTTTCGATATCTGGGGCCGATCGACGGGCACGACGTGATGCGTATCGTGAGCGTGCTAGCGCATTTGCCGCCGGTCGAAGAACCGATCTTGCTGCATGTCGTCACGCGCAAAGGGCAGGGGTATGCCCTTGCCGAAAAAGACCCGATTGCCTACCACGGCGTCGGCGTGTTCGATACAAAAATCGGCATCGAGAAGAAGGTCGATGCGCCGTGGGGGTTGAGCAAATTTGTCGGCGAAACGCTGACAGAACTCGGTAAAAAACACGAAACGCTAGTAGTTATTACACCGGCGATGAAAGAGGGGTCGGGGCTTGTGCCGTTTGCGACGGTGTACCCGTCGCGTTTTTTTGACACGGGCATCGCCGAGCAGCACGCGACAGCTTTTGCGGGTTCGCTCGCAAGCGCCGGTCTCAAACCGTTCTTGTGCATCTATTCGACGTTTCTGCAGCGCGGCTACGATCAGCTCGTGCAAGATATTACGCTCATGAATTTACCGGTGCGTCTTGTTATCGATCGTGCCGGCTGCGTCGGGCAAGACGGCGAGACGCACCAGGGTTTTTACGACATCGCGTTTATGGCCGCGTTGCCGAACATCACGCTCTTGTCGGCGCGCGATGCGCACGAGTTGGTGCGTATTTTAGGTTTCATGACAACGTGGGATAGAGGCCCGATTGCAGTTCGGTTTCCGAAAAAAGAATTTGCGCCGTTTGCGATCCCTAATGTTTTGAAGTCGAATGCAAAGTATAACCCTTTGCAGGCAGAGATTTTAGCGAGCGGTAAAGATGTGCTTATTTTGAGCGAAGGCGTTTTTGCCGCGCACGCGCTCGCGGCGCGCACAGAACTGGCAAAACATAAAATCTCCGCCGCCGTTATCGATGTCCGTGCGTTAAAGCCGTTACCCGAAAAACAAATTCTGCGCGCTCTCGTCGGTAAGAAGCTCGTCGTAACCTTAGAAAATCATGGACTTGTCGGCGGGTTAGGCGACTTGACGGCGCGGTGTTTGGTTGCGCATGACATTGCGATGAAACATCTATCGTTAGGGTATCCCGATGCCGTTGTGCCGCACGGTAGCATCGCCGCGATTGAAGAGTTGTACGGGCTTGCACCGCTGCAAATTGCCGCGCGTATAAAAAAAGAGTTCGCGCACTTACGTCGGCGCTAATTTCTTAAGCATCTTCGCAAAAAGTTCGGGGTCGACCACCGGGTCGATAATGTATATAATGCGCCGTAAAAAATCTTGCGCAAGATTTATTTTTATTTTGCGTGGGTCGGCGCGAAACGAATCGAGTTGAAACACGCCGCGATACGCGCCGTCGGTATTTACGCACTCCATATGCAAGACACCCAATCGTTGCACCAAGGCGCGGCTTTGGTAACGGCCGACTTCGACGACGCGCGCTATCTCGAAATATGTTTGGCCGCTGCTCATCGAGAGCGCCAAGATCAGAAGATCGTCGTTATTGATAATTTTTTGGTTATGACTCAATGAAATAGAGATATGGTCGAGAAAATCGCGGATAACTTTGGCGCCGTATTGAAAATACGAATTATTGAGAATAAGCTTAATCGCCGTTACGGGGTCTTTCGCCTCGCGCCAGCGCGATTTCGTCGTGAGCGCGGCAAAGTCGGTCGCAAGGCTCAAAATATTTACGTCTTCTTCGTAAACGACAAATTCTTTGAAGGCGGTGAGTTGGCGCAAAATATCCGCAGCGACTTCTTTTTTGCCGTTTTTAGAATTTTCTTGTACGAGCCCTTGCATCGTTGCCGACATCCACCGAAACTCGGGATAGTTATTCGTAACCGCATTTTCGGGTAACGTGCGTTTTTGATTGAGTATCAGTCGTTTGACTTCGAAAGGTACGGTCGCCTCGTGCGCGACCATGAGGTACGACAACAACGGATACCTGCGCAGGTAGCCGCGCTGCTCGGGTGTTAGGGTTTCGGTGTCGGGCAAATTCATTTTAGCCTTGCCGATTTGCGAAAGCATCGCTCCCATCATGAGCGGCTGCACCGCCTCTGAACCGCGCCCGCGATCTTTCGAGATCATCGCTTTCATGCTTCGCGATTTCAACGCCATCGCGACTACCGAACGCTTCACCGCCAGCTCGGAAAGTTCGGAGTTCGAATCGCCTTTGAATGCGCCAAGAATATTCACAAGGCCCACCATCATGTCGGGCTGTTGTTCGAAATCGGCAATGAACGAATTGACCTGCGAGTGCATTTTCTGCGAATGCACTGCGCCGAATGCGGCAAACTTGAGCTCGTTCATGAGGCTCTCGGCGGCCTCTGCCATTTCGGCAATGCGCTTTTCGTCGATGAGCTTCGCGTCAGAAAGTCCTTCGAGATCGGCGCGGGCGGTAGATTTTAATCCCAATCTATCTTCGTCGTCTTCGCGGTAGAAAACTCCCGAACCAATATGCTGCAAGAGCTTATTGATCATGTCGTTCGTCGCTTGTTCTTTGCGGGGGATTAAAACTTGCCCGTTGGCATTATAAAAATTAACGGGAATTTCTTGCGAGTCGCGCATACGCGCGATGATTTCCGGCGAGAAGTTGAACGGCTTAAGGCCTGTGGACGACATAGATTAGCAAAGGAGTGCTAGTACACTCCTTTGCGTGACACCGTTACTGTAAAGCCTCTTATTTAGAGAGCCAACGCATCATCGAGCGCAATTTTTTACCGACTTTCTCGATCGGGTGCGCTTCTTCGCGCTTGCGCATGCTTTCAAATTCTTTGCCGCCACTGCGCAGGTCGGCTAAGAAGCCTTTCGCAAATTTTGCACCGTTAGCTTTTTGGATATCCGCCAAAACTTCTTTCATCTTCTGCTTTACGTGGCCATCGATGACGCGCGGGCCAGAAACATAATCGCCGTACTCCGCCGTATCGGAAACGTAGTAGCGCATTTTTTCGAGGCCGCCTTCGTAAATGAGATCGATAATCAGCTTAGTTTCATGGAGACATTCGAAGTACGCAATTTCGGGGTCGTAGCCCGCTTCGATGAGCGTCTCGAAGCCCGCTTGAATAAGGTGGCTGATGCCGCCACAGAGAACAGCCTGTTCGCCGAAAAGATCGGTTTCGGTTTCTTCTTTAAAAGTCGTTTCGAGGATACCCGCGCGGCCGCCGCCGACGCCCATAGCGTGTGCGAGTGCGCGTTTATGCGCATTGCCCGTCGCGTCTTGGTGAATTGCGATGAGGCATGGCACGCCGCCGCCTTCGGTAAAGACGCGGCGCACGAGATGGCCGGGGCCTTTCGGCGCAACCATGTAGACATCGACGTCTTTCGGCGCTACGATTTCGTCGAAGTGGATATTAAAGCCGTGCGAGAAAACGAGTGCATTGCCCGCTTTGAGATGCGGCTTGATTTCGGCGTCGAAAATTTCTTTTTGCGTTTGGTCGGGGGTTAAAATTTGAATAACATCGGCGCGTGCCGCTGCGGTCGCGACGTCGACGACCTCGAAGCCGTCGGCTTTTGCTTCGGCGACCGATTGCGAGGTGGGCTTAAGCCCGATAATCACTTTGAGGCCTGAATCGAGCATGTTCTGCGCTTGGCCACGACCCTGCGAGCCATAACCGATAACTGCAACGGTTAAATTTTTAAGTACCGAAAGATCGCAATCTTGATCGTAGTAAAGTTTTGCCATACGGTAAAACCGGCGTTTGCGACAGCGCGTCAATCGCATCAGCAAGTTCACGGCAACAGCTATTACAATCCATTTACCGAGTATTTGGCCGTCGCAATATGCCCTATGCCGAGCTTTTCGTGGGAAGATCAGTTCATGACGAGTGTCGCTTCGTTTGCCGAGGCGCAAATGCCCGAAGCGACGTCGCGTTCGTTATTGCAAGAATACATTCGCCTCTCGCATTCGACCCCGCTACCCCCGATTCTCGATTTTGAGAATAACGCTAAACTGCTCGATGGTTCGCCGTTTTTAGAACCCGACGAGCAAATCTATAAATTGATGCACGCAATTTTTCAACCGCTCTTAAGTAAGTTCAAACTCGAGGGTGCGGAAAATTTTGCGAAGGTAATTCCTTATTTGGCGACAACGGGAGTCACGATCGTCGAAAATCATTTGAGCCTCTTCGATGCGACAGTGACGTCGTTTATGCTCGAACGCGAGCAGGCGTTCTTTGAGTATGCACGAAAGATGTTTTTTGTCACGGGGCGGTTGGTCTTTACGTCCGATTTTACGCGCGTCGCCGGGCGCGCCTTTCGCACGATGCTCGTTGCCTCGCCACGCGATATGGCCGAGAACGAGTCGATACGCCGCGAATTGACGCGCCTCAATTTACGATCTTATAAAGAAGTGAAAGAACGGCAAAAGCGCGGCGAAGCGTTAGTGCTCTATCCCGAGGGTACGCGCAGTCGCAATAGTGCGATGTTGCCTTTTCACGGCGCGCTCTATAGCTATCTCGACGGCACGGTGGTGTTACCTGTCGCGGTCGAAGGTCCCGAAAAAATTTTACACTCCGATAGTTTTCGTTTCGGTTTTACCGAAGGTGCGATGCGCATCGGCGAACCCGTCTACGTCGGGCCGGCGAACGCTGCGCCGCAAGGCATTCGCAGTCTCGAGGTCGAGCGTTTTTCAAAAGATACGCGCAAGCAAGATGCGATGGATTATTTTGGGCACGCCGTCGCGGCGATGTTGCCGCATGCTATGCGCGGGCACTATACACGTTAATTCTGTAGTTTTTTCTTAATTTTTATTTTTTGCGCCGCTTTGGGTATCGTTTCGCGTTTATCGGTCGTGCCTTCGGTTTGCAAGCGCCGAACATCGTCGAGTAAGCCGTTCACAAAACCGGCGGTCTCGACCGCGTCGTACTGTTTTGCAAGAAGAATCGCCTCGTCGATGACCACAACCGCATCGGCGGCCTGCGGTAGGTAAACGAGCTGCGCCACCGCAGTGCGCAAGATTGCGCGACTGACCGGCGAGATGCGCGAGAATTCCCAACCGACAAGGCGTTCGACGATGAGTTCGTCGATCGCGGCTAAATTTTCGAGCGCCATTTGGATAATCTCTGCCGCAAAAATTTGTTCTTCTTCGGGCACCGAATAGTCCATCCAATTAAAAGAGGTGAGTTGCTTGAGATCGGGCGCTGCGTCGTGGCGCATATCGAATTGAAAAAGCGCCTGCATTGCGAGAATACGCGCCTTGTGTCGATGTTGTCGATCAGACTTCGCCATGGTGTTTATAGCGGAGCGAGAGCATTTGCGAGTTCGATCAGCGAGCGCGCCGCTTCTGCGCCCTTATTTGTTGCGTCTGCGCGTGCTCGCGCTTCGGCCTGTGCCAAATTTTCGACGGTAAGAACTGCGTTCATGACGGGTTGCGCGAATTCGAGCGAAACTTGCATGAGTCCGTGCGCGCTTTGATTGGCGACGATATCGTAGTGGCCGGTGTCGCCGCGAATGACGCAGCCGCACGCGATAACGGCGTCGGCTAAATTAGCGCTAAAAATCTTTTTTGCTGCAAGCGGGAGCTCCCACGCACCGGGGATTTCTAGTTTGAGGATGCGCGCTTTTTCAACCCCTAATTGGAGCAAAGTCGACTCTGCGGCCTTGGCAAGCGCTCGGGTAATATTTTCGTTGAAGAGTGCGGTGATGAGCGCAACCCGCAGGGATGTATCGCGGAGGCGTTCGTTATACGTTCGATCTGAAATTTGCATCGTTGTTCTCTAAAAATTTTGGAGGTTAGGGGAGTTGAACCCCTGACCTTCACAATGCCATTGTGACGCTCTCCCAACTGAGCTAAACCCCCGTGAAAAATCGAACTCATCGGGCCTCGGCCCGCAGCAGTTCGAATAATTTCGACATACCGTCAACGACGATACATTTGATTGGGTGCGGGCGCGTTTTGTGGGTTTCTTGTGACTTGCGAACGGGAATCGCCTGCTGCCACCGAGAAAATCCATTCGAAGGCACGGCATTCCCGTTCGCCGCGTACCCACAAAACGCGCCCGCGCCCCATTTGATTTGACGTTGGCGATTGCAAGTTAGATTATCCGCTATGGATAAGCGTAAGCTGTTACTTTATGTGCTCCCCGTTGTTATTCTTTTACTCTTGTGGATGTTCTGGCCCAACCAAGGTGACGCACAAAAGAGTAGTAGGCTAAAAGAGCAGGCCGAGCGCGCAGCGCTTGCCGCAAACCCGCAGTCGGGCGAGTACCGCGAATTTGTCGACCAGAATAAGAAGCTATTTACCGAAGAAAATATGTATTCGTTCAGCCAACTTATTGAGCTGGCGCGTACGGGGCGCATTTCGCTCATCGCCGAACTCTGGAAACTGCGCAGTAAATGCGCTGCCGGGGGCGGCCCGCTAGGGCAAGTACAAGGCGCGGTGACGACGCAGCCGAACGCCGAACCCAAGCAAAAGATGAATATCGACGAATGTAATATTCGTATCGAAAATTTTTTGCGCGAGCAATACCCGCCGCCCGAGAATGAAAAGATTATTGCGCTTTTTCGCAACTATTTGCGCTTCGAAGATTCGATGCGGCGCTTTGTTTTTCCAGAAAATGCGACGCCGCCCGAGCGCTACGAGCTTTTGAAGAAAAAGCGCCGCGAATTTTTTTCAGAGACCGATGCGCAGTTACTCTTCGGTTACGACGAAGCCCGCACGACTACGCAAGAGGCGCTGGGTGATTTTTTTAAGAGTTCGGCGAATATGCCCGCCGACGAGCGCGTGAAAAAGTATTACGATATGCGCAAAAAGATGCTCGGCGATTACAATAGCGCCTTTAGCGAGAGTGAACCCGCGTACACGCGCTATGAAACCGAAGTTCTCTTACGCGGCGACGAGATGCAGCGCCAAGGGACTTCTGCTGCACAAACCGAGGCGATGCGCGAAAAATATTTCGGCGCCGACGGGGCTAAGCGCATGGCCGCCGTCGATCAACAAATCAAAGAAGAACGAGCGCGCATCGATAACTACGAAGCTGTCGCACAAAAATTTAATCGCGAGAACCCCTCGCTTTCCGATACTGATCGACAAGCGAAGCTCGATGCAATACGTGCAACGATGCTCGGCCAAGAAGAATCCGATGCGTACGCGCGGCGCATGCAGTACGAAGAATACTTGCGGCAGAATAATCTCAAATAGCGCTTGGGCTTGGTTCGTAATTTTTATTTCCGTCAGAGTGTCTTTGCGGCGCTGGCCGCTCTCTGCGTCCTTTTCGCACTCGAGCCGTATAAGATCTGGCCGCTGGGTTTCGTCGCGGTATTTTTTATTTTGCGCGCAGCCGAAGAACAACGCCCCGTCGGCGTCTACAGAATCTTGGGCGCAGCGTCGCTATTTGCACTCGCCAGTAGTGTGCTCACCTTCGGCTGGATTTTTGCGACAATCCATCGCTATACGGGGGGGAATTTCATTCTAACAGTATTTTTAGGCTGCCTCTACGCGCTCCTCTTTAACCTCAAATTCCACGCACTATTCTTGCTGTATCGGTATTGGCTGAAAAAATTCCATGAACTCACCCATATCTTGGCGTTCGCGGCGATTATGGCGCTGACCGACGCGCTCGCCCCTGAACTTTTCCCGTGGTCGTGGGGTAATACGCTTGCAGCGGATGCACCATTGCGACAACTTGCGGCGCTTGGGTCTGTGTATTTGATTGCGTTTGCTGTAGGTGTGGGCGGCGCAGCGTTACACCTTCTCTTACGCAAGCGACACGGCGCTCGTTGGAGTTATTTTCTGAAGCCGGCGCTGCCTGCGTTAGCAATTTTGACAATCTTGTATATCGTCGGTGCTGCTCTGTATTTTTACCCAATTATAGATTCTAAAGAAGTCGTACGTGTGCTCGCGATCCAAACTAATATCGGCGCTGCGCCCGAAGCTAAGCGCTCGGACGAAGCCTTCGCCACCGACGCCATCAATCGCCTCTTTAATCAATCCGCCGAAGCGCTCTTGTTGCACGAGAAAGCAGATATAATTTTTTGGCCCGAAGCGGCAATGCCGTTTCATTCGGCCGATCGACATATGCAGAACCGAAAAATTTATTCGCAGACATTCGACGGCGTTCTCGAATATTTTGCGCGCGCACTCGGACGCACGGTGATTTTTCAAGATATGGTTTATCGAGAAAATCGTCTCCATTCGCGCTTGAGCGTGCGGCCGTCGCCGCACACGAGCGATGAGACTTTTTATCTTAAGCGCCGGCTCGTACCATGGGGAGAATATTTACCGCTCGAAAATATTTTTCCTGCGCTCAGACGCTATTTTTTTGAAGCGGGGCATTTTAGCGCAGGCAAATTAAACGCACCTCTCGACGTTTCTTACCGCAGTAAGTTACCCTCGCGCATCGACAGCGGCAGTTTGCGTAGCGACATGCAGCTATTTTCTTCGCCAGAAAAAATTCGTACGATGTTCGCATCGCGGGAGAGAACAAAGTCGCTGCGCGTGCAACCGACGCTTTGCTACGAAGCGCTTTATCCGAGCGATGCGCGTACGCAAGATACCGATTTGATCGTCAACCTAGCGAGCGATGCGTGGTTTGGCGACGGTATCGAGGGACACCAACACTTAGGTGCGGCGTCGCTGCGCGCGGTTGAAAACGGGGTACCAATGGTGCGCTCGGCGATGAGCGGGGTGAGTGCGGTATTCGACGCACGCGGCGACGATATCGTGCCGCGCACCGGGCAGGCGCGACAAGAGACACTTTACGCTGAGATTCCACTCGAAAAGCGGCGGACACTATTCGCGCGTTTCGGTATGGCGGCGTTTTATATACTTATGGGCGCCGCACTCTGGCCGTTTCTTATGAGCG
>JAFEGD010000176.1 GCA_018240245.1 Spirochaetota bacterium | reverse complement strand
TACGTGCGACAATTACCGCCGCCATTGGCGACCATTGCCGCATCGTGAAACTCCGATTGCAGATTTGCACAGTGCAAGAGCACAAATGCAGAGAAAATAATCCAAGATATTTTCATATAGCCTCCTAAAATAAATTATATTCAAAACCGAGTTCTATGCCGATTCCGGTGAGTGCGGTTGTTTGGTCGAAAAAAACGAGATAGCGTAAACCCGCACGAAAAGCAAAATTATCCCACGGTAGGCGATAGCCGCCCAAGACTTGTATATTACTTGTGAGCACGGTACGCGAATAATCGCCCGCGCCGGCGGCAATGAGCGTCACTCCAAGAAGACCGCCAAAAAAGAACCGTCCGCTATGCCGCCTGAAGGGCGCGATTTCCCATAACGGGCCAACATTCAAGGGCAACAGCGTTTCATGCGCGCTTTGTTTTGTAAGATAAAGTACTCCCAATTCGGCTTTGGCACCGGGGATATACCACGCACGCGCGGTGTTGAGTAGCGCGTCGGGGCCTTGCTCGTACGATACTAGCGCGCCGCCACCGCCCGAGAGCACATCGGCCATGCCGCCTGTGACCGATATGTAGAGCGGCGACCCAACCAGACGACCGCTCCGCCACGGTTTCTGGGATTCACTGCGTTCATAATTATTTGTCCGCAATTCGCTTTTGACTCCAGCGGTGCTTAAGCCAAAAAAACTCAAGCGAGCACCGTCGCCAGCGATCGAAATTGGTCCTGCATACGCTTGCTCGGAGCCAAGGTTATAGCGTAACGCCGAGCAGCCCGTACAACTGAGCATTATCGGGTCTTCGCCATTCCATTCGTCGGGTTCGGGAAACGCTCGCACCACCGGAGCGGTATCGTTACGGTAGAGTGTGGCGACGAGTTCGCTCCGATCGCCCTGCACATCGAGGCAAAGATGAATTTCATTTTTGCCGTTTATCAGATCGTTTGCGTTGATCGTGGTTTCTTGAGCACCCGACTGAACCGATGCGCCACCCGTTGCCGGCGGGCAAGGCACGTTGATGCGTAGTAAATAATTGAGAGCGTTTTGTGTTTCCCAAGCGATGCGTGCTTCTTTGATGCCCACTGGACTAATCTCAACGTGATCGATCGAAACGATGCGCGCTTGTGGTTGCGCGGCGAGAGAAACCGGCATTAGCGCGGTTGCGAGGAATAATGCGAGCCAAAGCGAATATTGCATAATATATTTTCTAACCAATAAAATTCTTTTTTACCATACCCTCAAGGGTAGTTTTGTTCGCTTTGCAACCGATACACGAGCTGCGTCAACTTCTGTAGTTTATCGCGCTCGTGCGGCGAATCGCCGATCGTTTTTGCGTAGAGTTGTTTCAAATGCCATTTGAGGCAGTTCTCGTTTATGCCGAGCAAGCGGCGCAAGTCGGGGCGCGTATTGCCACGCAGCAAAAATTCGCAAAGGCGCGCTTCGGTGCGTGTCAGGCGGTATTCGTGCTGTAAATAGTGTAAAATGGATGGAGCTTGCAAGGTACCCATAAGCCATTTGTATGGTTGGCGGCAAAAACTTGCGCGAAATTTTCTAAAAAAATCCTGCTGAAAAGTGCCAAAGTTAGCCGTCTCACCTTGTTGCAATTCAACGCGGTAAAAAACAACTGCCCTAAAAAACTAATTTACGGAAAAAGTCTCTTATAAGTTATCTATCCCACTTGAATATATTTGGCGACAAAGAGTTTGCTGATTTTTTTGAAAAACAAGCGCTCAGCCTGTTATATTTTGCACGCTCGCGCATCTACGACCGCGACGACGCTGAAGATTTATGCGCCGAGGCGTGGCTACGGTTTTACGAAGGTTATCGCGATGAGAGCAAAATTCGCGTCGGTCCCGATAAACTGCTATTCGGTATTTTGCGCAATTTGCTCTCCGATTATTACAAGCAGAAAAAACAGATCAAGACTGCGCTCTTATTACTCGAAGATTTGCCCGATTCTACGCCGAGCCTCGAAACGCAACATTTACAACGCGAATTTGTAGATCAAGTCATTGCTTGCCTTTTCGCATTGAGCGATAAACTAAAACTCGCGTGGCTCTTGAAATTCGACGCAAGCCGCTGCGAGTGGATTGCGGTACTTGCGGGCAAGAGCGGCGACGAAATTCGCGCGCTCTACCGCACTTCGCCGACACGCGAGATTTTTATTGACGAAATGCAGGCGGCGAAACTCATGCGTATATCGATATGGTCGTATCGGCGTAAGTATGAGAAGGCACAACAGATCATGGGCGATCTCATGCGCAAAAACAACTGGGGCGATTTCATAGACCGCAACTAAAATGGCGAGCGTTGAAGACATATACCAGAAAATCCGGCGTGGCGATACGACGCATCTAAGATTTTCGGCGTCGACGGCGGGCGAGCTTGAGGCGGGCGTTGCGCGTATTCGTACTAAGTTAGAAAAGCACCCTCCACCCCCGCAGAGCGACCGGCGTTGGCGACTTTACGCTTCGTTAGCTGCTGCGGCTGCAGTAATAGTTATTACATTTTTCGTAGCATATAGATTATATAATGCGCCGCCGACAAAACTCGTCGCCCAGGGTATGGTCTTAGGCGACTCAGCACGCTTATATGCGCGCGTCTTGAGTTCGAGCGATGTGCAATTCGTGCGAGAAAACGGCGCAGTAAT
>JAFEGD010000175.1 GCA_018240245.1 Spirochaetota bacterium | reverse complement strand
ACCGTACTCAAAAAGGCATTAGAGACGCAGAAGAAAATCCGCAATACGACCGGCATTTCAGAAAATTCGTATTCGCTGATGAGTCTCGTTGATAACGCGCTACACGAACGCAAACTGCGTTCGATTGAACGTTCGCTGATTCTCGTCGGCGCCTCTGAAATGTCGGCGAAGGTTGCGCGCTATGCGCTGCGTCGCGGGGTGACCGCATTCGTCGTGGTGCGCAAAGATAAAGACCGTGCGATGAACGCCGATATGCGCGAGCTGATAGAGTCGCATCGCGAAAAATTTCGCGAGATTACGCTTAATGAACTGAAAAACTCTCCCGCTGCCATCGACGCCGACGCAATCGTGCTCGCTTCGACTGCGCCGCAGCCGCTACTCGCCGCCAAGGATCTTGCGTATTTAATCGAGAAGCGAGCGTTATCTGCGAGTAGCGCGATTGTCGATTTATCGCTACCCCAGAACGTTCACGACGACGTCGCGCTACACGCAGGCGAACGACTTATCACGCTTGCGGCATTGCAAAAATTATCCGACGCTGCGCGTACTGGTCGCCTACTCTCTGCGGCCGAGGCGGCGCCGATCATTCGAAAAGCGCTCTATCAGCTTTGGCTCGATTCGCTCTACCGAGAAAATTCGCAATTAGTACGTACCTATATCGACGATAAATCAAGCCAGAGCGAATTTGAGTGGCAGCGTCTTGCATCCGAGGCGGCGCTCAGCGAAAAACAAAAGCGGATTTTATACGATTTCATGAAAAAAGAGCAACGCCGCGCGCTTGCCGATCACCGTGAAATGATTCTCGACTTGATCGCGAGTTCGCGAGCATTGCCGCAAGCTTAACGTGAGCGTGCCGACGAAGTCTCTCATAACTCTTGCCTCGCGCGATTCGTTGCTCGCGCTCGCGCAGACGATCGATGCGGCGCTGCGGCTCGATGCGGCAGGCTTAACGGTACGCATCAAAAGTCTCAAGACCGCCGGCGACATCAAGCTCGACGCTCCGCTTTACAAGGTCGCCGAACAAACGACCGAAAAAGAAGGCCGTGCATTCTTCACCAAAGAACTCGACGAGGCGTTGCTCGTGGGACACGCCGACGCCGCCGTACATTCGTTCAAAGACTTACCCGTCGAATCGGTGCCGGGTATTCAGGCGCCGTTGCTTTTTTCCGAGACGACCGGTGCCGATGTGCTGATTACACTCGCCGGTTTTCCGATCGAAAAAGACGGTGCGCACATGGTCGTCGGCACGTCGTCGTTGCGGCGCATACACCAGTTGCGTTATGCGCTGCCCGCAGCAAAGACCGTGCTTCTGCGCGGTAATGTCGTCACACGCTTAAAAAAGCTCAACGCGGGCGACGCGCAGATGAACGCAATCGTTATCGCCGGCGCAGGTCTTCGGCGGCTGCAAAGTTTCGCCGCGCTACCGGTAGAAAAATATACAAAATTTTTGACCGAAGAGTTAAGTCAACATTTGGCGGCGGAGCTTAGAAATTTCCATGAATTTTTCCATAGCGATCTGACGGTCGCCGAAATTCCAGAATTGCAATTTCCCACAGCGCCGGGACAGGGCGTACTCGCTCTGCAATTTTCCGACAAAGCGGCGCCGACGTATGCGAAAATGCTGCGCGATGTTTTTTTCGAACACGACGAAATTTCGCGCCGCGTCGATCTCGAACGTTCGGTAATGACAGAACTTGCGACCGGCTGCCATGCGCCGTTAGGCGTTTCTGCGTTGCGCACGAAAAATAAATTTTATAACATTGCACTCTGCTTCAGCAAAAAGACCAATACCGATGCGGTGACTTTTGAGAATTCTATTTATCTCCGTCGCCAAGTTTTAGCCGCAAGTCGCGAGATTAGCGCCGAAGTGAAGCACGGCTTTCCAGACTTGATTTGGTGGGGAAAGGACCGTGCGCCGACAAGTATGCCCAACATGAAAAGTGTGATCGCCATCGAACAAAAAATATTCACAGTGAATGCGCCCGTTAAAAATTTCGATACGATTTTTGTCGCATCGCCTTCCGTCTGTCCGTGGCTAAAAGAGCATGCGACGCTCATTTGCGGGCCCATCGTTGCCGCCGGGGCGAAGACGGCCGCAATTTTGAAGGAAGCTTTTCCTACTGCTCAAATTACTTATTCCGAAACGGGAATCGGCTTTGCAGCCGCACTCGCGCTTATTCCCAAGGACACCAAATTACTGTGGCTCGGTTCGCAAAACGGCGAAGCGCGCGCACGTAAATTTGCGGCAGAGTACTCAAACACAGAGTTTTTGGCGGTTTACCAAAATATTCCGAAAAGTGCCGCGACGTTAACTGCAGAGTACCCTTTTTTGCAAGCATCAAATATTTTACAAGCTGCATTGCATCTCGTTACCGCCGGCACAGTTGCTGCGAGTTTTATCGCCTATCTCAAATCAACTGAGCTAAGTGCCGCCTCGATCTCATGCTTTGGGGCGTCGGCAGAGGAAATAGTCTCCGCAAACGGCTACAATATTTATCACCGCAGTACATCCGCCACATTTGCTACGTATCTTAAAGAAATTGCGGGAGACGCAACGCTCATGGGCGAAATTTTCGCAGCATTCAAGGACAACCAGTGAAACAGAAAATCTCTCAACAACTATGGCGCCGCGCGCAGGAAACTTTTCCCGGCGGTGTCAATTCGCCGGTGCGCGCATTTCGCTCGGTCGGCGGCAACCCGCTGTTTATTGCATCGGGCAAAGGCAGCTATACCAAAGATGCGGATGGCAATCGGCATCTCGATTTTCTTTCGAGTTGGGGGCCGCTTATTTTAGGGCACGCACCTACAAAAGTCGTCAAAGCGACCGAAAAAGCGCTGCGCGACGGCTCGACATTCGGTACGACAACCGAACGCGAATTGGCGCTCGGCGAATTTATTTTGTCGCATTTACCGTTTCTCGGCAAAATTCGCTTTGTGAATTCGGGAACCGAAGCGGTCATGACAGCGCTGCGCTTGGCGCGCGGTGTAACGGGACGCGAAAAAATTATTAAGTTCGAGGGCTGCTATCATGGGCACAGCGATGCGCTACTCGCGCGCGCGGGTTCGGGTCTGTTGACGCTTTCGGGAAATATCGCCGATTCGAGCTCGCCCGGGGTGCCCGAGAGTATCGTACAAAATACCTTGGTATTACCACTCGACGATGCGGCCACCTTCGACGAAGCGATAAAAAAATACGGCGACTCGATCGCCGCAGTAATTATCGAACCCGTGCCAGCAAATGCCGGGCTATTACTCCAGCGCCGAGCGTTCATCGATTACATCGTGGCAGCAGCCCGTGCGAACAAGAGTCTTGTGATCTTCGACGAAGTCATCTCGGGGTTTCGCCTGACTCTCGGCGGCTATGCGGGGCGCGAAAATCTCAATCCCGATCTTATCACGTACGGAAAAATTATCGGCGGTGGCCTACCCGTCGGTGCGATCGCCGGCGAGGCGAGTCTTATGAACCGGCTTTCGCCCGAAGGGCCTGTTTATCAAGCGGGCACGTTATCGGGCAACCCCCTCGCGATGGCGGCAGGGCTCGCGACGCTCAAGATTTTAGCGGCTCGAAAAGGCGAAGCGTATGTGCGTTTGAAAAATATTGCGGCATACTTAAAAAAATCATTCGCCGCCGAAGTCGCTCCCCTTTTTACCGCGCGCGATTGGCAGATCGAATTAGTGCAAGAAGAGTCGCTGTTTTGGTTTTCGTTTCAAAAATCGGGAGAACCGACTGTGGTGCGTAGCGTTACCGCGATCGAGGCCTTCTCTGCGGCAATCTATGCGCGCATTTTTCACGAGCTTTTAGAGCGCGGCGTTTACATGGCGCCTTCAGCGTACGAGGTCGGTTTTTTGAATACAACGCTGCGGCGGCGCGACATCGATTTTTTTATCCAAGCGCTGCGCAAGACGATAAAGAATTTGCCTACAAGAATTCGAGAATTTTCATAATGACGGATTCATACCGCAAGACGCTTTCGCCGCATACTTTATTTACCGGAACAACGGTGCTGATGGCATTGTCGCTGCTTGCAGTGATCGGCCTTTTGTTTTGGTGGCATCGCTTGATCGTGCATAATTTGGATACGCAATACCATTTTTTTCGTACGCAAGTCGAAGGCCGTGCGAACGTGAGCGCGGCGCTCGCTAAATATATCCGCACGCAAGACGAAAAGCTCGCGAATATAATATTACAAGGCAAAAGTTTGAAACTCGTTACCGGCGCCGAAAAAATAATCTCCGAAAGGCTGACGAATCGTCGTCGCATGGTTCTCTACGAGCAGACGTTTTTTATCTTTCTTTTACTTTCAGGACATCTTTTCATCATTTATATCTATTTTCGCGAGCGCGGACGGCGTAAAGCCACCGAAGAGATTGTACTTTTGGCAACGCATGAAATCCGCCAGCCGTTACAGTCGTTATCGTTGGCTTTAGAGACCGTCGAGCCTGTTGCGAAAGGCAAGAGTCTCAAAGCAATTACCGACGGGCTCGCAGAAATCACAAAACTCAATGAACTGATTCGTTGGCTCGCGCGTTCGTTTACAAGTAATGCAAAGAGCGCAATTACAGTATTACCATCGATTCGCGAATACATCGGGCAGCGTCTCGAAGCCGACTTTAGCGTAGGCGATCGCGAACGGATAGAACTCTCGGCTCCGCAAGCGCCTGCGTGTCGCGCGGCCATCGACGAAAAATATCTCCGATTCTTGTTGCGCAATCTTATCGAAAACGCGCTTAAATATTCTGTCGGGCCGATTTCGATAATCGCGACTTTAGGGCGCAAGCGTCTTTCAATTATTGTCGAGAATCAAACCGGCACAATAGGCAGACAACAGTTTGCAAAAATTGGTTCTGTATTTTATCGCTCCACCGAGAGTAATGTACAAAATAAATCGGGATTTGGTTTAGGCCTCTATCTTTGCGGACGTATTGCCCGCGCCGCGCATGGTCGCTTGCTCATCGAACACAATCGGCAAACGCTGCGTGTGATTTTGACGTTGAGGTGCGCATGAGTAGAAAAGAAAAGCATATCGCAATCGTCGAAGACGACGACAATATTCGCGACCTCGTCGCCGAACAATTGAAGCACGCAGGCTATCGCGTATCGGCTTATTTTACCGCCGAGCAATTCGAGCGCAAAATCGACGGTGGTTACGACCTCTTGCTTTTGGACATCATGCTGCCCGGAAAAAACGGCCTCGCACTCTTGAGCGATTTGCGCGCACAGGGGCGATCGTTTCCGGTAATTCTTGTCACCGCTTCGGAGCAAGAGGCGCATATCGATACCGCACTAGCGGCGGGAGCAATCGATTATATCACGAAGCCGTTTAACTTGAAGCACCTCTTGCTCAAGATAGAAAATCTATTCGCACAACTGAGCGCCGTCAATATGGCTGAAAAGAAAGATATTTACGATATCGGCGCTGGCCGCTTCGACGGTGAATTAAATATCGTCGTGCGCGATCACGAAGAGCATAAATTGACGCCTTCCGAAGCCAATACGTTAAAGTATTTTATCCACAATCCCAATCGTATTATAACGCGCGAAGAATTACAAGGACAAATGGCTGGCGAAGTGCGAGCGCTCTCGTCGCGCAATCTCGATAATTATGTTTTGAAATTTAGAAAACTTTTTGAGATCGATCCGAAAGAGCCGGTACTCTTCGTGACAATACCGCGCAAGGGATATGCGCTCAAACGGTGATGCGATGAAAAATGAATTTAACCGCTTTGACTCGACCGTACGCGGCGCAAACACCGACGGCGTGCCCATTTGGTTTATGCGCCAAGCGGGGCGCTACCTGCCAGAGTACCGCGAGGTACGCAAAAAACACACATTCGACCAAATGCTCGCCGATAGTGCCCTTGCAACCGAGATTACGCTGCAACCGATTCGACGCTTTGACCTCGACGCCGCCGTCATCTTTGCCGACATCATGACAATTTTGCAAGGACTCGATATCCCGTTCAATTTTTCTTCGGGTGGCCCTACCCTTGACTATGACATCACCCAAACGAGCGAGCGCGAGAAACTGAGCGCCGAACGCTTGAGAGACAACGAACAAAAATTTGCGCCGTTTCTTGATTCGATTCGCAATGTGCGTTCGGCGTTACCGCCCGCAAAATCGGTCTTGGGTTTTGCCGCTTCGCCGTTTACGCTCCTCAGTTACCTCATCGAAGGCAAGACCTCTAAAACGCACAACCAGACGCGCGCCTTCATGGCGGCTCAGCGCGAACTATTCGACGAACTCATGCACCGCGTTGCAGAAGCGACCGTAGCGTACTTAACGCTGCAAATAAAAGCTGGAGCCTCTGCCGTACAAATCTTTGAATCGTGGGGTGATGTGCTCTCGAAAGAAGCGTATAGCGAGTTTGTCTTACCGCATATTCGCCACATCGTTCAAAACGTGCAACCATTAGCCCCCGTTATTTTCTACGATAAAGGCGCATCGCTGCATTATGGCGACACGATTTCATTTGCGCGCGAAACAGGCGCGATGCTATCGGTCGATTGGCGTATTCGTCTCGAAAACTTTTCTGGCATCAAAGTGCAAGGCAACCTCGACCCGGCGCTGCTCGAAAGTACTCCCGATGCCGTACGGCGAGCGACGTCAGCAACGCTCGCCGCACGCAACAACGAACCGGGCTATATCTTCAATCTGGGGCACGGTATTACGCCCGAAGCGCGCCTCGAATGCGTCGAAGCGATGGTCGAGACGGTACAGGCGTATCGGCGGGAGTAGCGCGGGCTCGGTTCGACTGCGCTCAGCGACCTCTCCCGCGCCCCTTGCGAGCGAGGCGTGGATTATTCTCTTGCAAAAAATTTTTTTGCCAAAATTTTGATTTCGTGATACTCGCCTTTTACTAAGCTTGCTTTTTTACCGTGACTCCAGTTCTTGATCTGTTTTTCACGAGCGACAACTTCGACCTCGTGGACAAACTCTTCGTTATGAACGATTTTTATCGGCAATCTGCTTTTTGATTATCGAGATTTTCCACGAGTATGTTCATCTATCCTTTGTGAAAGATGGCGCGTTAGTCCGGTGTAGAATGTTTCATCGACACACAGAAGAATATAAACATGAAACATGATCTTATCTTGACTCTGCCCCGAGTGCCGAGCATGTCCCTCAATACAATTTTCCCTACGGGAAAATCACTATGGACAGGCTCGGTGTATCGAGGGGCAGATTTCCGGTTGCTGGCAGAGAGAGGCAGGTATTTCGGCGCAGTGGTCTACGCTCATGGCAATCCCATGTGCGCGGCGCAGAGCTGCAGGCAGTGCATTATTTTTTTTCAATAAGTCTGGAAAGGACATCACACATGGGTTGATCAATTCGGAAAATTGTATGCCTGAAGGTATAATTACTGCCAAATTCTTGATTGATTTCCCAAGCAGGTACTGCGCGCTGTGCCTCGGTGTCAGGGTTGACCTTCCAATCAAATTTTATGAAAATCCAGTACTCATCCTTATCGTCTTCTTCGTGCACAGTGCCATGAGCCCGTCGCAGGGATCCTACCCCTGCTGACGACTCGGGTGCACCCTTTTAATACGGCAAAGCCCACACGACGGCGCGATGGTTGGTCGAGTCGGT
>JAFEGD010000174.1 GCA_018240245.1 Spirochaetota bacterium | reverse complement strand
CCGCAAAGCAAAACCCAACGCCTTAAAAATCGATTCGTGAATGTGGTGGCGGTTCTCGCCGTAATGCACCTCGACGTGCAAATTCATCGCCGCGTGAATCGAGAGCTTGTGCAAAAATTCGAGCGTCAGCTCAGAATCGTAGATGCCAAATTTGCCCATCGGCTTTAGCGCCTCGCCGCGATAGACAAAATACGGCCGCCCCGAAAGATCGATCGTCACGGTCGTCAACGTCTCGTCCATCGGTAGCTTGAACGAGCCATAGCGAAAAATCCCCGCTTTGTTGCCGAGCGCTTGGCCGAGCGCCTGCCCGAAAACAATCGCGGTGTCTTCAACCGAGTGGTGGCAATCGATGCCGATGTCGCCCTTGAGATGCAGTTCGAGATCGAACATACTGTACTTGACGATGTGGCCGAGCATGTGCTCAAAAAACGGAATGGGATTAACCCCGGTCATGCGCGCATTGCCGTCGAGGTTGAGGCTTAAACCGATTTCCGTTTCATGCGTTTTGCGTTCGATCTGCGCGGTGCGAGCCATGGCTACAAAGCGATTCGTGCGCAAAAAACACGGTGTCAATCTTAGAACCTTTGGCGCGAATCCACGGTGACTAGGCGCGAACTCGCTGGCGCGAGTTCCCGCCTAGTCACATGGGTTTGCGATTCTAGGCGACATAATATCTCCCCCCCCCGACATGGCGGAGAATCGACTAACTATTCGTTAAAATCATGGCAAAACCTCAAAAAGAAGAAAAAAAACCGGCTAAGAAAGCCGACGCAGAGCCCGAAGCAATGCACGGGCACGTCTCCGAAGAATACAATGCCTCGAAAATTCAGGTTCTCGAGGGGCTCGAAGCGGTGCGTAAGCGGCCGGGCATGTATATCGGCTCGACCGATTTACCGGGTCTGCACCATATGGTTTACGAAGTCGTCGACAACTGCATCGACGAAGCGATGGCGGGGCACTGCGACGAAATCAACGTCGAAATTCGCAAAGATAATATCATCAGCGTCTCGGATAACGGTCGCGGTATTCCCGTCGATATTCACCCGAAGGTCGGCGTCTCGACGGTCGAGGTCGTGCTGACGAAGCTGCATGCGGGTGGTAAATTCGGCGACGGCGCGTACAAGGTATCGGGGGGGCTGCACGGTGTCGGCGTCTCGGTCGTGAACGCACTTTCTGAATGGGTCGAGGTCGACGTGTACTTGGGCGGCAAAGAGCACCATATCCACTTCGACCGCGGCAAAACCAAGGCGCCGCTCAAAGTCAAAGGCCCGACGAAGCGGCGCGGCACGACGGTGACGTTTCTCGCCGACCACCAGATTTTCGACTCGCTCGAATACCGTTTCGATACGCTCTCGGCGCGCCTGAGAGAACTCGCGTTCTTAAACAAGGGCGTCAAAATTACAATCACCGATTCGCGCGAGAAAAATGTTAAAGAACAAGTTTTTCAGTACAAGGGCGGCATTATCGAATTCGTGAAAATGCTCACCGAAAAGAAAAATCCGCTACAAAAAAAACCGATCTATGTCATTCAGCAAAAAGACGGTATTCAGGTCGAGCTCGCGATCGAATATTGCGATACATATTCCGAGCAAATTTTTACGTTCGCGAATGCAATCCACACGCGCGAGGGCGGTACGCACCTCGAAGGCTTTCGCACGGCCTTAACGCGCGCAATCAACGAGTACAAGAAAAAACTCGGCTACGATAAAAAAGTCGAAGAGGCGCTGACCGGCGACGATGTGCGCGAGGGTTTAACTTTGGTGCTCGCCATCTTGATACCGAACCCGCAGTTCGAGGGCCAAACGAAAATGAAGCTTGGCAACGGCGAAGTCAAGGGGATTGTCACCTCGGTCGTCTATGAAAAGCTGTGCGAATATTTCGACGAAAACCCCGCCGACACCAAGCGCATTATCGAAAAATGTATGCAGGCTGCGCTCGCGCGTATCGCTGCGCGCAAGGCTAAAGAACTCGTGCGGCGTAAAAGCGCACTCGAAGGCGCGGGGCTGCCCGGCAAGCTCGCCGACTGCAGCGCGCGCGAACCGAAAGACTGCGAGCTTTTTATCGTCGAGGGCGACTCGGCGGGCGGTTCGGCAAAACAAGGGCGCAGCCGCCACTTTCAGGCCATTTTACCCTTAAAGGGCAAAATCACCAACGTCGAAAAAACTAAGCTCGATAAAATCTTAGGTGACGGCGAAGTCGCGGCCTTGATCTCGGCGATTGGCTGTGGTATCCAGGCCGAGTTCAACATCGAAAAAGCACGTTACCACAAGATCGTCATCATGACCGACGCCGACGTCGATGGCGCGCATATTCAAACGCTATTGCTCACATTCTTTTTTCGGCACATGCCGCAACTGATTGAAAAGGGCTTTCTCTATATCGCGCGCCCGCCGCTCTACCTCATCACGCAAGGCAAAGATAAATTCTACGCCTATACCGATATCGAGAAAAATAAGATTATCAAAACGTTTAAGCCCGAAGCAAAGCATACAATCCAACGCTACAAAGGTTTGGGCGAGATGAACCCCGAGCAGCTTTGGGAAACCACGATGGACCCCGAGCGGCGCGTGCTGATGCAAGTCTCGGTCGACGACGCAGTCATCGCCGACGAGACGTTCGTGATTCTCATGGGCGACGAGGTCGAACCACGCCGCAAATTTATCGAAGAGAACGCGAAGAAAGTCGAAGAGTTAGATTTGTAATTTTTCACTGTAGCGACGCAAAATTTTGCGTTGCTACAGAATTATTTCAACCCCGCCCGCACATAACTGCGCAGCTGCGGCCCCACAAAATGCGTCCGCACCCGGCCGTGAAATAATCGTCGATAAATGCTTGATGCGATAAACTCAATGTGATGGGCTACCGTCATGTCGGTCAAAGAAGAGGCTCTGCAGACTATTGAAAAAATGTCAGCGGATGCAAGCTGGCGCGATGTACTTTATACTCTTTATGTCCGTCAGCAGGTTGCAGATGGCATGGTAGAGATTGCGGACGGGAAATTTATTTCGCATGCCAAAGTCAGGAAAACTCTTCTGAATGGAAATAATCTGGACACCCAAAGGACTTGAAAGTCTTGACGGCATACAGAAATATATCGCGCAGAATTCGCCGCTTCAGGCAGATATTTTCGTCAGCGAACTTTTAGATCACGTCGAATTACTCGCAGGCAATCCGTCGCTCGGGCGTGTAATTCCTGAAATGAACGAAGAAGATAAGCGAGAGGTTATTCATGAGAACTATCGTGTCCTTTACTACCGTGCTGAGCGAATCTACGTTTTTAGGGTTATTCACGGAAAACAAGATTTTCAACCAATTGATTTGCACATCGACATATAGCAAATAGCGCTCATGTAGCCGTTTTTGCTTTGCCGCGCCCGAGCGGCGAAGCGTAACTGAATTTATTTCGTCGGCAATCCCGCTCGTATATAACTGCGCAGTTGCGGGCCCACATTCTGCATGTGGCTTGCAATCAGTCGATCGAGTTCGGCAAGCGCCGGGGGATTGATCTCGCCGGTTAGCTTGCCTTTCACGAAGCCTTTGAGCAAATTCGACTGATCGATGAGCGTGTCGAGGCGATCGGAAATATCGTAACTCGTCTGCGCGATGACATCGACCAAAAATTTATCGTCGAACGCACCGTAGTCTTTGTCGCGGGCGGTTGTCATGACGCTGCGAATAAAAGGGTGGTCGAACTTTTTCTCAATGTAGGCATTGCGCAACACGCTAAAATGATAGTCTTCGATCGTCGTATGCCGCGCCGAGATGCGATTGACGGCGTCGGTCTTCGCTTGCTCGAAACCTAACATTGCCTTGATATTTATCCATAGCATTGCCATCGTGCCGTACGTGGGTAACACGCGCGTATGGTAGGGCTGCGTTAAATCACCGACATAGTGCAGGCCCCAACCCAAAAAACGATAGCCCCAATAGGGATGCCCGGTTTTGAACGCATAGCGGGCAAGGTTCATGAACTGGTGAATGCGATAGCGGGGGTATGTACGCTTCAAAAAAGAACCTGCAAAGAATATGATTCCCGATTCGTGGTAGTAGCCGATATGAAACGGCGCTTGCGATCCGTAGTAAAGTTTGGGGTCGCCGAAGGATTGCTCGCCGAAACCGTAGTTCTTACTGAAGTCGGCGTTATTATCGGTAAAGAGATTGATGTCGAAACCAAAATCGGGTTCGTCGCCGGCGGTTGCAAGCACATCGAGCGGCGCGACCATGTCGCCCTTGTCGATCGCGTACATCTCATAACGCCCGACCAATTCTTTTTCGCCGAAAAGCGTTACGAGGTTTGCGTTCGCACGCGCCCTTATTAACGGTTTGTCGGGCAATTGTTGTATAAAATAGCCAAGCGGAGTACCGGGGTTAATCCTAATGGCTTTGAGAAAGTTGACTCGAATCGTCGCCGCATCGCCGCCTTTGAACGCCAACTCGGCGGGCTGCGGGGCCGATTTCGCATACGTTGTGCGCGCCTCGTTTTCGACCTGCGTCAAGAGCGCGATAAGTCCGTCTTTTTCTTTGAGTAAAAATTCTTCGAACGACTCAACTTTGACTTTTGGCGCGGCGGCAACTTCGGGCATTGCCTCGATCGCCGGACGATAAAAGAGAAAATGGTTCGACCATGCGTGCAGGGGTAGCGCCGCGATTGTCAATAAAGCCACAGTGGTCGTGAAAATAACATTGCGCATGGCGCAAATACGTACACGGCGGCTGTGGGTCAAGTCAGATAAGGCCTTTGCCTTTGAGGTACGCGGGAAAATCGGCAATGTTTTCCATCGGCGAAAACCAGCCGTGCTTTTGCCGCTCGTTGAAGCGAATGCCGTACACATTCTGGTTGCGGCTGCTGTCGGCGAATTCGACCGCCTCGGCAGGCGACATCGCTAAAAAAAGTGCATCGCCGTTTGCAGCAAGGTTCTTATTGCTCTCCGCATAAAATTTCAGCTTATCTCGATCGGTGAACGCGAGATACCACACTTTGCCGTCGATGCGCTGCGCCGACGGTTGTTGCGCTTCAGCACTTTTCGGTGTCATTAAAAAATACCATTGCGGCAATTGAAAAAGCGCCGCCCATAAAAGATCGCCTTTCTCGATATCGACGCTGCCGTCGTCTTTGAACGTGTCGCGCGCAAGCGTTAAAAAATCTGCATCTGCCATTGTGTCTATTATACACAGGTGGATGTATAACGAGCAAGAAAAATATCGAGTGGATGTAATAACTATTGCGGTTTGCACCGCTCGAATTGAAGTTTTTTCTGATCTCGTGAGAAAAAACGACCATTTCATGGTATTTAATATATAGAGGCATATTGAGGATGAAAAAATGAAGAAAACTTTGATCACGAGTATCAGCCTGCCAGAAGCAGCGGCATTGGTGTGGCGAAGTCGGAAAAGCGAGATTTTAAGCTTTGGCGTGCGGTATTTGCGGATTCAAATGCGTAACCAATTGCGACGCGAGGTCACGCGAACCTACAATCGCAGGCCGAGTGAAAAATTTGTAATAACTACTACACGATTCACTACTGCGGAATACGATACTTTTCATTATATCGCGGCGGTATTGCGCGTTAGCGTTTCCTTTCTCATCTACGGCCTTATCAAACTCTGGCAAAAGCCCTCGCGACGAGCGATGCGTCGCTACTTTTGTAGTAACTATTTTGCAACGACTACAAAATGGGACCCTGAAGCGGGTTTCTTGGAGGAATTTCTCACTTTCTGGAGCGGCGCTACGCCAGAACTTCACTTACAACCACCTGTGTGGTGACTGCGAGCGTCTCGACTCGCTTGCCGCGAGACAAAGAGTTTGAGACATGCTCTCACTATGACCTCTCCGCTCGCTGCGCAAGGCGAACTTTTCGAAAGCCGCGTTTTTCCCGAAGTACCGCACAATCTGCGTACCGAGTTTCAGCGCGACCGCGACCGCGTGGTGCACTCGAAATATTTTCGCCGCTTAGAATACAAGACGCAAGTTTTCGTGAATCACTTAGGCGATAATTTTCGCACGCGCCTCACGCATTCGATCGAAGTTGCGCAAATCGCACGCACGGTTGCCCGCACATTGGGGCTGAACGAAGATTTAACCGAAACGGTTGCTCTTGCGCACGACTTGGGACATCCACCGTTTGGGCATGCGGGCGAACGCGCATTGCACGAAAAAATGCGGGCGCACGGCGGCTTCGATCACAACGAACAGACGCTGCGGATTGTGACGCATCTCGAAGAACGCTACCCGGCGTTTGTGGGATTAAATTTGACATGCGGTACGCTCGCGAGTTTGCAAAAACATTCGAGCGTACCCGTCGCTTTTGGCGACGGCGCCCAAAGCGGCGGCCATTGTTTAGAGGCGTTCATCGTCGATCTCTGCGACGAGATTGCATACAACAACCACGACATCGACGACGGGCTCGAAAGCGGCTATTTGCAGTTGGCTGCGCTCGACACGATCGATATCTGGCGCGAGAATTTTAATGGCATCCGCAAAGAGTACCCACAGTTGCGCGAAAAGATAGTTATTCGCGCAACGATTCGCGAACTCATCAACCAGATGGTTTCCGATCTCATTGAAAATTCGCAAAATGCGATTCGCGCAGCTTCTTTGCAAACCTTCGCAGATGTGTTGATGTATAATGCGCAACCGAACACAGCGCCGCTCATCGCATTTTCTCCCACCATGGATGCGCGCGTTAAGCAACTCAAGCAATTCTTGTTTAAGAATCTTTACCGCCACGCTGAGATCGTGCGCATGAACGAACGCGCGGCGCAAATTATTGCGCGCATTTTCGATTTTGTCGTCGCCGAACCGAAGATGCTTCCCGAAGATTTTTATGCGCGCATCGGCGACGAAGGCTTAGAGCGCGTGACCGCCGATTTTATCGCGGGCATGACCGACCGCTATGCGCTGCGCTGGAATGGAGATATATTGGGTTCGTAACCGAACCCAATATATCTTGTATTTGAAAAGATGTCCGCAATATATTTCACAAACGTAATAGCCTAAAGGGGAGCCATGAAAAAAATTTCTGTAAAAATCAAAGTACAGCAAAAAGCTCCCCGCACGCGCATTGCGCAGCGGCCGAAAGTGCAGAATATCGACCGTAAGCGTTACAAGCGCGATCAGAGTTGGAAAAACGACGCCGCGAAAGAATAGCGGGGGTGCGGGGTGAACAAGAGTAGCGTTCAATACGCTGCAACCATTGCATACGCCACATGAAAATCGTCGTTCGGCGTTATACCTTCGCTGTCTCGCGCGAGATGTTGCTGTAACGATTCGACAAAATACATATCGATTTCGCCTTTGTGCTTGGTGGCGACTTTACCGCGCGGGCGACACACAAAGAAATCTTTGACGAGTTCATAAGTTGCGTATGAAATATTGACATGGCCTGCCGCACCCGACGATTCCATACGGCTTGCGGTATTGACGGTGTCGCCCCAGACATCGTACGCAAATTTAGATTCGCCAATCACTCCGGCGACAAGGGGGCCAGAATGTATGCCGAGCCGTAGCTCCCAATAAGGAAAACCGTTTTGCGCCTTCACGTCTTTCATTTGATTCATGAAGCGCTGAATTTCGAGAGCCGCCAGCACACAATCGATCGCGTGTGTGCGGTTGCGCACAGGCACGCCGCCCGCGCACATGTACGAATCGCCGATAGTTTTTAATTTTTCTAAATTGTAGCGCGGCATGAGCGAATCGAAATAGCTAAAGGGCACCTCTAAAAAATGGGCGTGATAACCCTGTTTGCGTCGCGCGGAACTTTCGGGCGCATTTTTCCGGCAGTTCGTTTTTGATCCTGCGCGATTCAGATTCAATTTGCTAACGTCTAT
>JAFEGD010000173.1 GCA_018240245.1 Spirochaetota bacterium | reverse complement strand
GACAATCCGCCAGATTTTTTTCTTCGTTAAGACCGATAACGCAGACGGAGACTTTCATACACAATGAACCGTTCGTTGTCGGCGCTAACCGTTGGTCAAATAAGGCATGGGATTCACCGGATGTTCCATAATACGCACTTCGAAGTGCAGGTGCGGCCCGGTTGCGCGACCGGTTTGGCCGACGCGGCCGATCTGTTGTCCCTTGCGTACATACGCACCGCACGTGGTGAGTATACTGCTCATGTGGCCGTAGAGTGTTTGAAAACCGTACGAATGCGAGACGCGCGCAGCCAGACCATAACCGCCGCTATAGCCGCAGCCATAAACTTTGCCGTCGGCGGCGGCATAGATGGGAGTGCCGGTGCTATTGCCGATATCGACCCCGGTGTGAAAATCGCGCGAACTGCCGAACGGCGAAATTCTACCGCCAAAAAACGAGGTGAAATGCCCACCAACGAGCGGCCAATAATAGGGGAGAGCCTGCTGTACAATTTCGCGTTCTTTTAAGAGCTGTTGTAGCGTCGAGACTGCGGTTGATGTTTGCTTTAAGTCGAGCTTGAGTTGTCGATAAAGCGCGATTTCTGGGTAAAAATAGAATCCTTCTTCTTCGCTTTTGCCTTGCGCAAGCTTTACCGTTGTTTCAAAATTTAAGAATTTGATCGTACGATTTTCTTTATAGCTCAGCGTCTTCGCAAATTCTTCACCCTCGGCGTCGAGCATCTGCACCGCGCTATCGTGGAGCGTGCTCTTGTCGAGAAAGATTGGCTCGTCTTCTTCGGCGAGTTTTGCCTGACTCATAATCTTTGTAAATTGCTTCTTAAAAAAATCTTGCTGCACCACCATTTCGTGGTATTTGCGTACATAGAGTTCGCGTTCGTTGACAAACGCACGGTCGCGGTCTTGCAGTTGGTTCGCCTCGCCCTGAATATTACGCTGCATCGAAACCGCAAAGAACGACGCAACGAGGATGACGACGAGCGAAACGACCGCCAAAAAAATAACGTAATTTGAAAGTTGCATATTGACAATCGCGCTGTCGTTATGCGGGATGACTAAAAAAGTAATCCGTTCGTTACCTTTTTCGCGCAAGCGCTTACGGTACTGAAGAAATTTTTTTTCGAACGCTTGTCTGAGGCTCAAAGGCGCTCCCCGAGAATTTTGCCGCCCGTCGTTTCGAGCATTTTTTCCTTGTCGAGAATGAGGCTCTCGCGGTTATCGGCGGGTAAAGGTAGCCCCCCGTCGAGATAGATTGCACCTTTAGGGCAGGCTTCTTCGCAGAGGCCGCAATAGATGCAACGCAAGAGATCGACTTGAAAACTTTTCGCATATTTATCTTCGGGGTGCAAATATTGCCGTTCGGGAGTGACTTCGGCGGCGACGATTTGAATTGCATCGGCGGGGCAAACCCACTGGCAGCAATAGCATGCCGTGCAACGCTCTTGGCCCTTCTCGTTGCGTTTGAGTCGATGCAGGCCGCGAAAGCGCGACGATAGCGCCTTTTTTTGCTCGGGGTATGAGACTGTCACCATGCGGCGCAAGAACGCCGATTTAATGAAGTGTTTGAGCGTCACCCACAGTCCCGCCGAGATCGACATAAAATAAAATTTTTCATACCAGCGCAGGCGATATTTTTTGGTGACGAGTAGCGTTGCCATTAGACGAGCACCTCTGCTGCGGCGAGCGCAGGCGTCGCGGCAAGGCGCGCGAATACCTGCCCGCTCGATTGTAACCCTTGCACGGGCTTCAAGACGGCGGTTGTGTTTTTTGCGATCCCTGCTTTATCTATATAGCGACCTGAAATTTCAGAAAATGCAGCGATCGGCACGCTTACGGCGGCGAGTGCAGTCGCGGTATTGTCGTGCGTTGTGAAGAGCGCGGTCTTGCCCCAAGCTGCGGCGCTATTGACAGCGGCGAAGAGATCGCATTCTTCGACGGTAGTGGGTATCGTAAGCCCTGCCACGTGCGCGTGAATCTTGCCGGTCTGGTAAGCAAAGGGCGCAGCGAGCTCACCGAGGATGATGACGAGATCGGCGGCTTGAATCGATTGAGCGAGCGCTTCGAAACTCGCACAAGCGGTTTTACCGAGGTCGCGCAAATATTTTGCATTCGGCCTGAGGTCGCGGCTCAGAAGAAAATCCCACTGCGCATTTTCTGGCGTGGCGGCGAACGCGGGCTTGTCGCTACGAAAATCCCAAGTGATTTTTTTACCGGTGTCTTGCCAGGTCTTGACTTGCGCCGCGATCGCATCGATATCGGCGCACGCTTCGGTCGCGCCGCCGATAACCAGAATATTTTTGGCCGCGTTGATTTTTTCGGCAAGCACCGGTAGCGCCGTTTTCGACGTGGCGCGTTCGCCGTTCAGCGTGTAATGCGCAAGACGGTTCAGCGAAAAATCTTTACCGCCAAAACGGCCATAGTCGCAGATAAAATCTTTACTGCCGACGCTACCGGCGGGTGGCGGTGGAGTCGGCGGAGTATAGCGATAGAGCGTGTTGTTTTTGACGTTGGCGTAAACTTTGCAAAGCGTCGAGCAGCCGTGGCAATACGACTCTTTCGATTCGTACCACCACACACGCGATTCGAAGCGTGTGCTTTCGTTCAAGAGCGCGCCGACGGGGCAAATGTCGGTGAGCGCGCCTTGGTAGTTGTGGTCGAGATAAAGCGATTTTTCGCCCGCAGTTTCGGGGGGAGTGTACGCGATAATGGTATCGTTACCACGCGCGAGCATCTCAAG
>JAFEGD010000172.1 GCA_018240245.1 Spirochaetota bacterium | reverse complement strand
TCGTGTTGCAATTAGGTTTATCGCTGGGCCTCGACGAAGCGGCGATTGCGGCGTCGCTCGCCGAATTTTCGGGGGTCAATCGCCGTATGCAAAAGATCGCCGAGTTCGGTTCAGAGCAACTGACCGTGATCGACGACTACGCGCACCACCCGCACGAGGTGCAGGCGACGTTGTCGGCGTTGCAAGCGCAATATGAGCACCTGGTAATTTTTTGGGAGCCACATCGCCTCAGCCGCTTCACGCATTTTCACGCCGAGTTTATGACGACACTTGCGGCGTTTGCGCAAGGGAACACGCTGGTGAGCCTACCCCTATACGCATCGGGCGACAAAGCCGAAGACTATCCGCAAGTAGCAGGGCTATTTCAATCTTTTCAAAAGCCGCCGTTTCAGTATTTGTCGAGCGCTGCCAACTTTGCAAAAATCGATTTGCATTTAGGGGCGCGCAAAAACGCAGCGGTCTTCATGGGTGCGGGCTTAAGCAGCGAATATGCGAAAGCGTTCGTCGCGTTTATGCGACCCGATAAGTAATGCGGCCGCGCGTAAGATCGTACGGCGAAAGTTCGACGCTGACTTTGTCGCCGGGGTTGATGCGAATGTAGTGCTTGCGCATTTTGCCCGAGATGTGGCCTAAAATTTCGTGGCCGTTTTCGAGTTCGACCAGAAACATGGCGTTCGGCAATGCTTTCTTGATTTTACCGTTTACGGTAATTGCCTCTTCTTTGGCCATTCATGGGCAGACAAGCGATGCGACATAGGGTGTCGAGCGAACCGTGAATTTCATTGTCCGCTTGTCTCAACTTGCAATTGGGACACATGTTCGATCATCGCATCCACAACTTTAACGCCGGGCCTGCCGCGATTCCGCTGTCTGTACTCAAAAAGGCGCAAGCGGAATTCTTGAATTTTCAAGGCACCGGTATGTCGATCATGGAAATGTCGCATCGTTCGAAAGAGTTCGAGGCCGTGCTCGCGCGCGCAATCGCGGGAGTCAAAAACGTACTCGGTGTACCCGACGATTATTCGATTCTCTTTATTCAAGGCGGAGCGAGTCTGCAATTCAGCATGGTGCCGATGAATTTAGCTATCCCCGGCAAACCGATCGATCTTATTCAAACGGGCACATGGACAAAGAAAGCGGAGAAAGAAGCGAAGAAAGTATCGGCCGTGAATATTGTCGCCTCGACCGAGAGCGAAAATTTTATGCGCCTACCAAAACCCGAAGAGCTAAAATTTTCTTCCGACGCGGCATACGTACACATGTGCTCGAACAATACCATCTTCGGTACTGAGTACAGCTGGCTTCCCGATACGAAGGGAGTACCCTTGGTTGCCGACATGTCGTCGAATATCGCTTCGCGTGCAATCGACGTTTCAAAATACGATTTGATTTTTGCCGGTGCGCAAAAAAATCTCGGGCCGTCGGGGGTGACGCTCGTCATTATGCGCAAAGAGCTCGCCGAGCGCGCCGATAAAAATTTGTCGGCGATGCTACAATACCGCACTTACATCGCCGAAAACTCGCTCTATAACACTCCACCGACGTTTGGTATCTACATGCTCGCGCTCACGCTCGAACATATTATCGAACTCGGCGGCATCAACGCAATCGAGGCGCGCAATATCGCGAAAGCAAACACGCTCTACGAAGCGATCGACAACAGCGACGGCTTCTACCGGTGCCCGGTCAACAAGGCAGATCGTTCGCGCATGAACGTCAACTACCGCATCTACAAGAACAACGAGGCGAACGAAGCGCTCGAAAAGCAATTTATCGGCGAAGCCGAGAAAGCGGGCTTTGCGGGTCTCAAAGGGCACCGCTCGGTCGGCGGATTACGCGCGTCGATCTATAATGCGACCGAGCAGAACGCCATCAACGACCTCGTGAAGTTTATGGCCGACTTCGCGCGCCGAGCATAGAATCTTACTTCACTGCCTGACGCCGTTTTTCGGCATGGGGCATGACAACACCCCTCAGCATCGTAGAGCGTTGGCCGGCGAAACATCCCGAGCGCTTGCAGCTCTATTCTTTCCCGACACCGAATGGCGTGAAAGTTTCAATCGCGCTCGAAGAGTTGGGTTTGCCGTACGAAGCACACCGCATCGACATTCTGAAAAACGAAAGCTGGACACCCGAATTTTTGTCGCTGAACCCGAACGGTAAAATACCCGCAATCGTCGACCCGCATGGGCCCGGGGGTAATCCGCTCGCGCTCTTTGAATCGGGCGCAATTTTACTCTACCTCGCCGAGAAAACGGGCAAGCTGTTGCCGCAAGACGCCGCGCGCCGCTACGCCGCGATACAGTGGTTGTTTTTTCAAATGGCGGCGATCGGGCCGATGTTCGGCCAAGTCGGTTTTTTTCATAAATTTGCGGGCAAAGAGATCGCAGACAAACGCCCGCTCGAGCGCTACGTCAACGAATCGAAGCGGCTTTTGGGCGTGATCGACAAGCACCTCGCGGGCAAGCTGTGGTTCATGGGCGACGAATTTACGATTGTCGATGTCGCACATGTCGGATGGATCAATAATCTCATCGGCTTTTACGGTGCGGGAGAGTTGGTCGAGTTTGAGAAATATACGGCAGTGAAAGCATGGCTCGAACGCTGTCTCGCACGGCCGGCGGTTCAGCGCGGGTTGGGGATACCCGCGTAAATTTTTGTAGCGATCAAAACCCGACGGCAAATGAACTGTATATAATGGCATCGTCGTTGGTCGGCTGATTGTTACCTCTAATATAGACCGGGTTGAGTGATTTTGTGTACCGCCCTTCGAGTCGAATAGTCATGTGTTCTGATGGTAAATATTCGAGCGTCAAAGTATAGCCGTCGGCCTGAAAGCCGCCCGGAGCAGGTGCAGTTGTCGGTAATGTTTGTGTTCCGTCGTACGCCATTCCGGGAACACCGTACGGGGCATTGGCGTGCAAATCGGGAATGATTTCATTTGGGTCGTACAAATGTTCGTAACGACCGGCAATAGCAAAGAGTGCGTTGAACGCATAACGAATCGATATGCCCGCATTGAGTCCCCAGACGGTGCGGTCTTCGGCATCGCGCCGCTCGAAGAAATAATCAACCATGGGTATAAACGTGAAATTTCCCCAAACAATCTTGGCGTAGAAATCGTGGTAGCTTCGCAAGATCATCGATTGACCGACCAGCGCTTCGTTGCCGAGGTAAGTCGCGTAGTTCAATGTAGCTTTATCGGACGGTTTAAATATGGCGAGACCACCGAACGTCATTTGGTGCGGATTCGAAATATTCTGCCAACCGTTACTGATTTCAAATTTGAACTCCCAGCGCGGGCTCGCCTCGTAGTTGAGTCGCATACCGGCGGAGTAATCGGGCGCGAAGTCGGTCATAATCGCGCGCGAAGCGTGCTGGTTATCTTTGTTGATAAAACTTTCGGCACCGTAAAAAGACGGAAAGATGCCCATATCCAACGCGATATTTTTGCTGAACGCATAGCCCGCATTCGCCTCGCGAAATAATTTTACGCCCGAATCGGCGCGCTCTCCGATATACATGCGTTCGACAATTTCACCACCTTGAATAGCGGTCCGCGCGCGCACATTCTCGTTGACGTATTCGAAAGAAATGTAACCGTACGCCATGCCGACGTGGTCGACGTATTCGGGATTACTATTGTAAGGCCGCCGCGTATTGGTCGTCGGGTTATTAAAACTGTACGCGGCATAAGTGTCCATATAGCCAGAGATACCTAGGTGCTTATCGTTAAAAATAAATTTATTGACGGTCTTTTTAAGAGTTTCGCGCTTATCTTGAGTTTTTCCTTCTTTATCGGTTTCCAGTTCAATCTTGCCAGACCGGCCGCGAAAGCCGTCCATGAGATCTTGAAAAATATTCTTGGGGTTGTCGTCGGTTTTCTCGCGCGCTTCTGACTTTTTCTCAATTTCTTCGGCGTCGGCAGCGCTCGTTACATCCGAATCTACCGCAACAATCGGCAGCACGCAGACGCACAGACAGCACACAATGGAAATACCGCAGAACCGTTTCAATTTTATTTTCCGGGCGTGAATATACGCGGCCGACCAGCAGTCCCTATTGTTTCAGTACGTCAAGCGGATAGGTAAATTGTCCCATATCAAAGGTGCGGGCTTTATTTGAAAGAATAAGCACCCGCGTCGAAAATACATGACGAAGTCCGTCACCGTTCTATAAAAAACAGATCATAAGATTGTTCACGGTTCGCCGGTCACTCAACTCACGAAATTATTTCGTCGCAAACACCGCCGCACGGCAGAGCGGCGGATAGCTGAAGCTCATGGCAGCGCCGAGGCCGACGTTGCCATAAGTGGCGTTCTTGCGCCGACTCTCGGTACTGCGCCCGTCGTCGGCGATAAAGTCGGCAAAACTTTTCTGCGGTGAAAATAATGTGCTGCGTTGTTCGGTTGCCGTCATGCGCACGCGGTGTTGTTCACGCACCGCAGTAAATCCCGCAGATTCAAGTTGCGTCGTAAGCGCCGTTACCGTCGGTATCGCATAGACGCCGCCCACACCCCAATATTTTCCTTCGGGAAAAATTTCGAGTTCACACGCCGCATCGACGATAATCGACTCGCAGACTAAAAGCCCGCCGGGCTTTAACGCGCGGTGGCAGGTAAGAAAAAGTTCGAGCGGGTCACTCACGTGGTAGTTGAGCCCCATACAGAAAATAATATCGAACTCACGCAGCGTGCCGTTGAGCGCCTGCCAGCCTAACGGCAAAAAAGCGACCGGCAGCGTCGGTAGATGTGCCGCGATGAGTTGGTATTGCAACCAATACTTGATCGTCGGGTCGAAGCCGACGACGCTTTCGGCGCCCGCGTTGGCCAAGCGCAGCAGGGTATAACCGTTATTGCAACCGACATCGGCGATGCGCTTTCCCGCAAGTCTCGGCAGCGCGGGTAAAAGACGTTCCCATTTTCTATCCGAGCGCCACTCGGCGTCGATGAAAAGCCGAGGCAACTGAAATGGCCCTTTGCGCCATGGGCTTAACCGCTCGGCAAGATTTTGCGTAAGGGGGATTGCCTGTGGCTCGAGATATTCACCCGCAGCAACAACGGCTCCGTCTGCAATCGACAGCGCAGCACCCGTGACGCGCAGCGTTTGAATTTCACGCCAAATCGCAGCAAGCTCTGGTTGCGCCAGGCGCTTTGTCGCGAGTTCGAGGGCTGCGCTCTGTGACGCGAGCAGCTCATGCGATACAATATTTGTCTTCGGCGCAAATATTTCGGGTCCGAACTGCATCCCGCTTCACGACTTTAATGCAAGCAGCGAGACAAAATTGTAACATTTGAAAAAAATAGAAGCCGGGGTAAACCCCGTTTCTTGTAGCATCGCGATGTTCTCGCTTACGCGAAACGGAATCAACACATTTTCGAGCGCATCGCGTTTTTCGGCGATTTCAAGTTTTGAATAACCGTTACGTTCTTTGAGCGCGTGGTAACGATCGGCAAAGACGCGCGAGATGTCGGCCGAGTCTTCGAGGCATTTTTCCGAAAGAATAAGGCAGCCGTTGGGCTTGAGCGCCGCATAAATTTTTCGAAGCAGCGCTTGGCGAGCGAGCGGGCGCAAAAATTGAAAGGTGTAGTTCGAAACAAAAACCGACGCGGGAGAAAAATCAACAGCGGTTATGTCGGCGCATTCGAATTGACAAAAACCGGTTCCGCGCATACGCGCGGAACCGGTTTTTGCCCGAGCAATCATATCTGCAGAATTGTCGATGCCGACATAAGTAAAAGGTGTATCTCCGAACTCTTTGCCGAGATGCCACGCCAACGTCCCCGTCGAACAACCCAAATCGTAAATCTGCGTACCCTCTTGATAAAATTCATGCGCCAGCTCGGCGCTCATACGCAAAACTTCTTTATAGAACGGTACGGATCGCGACACCATATCGTCGAATACCTCTACGACGTGCGCGTTGAACTCGAACGGCGCCTTGCCCGCACCGTGGCGATTGAAGATTTCGTCTTTCATTATAACACCTTCATCACGACCATCGTCATGTCGTCGTGTTGCTCGGCGCCGGCGGCAAACTCGTCGAGATCGACGACGAATTTCTCGATAATTTCTTTCGGGTTGAGCGTCGCGTACTCGGCGATTTTTTCGCGCACACGCTTTAATCCGAATTCTTCTTTGGTTTGGTTCCAGCATTCGGTAATGCCGTCGGTGTAGAGCATAACAATGTCGCCCGGTTCGAGCGATAGTTTAGCGAGACGGTAGACGTTTTCTTCTTCGATGCCCATCGGCAGGCCTTCAAGCTTTGTCGAAGTGCATACTTTGCGCCCGGCGCGGTAGACGAACAGCGGCCCGTGACCGCCATTTGAAAATTCGATCGTGCGCGCTTTCGGATCAAAAATGTAGAAGATAATCGTCGCAAATTTGTCGATATGCGCTTCGCCGCACATGACGCGATTGATCGTGCGAATAATCGTGTCGCCGCGAATTGTGTTAAAAAGCTTAAGATACGTCGACACGACAGTCTTGATGACGACCATGACTAGCGACGCCGAGATTGATTTGCCGCTCACGTCGGAGATCAACACGGCAATACGGCCGTCGGCCATTATTTGAAAATCATAGTAGTCGCCGCCGACGCCTTTCGCCGCACGAGTAAATCCTTTGATTTGATATTCGGGTTTTTTCAAAAATCGCTGTGGATTCATGCCCTCTTGAATTTCTTGCGCTTGTTTGAGTTGGTCGTTAAAAACTGCCTGCTCTTTCGCCTCGGCGCTCGCGCGTTTTAAGCTCGCGGTCATCGCGTTAAATTGTTTTGCCAACTGACCGAGTTCGTCGCTGCCCAAGGGCGGTAGTGTCGTGTCAAGATTACCTTTGCCGACTTCGCCCGCGCCGTGCGATAAGATCTTAACCGGACGCACGATAAAGCGCGAGAGCAGAAACGCTGCGCCCAACGCGCAAATAAAGAATCCCAAACCCACGATGGTAAGCTCGATAAGACTCTCGCGAATCGATTTCTTGATATAGTCGTCGGTCACAGCGACTTGCGCAATCGCCAAGAGCGGAGGATTAACTTTCACAAACGGATGAAACACCGCCTTGTGAAAGTATTGTACGTTTACGTCTTTGTCGCCAAGAAACGGTTTGGTAATAGTTTTGACGATTTCAGGAGTCGTCGCGACCGAAGAATTTACTGCGACGCGCTGGCCGGTTTTATTTTCGACAATTGGTTTATCGGAAGCGCCCGCCGATGTAGTTATTGGTGCCTGGCTTGCGACAGGGGCTGCTCCCACACCTGCAACCTTGACCCACTCGGCACGCACCGTTTCACGCGCGTCACGCTCGATGTCTTTTTGTTTGTCGGTCAGATTTTTGCCGACGCGACTGATGAGCGCGGCGCGGCGCTGCGGCGTATAAACTGCGCCGATTGCAAACCCCGGTAAGCCTTGCGCGTTATGCAACGAATCAGAGAGCGCTAAATCGTCGCGGTCGAGAATCGCGCGCGAAGCGATGAACGAGAGGCTCGCGAGTTCTTTGCGCGCGGTCGCGTCGGCGGTCTCAGTGAGTACGGTTTTTTTTTCGCGCGCGATATAAAAGCCGAGCGCGGCAATGACGGCGGCGATGAGCGCCACAATGAGGAGCGTCAGCTTAAACTGTAATCCGAAGCGCACTGAGGGTAATTTTCTAAACGCGGCGACGGGCGGCGAGCGGGTTTATGATTTTTAGACGGGTAAAGCGACCCAAATCTCACTCAGCGCTGTAGAGCACACGAATGCCGTTTTGGCCTGAATTTGACGTCTTATTCTTGTTACGAAACATCTTGACGAGTCATGCATACAAAACACAACTTGTGTATGAAGCGTGCAAATCTTGTGTTAGATGAAAAATTACTCGAAAAAACTGTTCAAGCTTCAGGCAAGAAAACCTATTCTGAAGCCGTGAACGAAGCGATGCGACAATATGTGCAAAAAAAGGCATTCACGCAAATATTTAGCCTCGAAGGCTCCGGCGCATGGCAGGGTAATTTAAATAGAATACGTAAATAAGAAAATGTTCCTAATCGATACGTCCGCTTGGATTATCAGCTTCAGCAAAAAAGCGGATTTCCGCGTTTCTGAAAAATTCGACGCCGACGACATCTACATCGCTTTACCAATCTATCAAGAAGTGTTGCAGGGCTTTCGCAACGATATGGATTTCTTTGTTGCTCGCACGGCATTCGATAATGCACAATTTGTTGAAAACCCCATGAAACAGATCGTCTTTGCAGAGAGTGTCGATCTCTACCGGTTTCTGAGAAAAAAAGGCGTGACGATTCGCTCGGGTATCGATGTTCTTATCGCAGTATGCGCGCTACGAAATAAGATGACCGTCGTTCATCGCGACCGCGATTATACGGCTATCGCCAAGTTTACAGACTTAGCGCAGCGCAGTGTTTAAGCCTAACCCGCTGGCTATGGAATTCCATAGCAGCGGCAAACGATATCCGCGTTGACGGCGTGTCTTTTTTGTCGTTTTCGCAACAATGAGCACAACGCAGACCTTTGAATTTCAAGCCGAAACGCGGCAACTGATGGATCTCATGATCCATTCGATTTATTCGAATAAAGAGATATTTTTACGGGAATTGATATCGAACGCCTCGGATGCGATCGATAAGCGCAAATTTTTGGGACTCACCGACAAAACGATTACACAGGCAGAAGAGAATTTTATCCGCATCGAACTCGACAAAGCGGCGCGGCGCCTCACGATTACCGACACTGGCATCGGCATGAGCCAAGGCGAAGTCGTCGAGCACATCGGCACGATTGCCAAATCGGGCACGAAAGAAATCCTACAGCAGATGAAAGAATCGGGCGCGAGTACCACAGATTTAATCGGCCAGTTCGGCGTCGGTTTTTATTCGGCGTTCATGGTCGCCGAAAAAATTACGCTGCTCACGCGCCGCGCGAACGAAGAGAAAGCGACGCGCTGGGTTTCGACCGGTGCGGGCACGTACACAATCGACGACGATGCGCGGCCAACGGCGGGTACGACGATCACGCTCGACTTGAAGCCCGCCGACAAAGAAAACGGCCTGCCCGATTTCTGCGAAGAGTACGAAGTCGAAAGCGTGATTAAAAAATATTCCGATTTCATTGCGTACCCAATTTTGATGAAAAAGACGGTTCATAAGACCGTCGGTGAAGGAGAGAATGCCAAGAGCGAAGAAAGCATCGAAGAAGCCACGCTCAATTCGATGAAGCCGATTTGGACGCGCTCGAAGAACGACGTCAAAGACGAGGAGTATAACGAGTTCTATAAGCACGTCTCGCACGATTGGGAAGACCCGCTCAGGGTCATCAACTACCGTGCCGAAGGCCGCATCGAATACCAAGCGCTGCTCTATTTACCGAAGCGCGCGCCGTTCGATTTGTACTACACCAGCTTCAAAGGCGGGTTGCAGCTTTATGTGAAGAAGGTTTTGATCTTAGAGCGCGCCGAAGAACTGTTGCCGCGCTATTTACGCTTTGTGCGCGGCGTGATCGAGAGCGCCGATTTGCCGCTCAACATCTCGCGCGAGATTTTGCAACAAGACCGCCACATCGCGGCGATTCGTAAAGGTCTGACGACGAAAATTATTTCTGAACTCACCTCGCTCCTTGAAAAAGAGCGCGACAAATACGCCGACTTCTACCGCGAGTTCGGCCCGGCGCTCAAAGAAGGCGCTTCGACCGATTTCGAAAATAAAGAAAAACTCTCGGGATTGCTTTTATTCGCCTCGTCGAACGACAAAGAAAAACCGACGACACTCGGCGAGTACATCGGACGGATGAAAAGCGAGCAGAAAGATATTTATTATCTCGCGGGCGAGTCGCGCCTCACGCTCGAAAATTCGCCGCACACCGAGTCGTTGCGCGCAAAAGGTTATGAAATCCTATACCTCGTCGATGCGTACGACGAAATCGTGCTGCAAAACATCGGCGAGTTCTCGGGCAAAAAATTCAAATCGGCGGCAAAAGGCGAGCTCGACCTCTCCGACGAAAAGGAAAAAAAGCACGACGAAGAAAAAGTCAAAGAAGCCGAAAAGACGATGGGTACGCTGTTAGGAGCGCTCAAAGAACACCTCAAAGACAACGTGAAAGAAGTCAAATTCAGCAGCGTCTTGGTCTCGGCGCCGTCGCGCCTCGTCGGCGAAGAATTCGACGTCTCGCCGTACCTCGCCAAAATTTTGAGCCGCAACGGCGAGAAAGTACCGCCGATGAAAAAGACGCTTGAAATCAACGGCGACCACGAGCTCGTGAAAAAACTGTTTGCTTTCTACGACACGAACCCGAATAGCGCAACCCTCGGCGACTTCGCGCAAATTCTGTACGGCCACGCGGTGATCGCCGACGGCGGCGATATCGCCGATGTCGCGAAGTTCAACAAAGCGCTCGTGGCGGTTGCGGGCACGGCGTTGCCGGGGAAACCATAACCGCCGCGTTAAACGGCTTTCTTCTCGCTGCGGGGCGTGGCACGCGCCTTAAAGAACTTACTCAGCAAACGGCGAAGCCCGCGCTGCCGGTCGCCGGGCTGCCGATGTTTGCCTATTCGCTGAATTTTTTTTATCGCGCTGCCGTGCAAAAACTCGCCGTCAACGTACATCATTTTCCCGAAACAATCACAGACCTGCTCGATCGCGCCGAGCACCCGTGGCGGCTCTTGGTTTCCGAAGAGCGAGAGCTACTCGACACCGGCGGCGGCATCAAGAAATGCGAAGCGTTTCTTGCCGATCGGCCTGTGCTCCTCGCTAATGCGGATGTTGTTAGCGACGTTGACATTAACGCGCTCTTGGCTTTTCATCGAACTCGCACAGCGGCGGCGACGTTGGTCGTCGTGCCGCATGCGCAGGCGAACGATGTCGCGCCGATCACTATCGACGGCGACAACAATATTAAAGATATCAACCGCACTTTTGACAAGCACAGTACGGGGGAGCATCTCTATGCGGGCGTTGCCGTCTTCGAACCAGAAATATTTTCATATCTAAAAAAAACACCGTCAAGCGTTGTCTACACAGGCTACACCGGCCTCATCGCCGCCGGGCGGCGCGTGCAGGCGTACATCCACCATGGACGCTGGTTTGATTGCGGCACGCCCGAAAGCTACGCGCACGCCAACGCCGAGGTTGCGCGCGAGAGCGCGCACTGGCGACAAGTGCTCGCGCCACAAATCGAGCGTTTGAGAATTCTATCGTGAATGCAGATCACCGTCGCTTCTTTGGTTCGGGGCTCGCCGCGCAGGCGGTGCGCGCTGCGCTCGCCGACGCGCAAGTCGTGCGCATTGCGACGGCGTTTTTCGAGCCGAGCGGTTGGGATATACTCGCCGATATTCTCGAACGTAAAGAAGTGTTACTTTTGGTGGGGCGCGAAGAAGGCGCCGCGGACAAAGCGTCCGATCTTTTACGCGAGTTCTTCGAAGAAGTGCAGCGCGGCGCGCTCTACGCGGCGCCCACCGTACTCAAGAAACTCTTGGCGGCGCTCAGAAACGGTAAACTCGCGATTCGCATTTCGGGGCATAAAGTCTTAGGCTCGGTCGATATCCGCTATTTGTACCATCACGCGAAACTCTACATCGCCGATGCGGCGCAGGCGGTGGTAACTTCGGCAAACTTTACGCGCAACGGTTTGCAGGTGAGCCGCGAGGCGGGGTATCTCGTGACCGACAAAGTCGACGTCGCGTATTTTGTCGCCATGTTCGATAAATATTTTGCCGACGCTTTTTCGCTCACGGCGGTTTTCGTCGAGGCGTTAGAAGAACTGCTCGACTTGCATACGCCCGCAGAGGTCTATTATCGTTCGTTGCTTGAAATTTATGGAATGCCCGAAGGTAGCTTTGCAGCGTCGCTTCCCGCGCCTGCGCACTATCAGACGCCCGTTATCTCACGCCTCGTCAGGGGGATCACCGACTTCGGCGGCGCGTTTCTCATCGCCTCGACAGGTCTCGGTAAGACCGTTATCGCTGCACACACCGTCGCGATCTTGCGCGCGCGCGAAAGCATCAACGCCGTTATGGTATTCGCGCCGGCGGGTTTGCGCGAGATGTGGAAGTATTCGATGCGCGCGGCGCGGGTTTCGAGTCAAGAGTATTCTTATATGTCCTTATCTTCGAACGATTGGAAAAAGCATAAGCAGTCGCGAATTCTCGACGACGAACTGCAACACGATCTTTCGCAAATGTTGATT
>JAFEGD010000171.1 GCA_018240245.1 Spirochaetota bacterium | reverse complement strand
GTCCATGAAAGAGCAGAACGAGCATTCGACGTTGCAATAGTTTGTGTAATTCACGACACGAAATGCGGTGTACGTCACTTCGTCGGGGGGATTAATTTTGTTTCTGACCTCGACGGCGGCGTTGCCGAGATCGCGAAAATTGCCGTGGCGCCATAAGTACAGCGCATCGGTATCGCTCAAGCGAGCGCCGCCGAGGGTTTTATCGAGAATGGTTTTAGCCGTGCTGTCCATGCGCTTGAAAATGAGGTTCAATCTTAATTTATGCGACAGCGTGCAGAGCCGAATCGGAAAATAAAAGCATTTTTTTTGTTGACGCGAGTGTCGGCATGATTACCATGCGCATTTACTAGTTGCAGCGTTACCTGTCTACGGTGCGGCAAGCGAGATACATGAGAAGAATTACTGTTTTTATAAATAGTCTGGCGGTATTCGCCTTGTTGAATTCGATGCTCTTTGCTGCGGTCGACGGTCAGTCGGTGCCGGCGTTGCAAGCGGCATCGGCGCTCAATACGCCGCTGGGTGTTCGCTCTTACGGCATGGGCATGGCGCAGACGGCGAATGCAAACGATCTTTCCGCAATGTATTATAACCCTGCGGGCCTCGCGACAATTAACTATTTCGAATATGCTTTATCGTACCATGCCGCCGCTGCCGGAGTTTCGGCGACATCGCTCATGGCATCGATTCCGTTGCCTTACGGTACGTTGGGGCTTCAAGGCGTGATGAATGTGCCGCAAGATAACGAATACGTTCAAAACGGCGTGAATATCCTACCCGATCGCAATAAGTATTCGTATATCGCAGGCCTGTCCTATGGTGCGGCGGTGCCTTATGCCAAGCGCCTTCTAAATTTTGGCACGACGGTAAAATGGTTTGGCGCAAACTTTCTTTCGTCGCCGCAGGTCACAAGCTACCCCCAACAACAAAAAGGCTTATTTATCGACTTAGGTCTATCGAGCGTTTTCGATCCGGCGCACTATAGCAATGCGCTGCGTTGGATGCCGCGCATGGCGGTGGGGGTTGCCGCGCGCAATTTGCACCCGCTCTTCGGTATCGATAACGAAGTCGCGCCGCCCGAAAATCGCAGCGAATACAACGCCGGTATCAGTTTTCAATTTCCTTATAAGTTGATGGCTAATTTCGACGTTGTAAATACGCTCGTCAACCCGACGCGGTTTCGCTTTGGTCTCGAATATTGGCCAATCTATTTTCTGGCGTTGCGCGGCGGCATGACTGTTTCGGGTTCGGGCGATCAATACAAATCGATCCACTGGGGTTTTGGCCTCGGCGATACCGTACAAAAATCTAAGCTCTCCTTCGAATATTCGGGAGCCAACGAATATTATAATGGGTTCGGCGTTGCGCTCGAAACGGTACACCAGACCTACCACCGGTTTGCTTTCCACCATTCGTTCGAAAGCACCGAGTTTATTCGTGGCCGCGAAGTGCCGGTACGCTTTAACGAACGCTATACGCACCGCTTGCGTTTTGCCCGCGCGCTGCAGGCGAATGAAATTATCGCCGATACGATTAGCGATTTACCGCAAGATAGAGGCGATTACCAATCCGATATGGATGCAGCGGGTGGCGGAAAAATTAAACCCGATGTTGCACCCGACGAAGTGCCGGCGCAACCCGTACCGACAGATCCCAAAGGCAAGAAAAAACCAGAGCCGCATCGACCGCCGACAATTATCGGTAAATACTTAGTCGCGGTTTATCCGGTGAGTATCGAAATGACTGCGGGCCGCCCGACGAGCTTTCCCGTTAAAGAACGGCTGCGCGGTAATTTCTTGATCGAAGTCAGTTCTGGTGGAGTCGGCCGGCTTATCCCGCAGAGTAAATTGGGAGCGGCTCCCGAACAAAAGAAAGGCGAACTCGATTCGGTATACTTTAAGCGTCTGCAACAGACGCTCGGCGCCGACCTCATCGTCTTTAATAAGCTTTACATCGACGGCAACACGGGCGATTTGCGGCTCATTACCATTTACTTTCGCCGAGGCGCAAAAGGTGTTTCGGCGCAGACCGAGGTTGTCGGTAGCGACGGGCAAGAAGGCGAGTTTGTCGCGCGCGCGCGCGCTGAATTTGCAAAAGAGTACAAGGCGCTCTTGGGGGAGCTGAAATAATATGCAGTTAATAGTCCGAATAGGTAAGACAGCCGCTATGACGGCGTTTATTCTTACCGTATCTTCGCTCGGCGCGGTCGAATTTGGCGGTGGCAAGCTCGAATATATGAACTCGAAAGACACGTCTTTTGTCGGCTTTGGGCTCTTCACATCGAATAAGCGATTCGACGCCGAAATTGAAGGCTTTGCTGCATCCCAAGTCTTTGCCGGTAACACGACAATCGGCAATGGGCTGGGTTCTGATTACCGCCTCTTTTTCGTGTCCTTTTCCGGCTATTTTCACTTTATTCGCACCGATAAAATGAGCTTTTATGTCGGTGGCGGTATTATGCCCTGGTTGCCGCGTGCATATGCGTATAATCTTGCGGCGGGTATGGATTTCTTTTTGAGTGAAAATTGGCGTGCGTTTTATACTTTCCGTTGGATGGAGAACAATGCAGACCAATACTCGTATCCCACCGGGGCTTCGGTTTCGTTTGGGCTTAAGTATTCATTTTGCATGTTAAATATATGAAAAAGTTAATCCTCATCGTACTCTTCGCTGCCGTCGCTGTTGTGGCAAATTGCCGTTCGTCGGGGCCGGTGATTGAACAACCGCGCGAAGGTACGCGCACAACCGAGTTTCACCGCGAACCGGCAAAAGTAATCCCGTGGGTTTTCTTCAACAAGAATTCGCGCGGACTCGACCGGCAAGCCGACGCACCATTTATGAATCAAGTCGGCGGCGGCGCGGGTCTTCTGATCAATTCGGGATTAGATAAACAGTGGAACGGGCATAAGTTTTTCTATTATTTCCTCGATTTTGACGTTTCACACCAGTATAATCCCGGCAAGACTTATCCCGGCGACCAGCAATGGATTTTTTCATCGTATCCGGGCATCTTGTTTCGTACGTATTTGCCTTTTTATTTAAAAATGCATTTTGGTTTTGGCGCGAACTTGCGCTTTAACCAATCGTACTATGACAAATGGGGCGTTTACGGGCAGATTGGCGCCGAGCTTTTCGGGTTAACGGCGACTACGATTTTTATCGGGCATCCGGGGCAATTGAATTGGGAAACAGAATACCGCGTGGGTTACATGTGGACGCCGGTGGAGTGGAACTAACATGAAAGCAAAAAAAATAAATATCTTTGTCGCCTGCATGCTTGCAATCGTGTTCGTACAGACGCAAATTTTCGGTAGCGAGTACACCAATAGTTTCACAATCCGCGTGACCGAAGACGATGCGAACGGCGATAGCGCGACCGACGACCCGGTCGAAGCGTTCAATAGCGCTGTCGAGCGCGCGACGAAAATCGGGCAAACGTTAGCCGAAAGCGAAATTTCGGCGCAGAGTTCGGTTAAAGATTATGTCTTAGAATCGAGTTGGATTAAACAAGAGGCACACGTTCAGGTTTCCGATCTACAGGTAATGAAATACCGATTTGTGAAGCCACAAAACGACCACTTGCGTGCATATCTTAACGTGAAAATGCAAATGGATTATGTGGACGTGCCCAAGTTCATGGAGGACTATCAAAAGACCGTTACCGGTGCAGCGTACCGCTCGATGGCGGTTCCCGGTTGGGGGCAGTTTTATAATCGGCAATACATGACGGGAATTCTCTATGGCGGTGCTTTCTGGACTTTCTATCTCTTCTTTATATCGGCGGCAAAGAGCGCGACGAACAGTGCCGACCTCACGAGTGCGGCGCTCAATTTTCAGCTTCCAGCCGTTATACTCTGGTCGTTCAACGTATCCGAGGCGGCGATGTCGCGTATTATGGGGCGGCAAGGGCTACAGAATTTGCAGCAGGCATACCAGTTCAAGACCAGCTACGGTTATGAATCGCAATACGAGCGCGCATTCAAGATCGACCTGCTTCTTTATACGTTCAGCTTTTGAGGGAAATATGACGCAGAACAAAACAACCATTTCCCCGTTTGTGCTGACGGCGATAGTATATGGAGCGCTTGCACTCCCTTTAATGGCCGCGCCCAAATCGAGCGAAGACTTGGGTCTCGATAAAGAATTCTATTCGACGCAGAAAAGCGTCAGAATTCGCGACGCGATCGGCAAAGGCCGCTCCAAAGAAGTGGCAGTCCAAAATGCCAAAATCGATGCCTACGACAAAGCGCTGCGGCGTTCGGTGTCGAGTTTTCGTCATCTTATTCAGACGTCGAAAGATTTTGAAATTACCGACGAACAGCTTATCACCGACGTGAACGCGAAGATTATCGACGAGCCGCGGTGTAGCGAACCCAAATGGGATCACGGAGTGAATTTTGATCCGTATTATCTTGCCGTGATGGATTGCACGGTGATGGTGAGTTTTTTCGATCTCGACTTTTTTACGAATGAAATTATGAAGACCGCCGAGGGAGCTTGTATCCGTTCGATCGTGCTTTCCGGTTGGGGGCAAATTTATAATAAGAACTATATCACCGGTACAGCGATGGCGCTGATTACCTATGGTTCGATTGGCTATGGGTATAAACGCCAAACCGACGCGGTGAATCAGCAGACGCAATACCAAAACGCGACAAGCCAACCCGATGCCGAACAGAAATATAAACAGATGCGCGATTCGCAAGAGGTCGCACGCACGATGTATGTTATCGGCGCCTTGACTTGGGCCTATTCCGTTTGGGACGCCTTTGAAGACCGCGAACGCGCCGACGACGTGCTCTACCAAGTACACCAAAAATATTTTAAGGGCAAGCTGAATTACTCTCCGCAGCTTTCGTTTTTTCAACGCTATATGATGCAGAGTACGAGGCCAAAATGGTGATGCGGATTTATTGCATAGCGCTCTTCGCTACCTTCGTGGTCATAGGCTGCAACGGCACAGAAATGCCGCTGGATCATACGAATCCGATGGATAGAATCTACGATAGCGGCAACTTTCGACAAGTGTTGACCGGTGTCGAAGCGTCGACAACACAATCGGTGCTTAATTGGAGCAATGTTTTCCATAAGACCGACGGCGAACTTTCCGATTCGAGTTTGAAAATCAACGGAACAGCTTCGGTTTATATGAGCACGACCGCACCGAGTGCAAGCGATCTGAGCTCGGTCACCAGCGCGCAAGCGCTTTCGGGTGCATTTACAGCCGTATCCGGTTGTAATGTCGTTGCGGCAAACGCCAGCTATGCCGGGTCGTGCCCGGTAACAACGAATAGCGGTCGAGGGTATTTCATAATTCGCTTTAACTATACCTATACAAATTCGGGCGGTTCCGCCACGTCGGGTATTTTCTACTCCAACTTTGTGGTGCTACAAT
>JAFEGD010000170.1 GCA_018240245.1 Spirochaetota bacterium | reverse complement strand
CGTAGTAACTACGATTCTCTCGCGCGTCGATATTTTTCGTCATATCGTAGCCCATGATTCTCGTGCGCCGCGCGGTTTGCACAAATTGCGGGTGCAGTGCATATTTCTGTGCGAGCTTCACGAAATCGTCGCCTTTGTCGAGCTTCGCGATGATATCTTCGGCGATGCTGTCTTCGCCGACGACAGTATACGCTGCGTCGACCCATAAGACCTGCGCGAGCGTGTTCTGCATTTTTTCAAAATGATTATAAATTTCCATCGGCGTGAGTTTGATCTTGTCCATGGCGCCGGGGTAGATGCCCTTGCCTGCTTTGCCGTATTTTACTTTAAGATATAAAACGCCGACGCGATTATGATCGAAGCGGCGCAATTCTTTTTCGTCGGCAAACATCGAGTCGAGAACTCGGTCGTGAATTTGTTTTTCGAGCCACTCTTTGACGACTTCGTGCATCCCCGAGATGAGTGCGGGTTCTTGATAATTTTTGAACTGCTCGTAGTCTGAGTATGTCATCACGTGGCGCAAATCTTTGTAGCGAATTTTCTTACCCTCGAACTCGGCGACAAAAACCTCGCGATGATCTTTATCGCGGCGCACCGTATCGATGAACTCTTTCGCGAATCTTTTTTCGTCGTATTTCAAACCCTCGGCGGCAAAAATCATATCCCAATTAAATTTATCTTTATATTTTTGTTTCCAGAACCAAATTGCCGCCTTGCCGTGGCGCGCTACCTCTTGTCGATGCATGTACTCCGCATAGTAACCGTCTTTTTTCAGGCCCTTGCGCGTCGCGAGCGCCCCGACACCGTCGAGATCGGCAAGGTCGTTCACGATCGCGAGATTGCGTTTTTGTACGCTCTCTTCTTCTTCGAACTGTCCGGCGTAATAAATTTCTTTCTGAAAACGAAACGAGCCCTTCGAGAGTCTGCCGTCGCCAAATTCATAAACTGTTTTTGAGCAGGCCACCAAAAGGGGGATTAATAGCATCGCAATGATTGCCGTTTGAGACCGTGTTTGCATCCAACGGATTATGCTGCCCTGCGTTCGTGGCCGACAAGTGATTTAACACTTCTTAAATTATCTGTGCCTTTGGCACAGATAATTTAAGAAAACAGAATTTTGATTGAATCGCTGCTAAAATCCTCTATTATGGCTTATGGAATTTTTCGCGTCGATTCTTACGCTCGCGGTAACGGTTGCATTTATTTTACTGCTCAATTATTACCGTCGGCTCTTGAACGACGGGCGACGCGAATATCCGCGCGAAGAGTTGATCTACGCGCACAATTTTATCGTCAACGAATGGCAGCGCCTCATCAGCGCCGACCCAACGACAGGCTACGCGGGGGCGGTTGCTGGTGCGCTGTTGGGTTATATGCTCAGCTATTCGGGCGGCATGTACGGCGAACACTACGAAAGCAACGTCTTTCATTCGGCGATATTACCGGCGTTGTGGTTTTTGGGGCAACCGTACCTTAAAGATAAAGCCGATGAAATGCAATGGCCGTCGTTCATTCGCAAATTTATCGACAACGATCTGAGTTTCTTTTTCGCTTTTAGCAGCATAATTGCGTCGCAGTCCTTGGTTGCATACGGTCTATACCATGCGCTCAGTTTTCTGTGGGTGTTTTTGAATTTTGTTTTGATAATCGGTTTAGTGCTCTATTCGTTTCACAAAAACGAGAATAAAGAAAAAAGTGGATTACCGGATCGCAAGAATCGCGAAAACCGCATCTAATGACCGCCGCCGAATCATCGTCTGGAGTTCAATTCGTTATTTTTAAGGTAGCCGACGAAACGTATGCCGTCGAAATTGCAGAGACGCAAGAAGTCTTGCGCTACCAAGCGCCGCGCCCGATTCCGCATAGTCCCGCACACGTTTTGGGTGTCATTAACTTACGCGGCCAAATAATACCCATCGTCGGCTTACGAGAAAAATTTTCGATCGAAAGCGTCGCGCCCGGTATTGAAACGCGCATTATCGTCACGCGCCATAACCAACGCCTTGTCGGCGTCGTCTGCGACTCGGTCGAATTTGTTGCGATTATTCCTACAAGCAATATTGAAGAGAACCCCGAATTCGCCGGAAAACAAAACGAAAGTTCGATTCGCGGTGTCGCGCACTTAGGCGACGACAGCGTAATTTTCTTGCTAGAGATATCTTCGCTCACCGCAGACGCGGCGGTACAGTCTGCATCCCAGTGATTGTTAATCACGATGCCGCAATGATGCGCCTCGCATACGCCGAGGCGCTTTCGGCATCGGGCAACTCTGACCCCAACCCCGCCGTCGGCGCAATCGTCGTTGCGCAAAACGGGACAATTCTCGCACGCGGTTTTACACAACGCGCTGGCTTTGCGCACGCCGAGCGCAACGCGCTCCAAAAAATCGCAACATCTGACCTCGCGGGGGCGACGCTCTATGTGACGCTCGAACCCTGTTGCCACCACGGTCGCACGCCGCCGTGTACCGACATCATTCTCGATCGTAAAATAGGGCGCGTTGTCGTCGCCGAACGCGATTATGCGAGCGAAGTTATGGGGCGATCGGTCGAACTGTTGCGCACGCACGGGGTGGATGTACTGCTGTGCGACGATGCCTTGTTTGAACGAGAAGCTTGGTTCACGACCGGCCCATTTTTTTTTACGCGAAAGTATAATCGACCACGGCTAATGCTCAAATGGGCGCAAACTATAGATGGCTCGCTCGCGCCTCAGTCGGGCGCATCGGGCGCAATCAGCGGCAAGGCGGCGGCTTATCTCACGGCGGCGTTGCGCAGTTACGCTAAACTCACCGCCGCGTCGCCCGGCACCGTCAAAATCGATAGCCCCAAACTCACTGTCCGTTTTGACGAAAACAAGCCGTCACTTCAAGAAAGTGGATTAACCCCGTTCTTTCAAAATCTCATCGAAATACAGCATCGCATCGCGACTGCGGAAAATATCGACAAAACAGCGGTACGTCCGCCCGAACAATTATTTTTGGCAGCGAGCAAAGTAACCGCTCTCGATGCCGAACAAACGCTCCACTTTGCAGCCGACGCTTGGCAAGGCGATTTTGCCACGACAATGCAGAAAATTTTTGCCCAGATTTTATCCCGTGGTTTCAACTCAGTGCTCGTCGAGGCTGGGCCGATTTTTTCAGAACTGCTCTTCGAGCACGATTTCGTCGATACGCTCGCGGTTTATCGTTCAAAAAATAATTCGAGTGCGTCGCTTTGGGGTTCGCCCGGTCGTGGCAACCGCGTGAGTCGTGTTTTAGCCAAGGCGCAATCAAGCTCACCGCCGCTCACTGGCTTCGAGTTGGTCGAATGCGGCGATTTAGGCACCGACGATTTCTTACTCTATCGTCGTCTGCGCTAGGGATACCTTAATGACCCCGCAAGTCGATGTCGTTATTCCGGCGTTTGGCCGCACAGATCTACTCGGCGAGGCCATCGCAAGCGTGCTCGCGCAAAGTTATCCTCACTTTACGCTCACCGTCGTCGACGACGCTTCGCCCGTGCCATTAGAAAACGCGGTGCGTGTGCGCGACATGCGCCTGCGTTGGTTACGCCTCGAAAAAACGCAAGGCCCGGGTGCCGCGCGTAATGCCGGTGCCGCACTCGCCGATGCGCCCTATATCGCATTCTTAGATAGCGACGATTTATGGGCGCGCGAGAAGCTCGCAGAGCAAGTCGCATTTCTCGAAGCGCACCGCGCACTGTCGTGGGTACATACGCACGAGGTGTGGCAGCGCAATGGCATAACGGTAAAACAAAAAGCCGAGCACCGTAAACAGGGCGGGCAGTTCTTGATACGTGCGTTCGAGCGCTGCCTCATCTCGCCCTCGGCGGTAATGCTGCGCCGAAATTTCTTTGAAGCGAGCGGCGGTTTTCACGAACCTTTTTTCGTTTGCGAAGATTTCGAACTTTGGCTACGACTTTTAGCGCAAGCGCCCGTCGGCTATATCGATATGCCACTCACCATCAAGCGTGCGGGCGCGTGGCCGCAACTGAGCACAACGCGCGAACTCGATCGCTACCGTGTGCTCGCACTCCATCGCTTCTGGCGATTGAATCGACACAAAGCTACAATGAAAGCGACAGAGGCATCGCTTCTGTCAGAAGCGACAAAGAAGACGACAATCCTACTGAAAGGCGCGTTGAAATACGGCCACACCGCGAAAGCGCGGCGCTATCAAGCCTGGTTGACTTTGTTTAACGCGCGCCGCACGCGCGCCATACGCTGATCGGCGTGCGCGCTTTCGAGATATTGCGGCGCATATTTGACAACCAACTCTTTGAGGTTTTGCCGGTCGTTCGCACTCGCACCGTCCCAAAGCATATCGCAGAGTTCGATGAGCTCGAACGCCGCTTCGTTGTGGCGGTCTTTGCGTAGCGCTAATTCAAAATGCGTGATCGCAGCGTTGACATACGCCTTATCCCATTCTTTGCGCGGCAATGAAAGTTTGCGCTCGCGCGCGACGCGCGTCTCGATCGGCGCATAGAGTTGATCGCGCTCGCCATAATTTAAGAGGCGCGTAATCGCTTCGGGACTATATTCGCCGAGTGTCGCGCCGATTTGCCGCAGTAGCCGACCATAGCTCAAATGATAATCCGCCGAAAAGCGGCTGCCCTTAATGCGCATCGCCGACGACTTCGGGGGTGTTAGGTCTTTACCGTACTGCCCGAGATCTTTTTCAAATTGCCGCATGTCGCCCAAGAGCTGCGTCGCCGCTTTCAAGAGCTCGCGGTTTTGCGAAGGCAGCGCGACAACTTCGGCGGTAAGATAGAGCGCGCCTAATCTCAAGTAGTCGTTCACGTCTTCGAGACGGCGGCGTTCGCTAAAAGCTTTCTTGAGCGCCGCGCGGGCGCGTTCGTCGGCGCCGTTGCGCAGCGCAAGTTCGGCATAGCGCAAATTCACGAGCGGATTATTCGGTTCGATTTCGCGCGCATGCTGTAATTTCTGCGCAGCGCGTGCAAAATCTCTTTCGTGACGATGCCGCTCGGCTTCGAGGAAATAATCGTGCGCGCCTTTCGTGTCGCCCTCGCGCGATTTGACCTGCTGCGGAATCGCGACAAAGTGTTGGCGCGAGACCATCGAAAACTGGCCGCGAATTTTCGCCATGCGTCCCAAGAAAACCGTATCGGATATCGAATCGATTTCGCCCTCGGCGATAATGAGCGCCGCACGATTGCGCGTGTGATCGCGCTCACGCTTCACGATATAAACTTTCATTCCGGGGTAGATTTGCGCGGCGTCGTCGATTGCGGCGCTGACGACCGACATGCGCACGTCGTAGCCCAAGATTTGGCGCGGCGGAATCGAGTTATCGGAACCTTTCGTATTGATCTTACCTATCATGAGCGCAGGCAACGCTTGCATGTCGTTGTAGCTACGATAAAGTGTCAGCGGATAGACCTCGGCGGAGAGCGCGGCAGTACAAATAAAAGAGATAACCAAAACTAAAGAACGGCGACCCATTATATTAATTTCGGCAACTCCACAGCGGGGCGTTAGCCCCGCGCCGTAGAGTTATCTAATGCGATAGCCGCATGCCCTGAACGGGCTCGACAGGCCGACCTTTCTGGAAAAACTTAAAAGGTATAGTTTTCATCCCATTGGCGGTATCGGGCACCACGACATCGAAATGCAGATGCGGGCCGGTCGACCAACCGACATTACCCGAAAGCCCGATGAGCTGCCCACGCCGTACTTTTTGGCCGACGCGCACTTTAACGCCATTGTGCTTAAAATGTAGATAACGCCCCGTCGAACCGTCGCTGTGCAAGACGTAAACATAGTTCGCTTTGGGTCCAAGCGCCGGGTCGTTGCCACCCTGTGTAAAGCTCTGCTCCAGCGCACTGACAGTACCCTCGCGCGCCGCGAGAACCTGCGAACCTTCGGGCATCGAGAAATCGGTCGCATAGCCCCAAATACCTTGGTGCCCGCCATAGCCGTTGAAGCCGTTGTCGACCGTAAAGGTCTTCTTCTTTGGCCACGGGCAATCGTAGATACCGTTATGCACAACAGGCTTTGCCGGGTCGGCGGGCGCCATGCCCGCCTGCAACTGCCAGTTCAGATTGCGAAAATAAAACGCCTTACCCGCGTCGATACGCTCGATGCGAAAGAGCGGTACTTCTCGCTGCGCCTTCGCGGGGATTGTCCCCGTAAAAGGGAGTGGCGCGTTTGCCTGCATATTTTCGAGATCGGTACTGATTTTGACGCCGTAGAGTGTCGCATCGCGATTCACGGCACGAAATTCGATAATCGCATCGTCGCTGCTCTGGTATAAGAAGAGCGTCACGTTTGCTCCATTCGCAGGGATTGTCTGAATTTTACGAAACTGTTGCGCATCGAGTGTCGCGCCGAATGCGATAAACACTAAAGTAATAATGGAAAAACATAATTTCATAATACTCTCCTCTAAAAAAAGTAATGATACTTGTCAGACGACTATATATTTGTAAACAATTTTTTCGCTGATTTTATTCGCGGCATAAGTGTAATTTAGAGTCTCGAATCCGTTCAACTGGTGAACGCCTGTTCAATTTGCTTTACATGCCATGCAGAAGAGAATATCGTCGTTTATACGTTACGGCTTGCCGATATTGTAATTTAGGAGCATTTCATGACTTTATTTCCGCGTTCTATTGAGGCCACGGTCAAACCCGAGTACGTCGAGCATGTTCGCAGCACTTTGACGCGCGATATGTTTTGGAACGTGCGCATCGCGGTCGTCGGGCTGCTCGGTGCAATGCTACTCTACTACGTCATGCTAATGCTCGATTCGGGAATCGAGAAAAACTTACCGTGGTTTATCGCCGAATTTACAGTAGGAATACCGGTTGTACTCTACTTTCGCTTCGGTGAAAATTGGGTCGCCGATGTAAAGCGCCGATTGACGATCGCTAACACATTAGCTTTTATCACCGCGTCGGTCATCGGCACCGGCTTTTTTTTCCAATTACCCAGTATTCAAAATCCGAGTATCCGTTTAACCGCTTTTTCGTTAATCATCGGTGTTACGGGCGCCGCCGCGTTCACGTTTGCCTGCAATCGATTTACCTTTTTACTCTTTGCAATACCTTGGTTTTTACCGAGCCAATTCTATTTTTTCTTCGTTTCACGCGACTTAGGTTCTGTCATTTTGGGTAGCATGGTTTTTCCATACCTCGCCGTACTGGCGTTTCTCTGTTTAACCGATTATCAACGCCGCGTCGAACTTATTCGTTCAGAATTGAATCTACTCGAAGAAAAAGAGCAAGTTATCACGGCGTCGAAAAAGCTCAAAAAAAGTCTCGACTTAGTGAACGAACTCAAGACGCAACAAGACGGAGATTATTACCTGACATCGCTTCTGCTTAACCCATTGGGAGTCAACGCAGTCGACGAAGGCTTGAACGTCGATGTCGATTTTTTCACCAAACAGAAAAAACATTTCGAATTTAAGAATCAGAAAAAAAGTATCGGCGGCGATATTTCAATCGCGCATACGCTCCACTTTGCCGACGGCCCGGTTTCGGTGTTCTTGAACGCCGACGCGATGGGCAAATCGATGCAGGGCGCCGGCGGCTCGCTCGTTCTCGGCGCAGTCTTTCAATCGATTGTCGAACGCACGCGCCTGCAGCAAGGCGTGCTTCCCGAACCGTGGCTCAAGGGTATTTTTCTCGAGCTGCAGAAAGTATTCGAAAGTTTTGATTGTTCTATGCTCGTGTCGGTATTTATTTGCGTCATCGAAAACAACACCGGTAAATTGTATTACCTGAACGCCGAACACCCATGGGGTGTGCTCTATCGCGGTGGCAAAGCTGTCTTCTTGCAAAATCGCAGCTATTATCGTAAATTGGGCACTCCCGGCCTACAAGAAGATATCAATATCGATCAACTACAACTACAACCGAACGACATAATCTTACTCGGCTCCGACGGTCGCGACGACATCGCTCTGCCCGGCCATTCGACAACTCAGCGCGTTATCAACGAAGACGAAAGTATATTCTTAAAACACATCGAAGCCGCCGACGGGCGCCTCGAACAAATTTACGAATTAATTGCTGCGATGGGCGAAGTCACCGACGATCTCTCGCTCGTGCGCGTACATTACCACGGGACGCAAAGAACAGCGACGCAGGTAGAACGACACACAGCCTCGTCACTTTTGCGCGAAGCGAAGGCGCTTGTCGATGCGGCAAACCACGTCTCGGCGGCAAAGCTATTGCAACAAGCTATGCACTCCGCATCGGCCGGGCCGCGCGCACTCAGAGCATCATTGAATCTCGCAATGCAAATTAAAGAATACGAACTTGCGGCGGCGATTGCCGAAAAGCTCTTGAGTTTGACACCCGACGATTACGAAGTGATGTATTTAGCGGCGTTTGCCGAGCGCCGTCTGAACCGTTTCGACAAGGCGCTCGCACTCGCCGAAAAAATTCGCACCCATGATACTACCACCAACGTCATGAATTTAAACCTTCTCGCCGAGCTCTACAGCGAATTCAAGCAAACCGAAAAAGCAAATTCTATCCTCGATGAAATTCTGACGATCGATCCGTTAAACGCGCGGGCAAGGCGCCTGCGCGAAGGCGTAGCCGGTTAGTGCGCCACAACTATATCCGCGTCAATTCTGTTGCCGATATAGACACCTCGCGTATTACCGTGCGCGGAATCGAAAACCGTTATGTCGATGCGCAAGGGCGCCGCTACGCCACGCGCTTCAACTTACGTACGCGACACATTGAGGTCGTGCCCATCGCTTTAGGCCGCGACGAAGCATTGGCGCTCAAGAGACTCGCCGGCTCGACGACGACTAACGAAATCGCCGATGCACACGGGGGTGCTGCGCAACAACGGGTACATCCGCAGCCGATGAAATTGCCGAATTGGCTCGTGGCAATGCATATAACGCCCGATATGAGCGAAACCGATTTGCAAACCTTCTTAGCTACGGCGGAGCGCGAACTGCAGCGCAACGGCGAACGCTATCGCGGCCTCATACAGAGTCTCAAGATGTCGGCTGTTCTAGAAGACATGAAAGACGGCAACCAACACGACGCAATTCTTGAAATTACGAATACGTACGAACGCGATATCCAAGGGCATACGAGCCGTGTGCAGGCGATGGTGGTGGAGTTCATGCGTTTTCCAAAGCCGCTCGCGAGTTATTTGGGGCAAATCGATCGCAACTGCAAGCGCTACGTCGAGAAGCTCGACATGGAAAAGCAAAAAAAATATTGTTTCGCCTATTTATTGGCCGCAGAAATGTTTGGAATGTTCAAGGGCGGTCTCGAATTGATCGAAATGATCGAACGCTTTACCGCTGGCGCAAAACCCGAACAACTCAATTACGACCGAAAAAGTGCGTACGAATCTGCGATGCAGTCGTTGCAATATATCAAAGATTCGCTCGCAATCGACATTGCAAAGTTCACGGGTCTTCTCGCAGCGGCGGACGTTATTTGAAAATGATTTTGCCGCAAGCGAGCGTCGGCACTTAACCTTGCTTGTTCGCTTCGCGCTGGCGTTCGGTCGCCGCGCGCTTACGAATAAAAGACACTTGCTTTTCTAACTCCGCCAGATCTTTACAGATAAACTTGCCTTGATCGAGCCGCAAGTTTTTGTCGCTAAGCATCGTGATGAGATACTCTTCGCCTTTCTCGGGAGCAAAGCCCAACATCTTGAGAATTTCTTGCGAGCCGATATCGAACACATACGGCGTCTTGGGTTGAATCGCGACTTTCTTTTTTTGCACCTGTGTGAGCAACGTATCGTACATACGCCCTACCGGGTCGCTGATGAGTAAGTTTGCGAGTTGGCGATACGCAAGCCAAATGCGCTCGCTGAGAAGCGTGATGAGCTTGGTCGCGAGTTGCGGTTGCGCCTGCACCATGCCTTCGAAGTTTTGCTTGTTGATCGCGAGCGTCGTCACGTTGCCCGAGGCGACGGCAGACGCCGAACGCGGCTTATTTTCTAAGAGCGCCATCTCGCCGAAAATATCGCCGGGATTCAAGACGGCGAGGAGCACTTCGTTCTCGTTGACGACCTTCGTGATCTTGACTTTGCCGCCTTGGATAATATAAAGTTCGTTGCCGGGTTCGTGCTCGATAAAGACCATTTGCCCGTCGACGAATGAGCGCCCGAGCGCATTACCCGGCGGCGTCGGTACCGACATTGGCGCGCTCATATTCTGTAGCGCCATTTTTGCTTGCGCGGCAAGTTGACTATTGGGATAATATTGCAAGTAGCGTTGGTACGCATACGCCGCGTGCTTCATTTCTTGTTTACCGTAGTAAAACTGCGCAATGTTAAACATCATCTGCGGGTCTTCTTCAACGGTGCTGTGGAACGTGAGCTTGGTAATCGCGCGATCGATAATGCGCAGGCGCTGCGAAAAATAGCGAATGATTTTCATCGCGATTGGAGCGTTTTTTTGGATGAGCACTCCGAATTGGTCGCGGCCCACGTTGATGAGCGATGTCGGTGCCAGGCATTGCGCCGTCTCGATATGCGGGTGACCGCTCATCGCCGAAACGACGCCGAAAAAATCGCCGGGGTTTAAGAAGAGGCTCGCATCTTCACCCGGAATCGGCATCTCAGCCGTCAGGCGCACACGCCCCTGCCGCACGATATAGAAGCCCGGCGCCGCCTTACCTTCGACGATTACAAAAGCATTTGCCTGAAAATTCGCAATTTGGAACATAGCAGCGATCGTTTATCCCCTATAATTATCGGCACATGACCTGACAAGGTGAACAGTGTGTTGAGATTTTAGACGGGGTGCGGGCGAGAACTCGCGCAAGCTATACTAAAAAGCGATTTTTTGTCGCAGTTGCCGAGGCGGTTTTGATAACCGGCAAAAAAAACGCACAAATTCTGGCGTCTTCGCCACTCGTAGAGCGAATTGTGCGCAATTCGCGGGGGAATTTGCGCGGTTTTTCCTCGGCAACTGCGACAAAAAACCGCGTCAGCGAGTTCCCGCCTAATCGCTTCACTAATAATTGTTGCCAATCGCCCTCTGGCTGCTTGCGTGTCCCGCATTGGACTTTCGTAAATTGTTTTTTCGCAGAGTGGTACAGATGCTTACATTTTGTGGCCTGCTATCATTGCCAAATACTCGCGCCGACAACCTGCCCGACGAGAACACGCCGTTGCTTAAAGTGGCTATATTGCCGTTTGAAAACCAAACGCCGAACCCTAATATGGACTGGGTTTCGACGCTGTTCGTCGATAGCTATAAAAACCAAATCCAGAAACGGTTTCATGTCGCAACGGTATCGGATGTCGATGCGGCCAAGGCTTTCGATCTGATTCAAGAATACCATGTCGTCGGCAAAGTACGCTACCAAGTATTCGCCGCATTGACGCGCGCCGATATCGTCGTCGGCGGTTATTTTACCGAAAGCGGCCAGCAAACACTCGTAGTCCAGTCGCAAATTTTTTATACGCGCACAAATCGCTTTGAAGAACTCGCGCGGCAAGAGACCGCAATCGATAGCGCGCAGCTTTTTAGCGCGGTCGATAGCTCGGCAGCCGACTCGGCCACGTCGCTCGGCAAGGCGCTGCGCGTTGTCGCCGATGGCGAAAGCAAGCCATACCTTACAGTATCGCACTTGCCGCGACTCTTGTATTATTTAGTTGCCCCCCCACAATCGGCAAATGAACGCAAGAAATTATTTAACACGATTCGTGCGCACTTGAACGCGACTAACATTTACCAACTTACCATTCGTGATATCGAGAACGGTGCGTTGAAAAATTCCGTCGAAATTCAGGCGCAATTGGAGCGTGACAATGCAGCGTTTGCTATCGTCGCGATTTTTGAAAACAAGCGACTGCACGCGCGCTTATACCGAAAATCGCCGCTCGCAAACATTTTCGAAACAAACGCCACCGAACCGCTCGAAAAGTCGATCGCTACGACAACACAGCAGCTCGCCGCTCACATATCGACGTTACGCTTCGAGCCGCACGTCGCCGTGCAAGGGCTACGCGGCAAAGATCTCGAAATCGAAGTGAGCGGCGTGAAAAAGGCGCAGACATCCGCAAACGGAGAACTCCGCCTCGATGCGCGGCTACCGATAGGTGCCGATTATGTGCTGACGCTCGGCAACGAACCGCATTCGCCGCAGCAACGGTGTTTCATCTTGAACGCGACCGGCAAAGTTACGCTTACCGGCACCGATCACGTCGGCGTCGTTTGTATTACCAAGCGCTATGCCGTCGAGGGCGTCTTAGAAAATTTGAACGGTGGCACAGTTGCGGCGCAACTCAACGCACTAGAGCCTGTAACTCTCAAGGATAACGGCCCGTTTCGATTTGTCGACACGCTCGAAGATTACGAGCGCTTCACCGCGCGCGTCGCAGCCGCTCCGCGATCGCCTCGCCAACAATGCGCGTTCGTTGGGAGCGACAATCGCGTCGAAGGCAAGAGTGCGCAGTTGCGCTTATATTGCATGCCGCCCACAGAACACTGGTTGTTTATTTCTGGCGGATTTCCTTTAGTGCAATATACCGGCGCACGCGGCGATACTTTGACACCGAACGGCGACTTGCCGATGAACAACATGAACGGAAATTTTTCTGCGACCGTCGGCTATTGGGCGCGTTATTATTTGAAATTTCGCTACCTCTTAGGCGGTGAACTCAATTGGTCGTACTTTAAGGGCAACGCAGACCTCTACACCGGCAACGGCCGGTTTGTCGAAGCTGGCGAAGCGCTCAACCTGCACGTTTTTTCGGCAAATCTACTCTTAGGGTATCCTTTTGCGTTACCGGGAAAATGGCTCGCTGCAACACAGCTCGTGGTATTCGGCGGCCTCGGCCCCCGGTATTTTAATATGAGCAGTCCCGCATCCATCTTGCTCTTGAGCACGCTTGCCCCCGGCGCGACGTTGGGTTTTACTTGGCAGTACGAATTTTGGGATAAAATGAATATTGGGCTACGATACCATATCGATGCGAGTTACATAACTTCCGAACCGTTGTTTATCCAACACGTTATCGGTTTGCAATTGGGGTATCGACTCTAAGAGATGTCGCTGCACGCTGCGCGCAATAACGCACTGAACCGCACCATCGGTCTTGTCACTTCGACGAGTCTCGTCGTCGGCTGCGTCATCGGCACCGGCATTTTCTTGAAACCGGCGACGCTCGCAGCGCATGCCGAGAGCCTGGCAATCGTAATCGCCGCATGGGTCGCAGGGGGATTGCTCTCGTATTCGGGTGCTTTGACGTACGGTGAACTCTGCGCACGATTGCCGATGGCCGGCGGCGAATATGCGATTCTGCGCGAAACATGGGGCCGGTTTCCGGCGTACCTATACGGATGGATGCGCTTTACCATCGGCGCTCCCGGTAGCGCCGCTTCGTATGCCGTCGGCGCCGCGACTTTTCTTCACGTCGCGCTACCTTACGAACACTTAGGCCTACACATCTGGCAGATGGCGGTCTTTTTTATTCTGCTCTTTACCGTTATCAATACGCTCACAATTCATGCCAGCGCGTGGGTGCAAGTCTTGCTGACGGCAATTAAGGTATTGAGTCTACTTCTCATCATCGGTCTACTCTTCTTCGTTGCTCCCCCGAGCACCGCGCCTCAGCCACCCACGCACTGGCCGGGTGCGCTTAAATTTTCGGCGGCACTCATGGCGGTACTCTGGGCGTACGACGGTTGGAACAACCTGCCGATGCTCGGCGGCGAAGTTAAAAATGCCCAACGCAACTTGCCGCTCGCATTAGCGTTCGGTCTCGCCAGCGTGATTATTATATACGTCGTCGTCAACCTTGCCCTCTTTCGCGTCTTGAGCTTTGGCGAAGTCTTGGCGGCAAACCCTTCTATCGTAAACGGTGCGCCGCCGGTTGCAACCGCAGCGCTTGAAAAAATTTTACCGAATCTCGGTGTGCGTATCGTCGCCATCTTAATGCTCATTTCGGCGCTCAGCGCGATGAATGGCTCGATTCTCGCAAGCGCGCGCGTGCCTTATGCGATGGCCGCAGACGGTGTTTTCTTTCGTACGCTCGGTAAACTTTCGTCGAAACACGCGCTACCGATTGCCTCGACGTTGGCGCAGGGCGCTGTCGCGTCGGTGCTCGCATTCTCGGGCACATTCGACCAACTCACCGATTCGGTCGTGTTTGCTTCGTGGCTTTTTTATGGCCTCACTGCAGCGGCCATTTTTAAGTTAAGACGGATGCATAGCGGTGATACGTACAATGGCTTTAAGACACCCCTCTATCCGATTTTACCGTTGTTATTTCTCGTGTGCGCGGCGGCGTTTGTCATTTACGCGATTATCGCAACGCCCGGCCTCACGGCGATTGGGTTAGGAGCGATTGCGGCGGGTATACCGCTTTACTTTGTTTTTACGCGAAGAGAGAATTAATTTCGCGCGTCTTTTATGGCCTTCGTTAAATCGCTGGCCATCTGCGACAAGACCCAGCTGCGGTATTCGTCGAGGTTCGCTGGCTTCGTACCCGCGGTATCGGCGGTAAAAACTTGTACCGGATATTCGTTTTGTGCCGTTAAAATTGTTTGCCCGTCGATATTCGAGACAAGGCGAATGACCACCTGAAATTCATACGTCTCGCGCGTATCGGGTACCTGCTCGGTCGGCGTCACATGCGGATTACCGACACTCATGACGCCTGTCGGCGTGCCGGGGCCGAATGTTGTTATCGCCTGCACCGTGCGCAAATATTCTTCGGACTTACGGCTATACGCCGTAATCTCTCCAAAGAGCGTCGCTTGCGCGCCTAAAAATTGGCTTGTCTCGAGCGCTTTGTTATCGACAAGACCCGATTGCGCAAGCGCCTTCTCTTTGAGCAACTTATCGAGTTTTTCACGCTCGACTACCGACAGGCCACTGTCGATGAGCGCACTCGAAAAATTTTGTGTCGTATCGCGCCGCACGTTTGCGTCGGCGATTGTCGAAGTGAATGGCATCACTGCTACCGATTGCACTTGCAGCAACGCGCTTTTACGAATCGAAATTTTTGAAGTCGAACAGCTCGCGCAACACAAGATAATTCCTGCAGGCAATAACGATAGTCGCATAAAAGTGAAACCTATCTCGCCGGTCAGCGGGTCAATGGTTTTCGCTGACAATAATTGCTGCCGGAGTGCGGTGGCGCATGTTGCACGTTTCGCCAGAAAATTTGGCCAAAGTCGAGTAGCTGAGGCCGCGACCCTGCGAATCGCGCACAATTCGCTTTGCGAGTGGCGAAGACGCCAGAATTTGCGCAGTTTTTTTGTAAATTATCAAAACCGCCTCGGCAACTGCGCCAAAAAATCGCTTTTGAAGACGACTTGCGCGAGTTTGCGCCTGGCTCCACAACCTAAATACCATACGCAGTATAGTAATTATTGCCGAGCTGCGTTTTTTTCTATATACTTACCCCATGAACTACGGATTTACCAAGACTATTCAGGCCTCGTTCGCCGACGCCGAGGCTAAAGTGCGTGCCGAGCTCCAAAAAGCGGGCTTTGGTATCTTGACTGAAATCGACGTACAAGCGACGCTTAAGAAAAAAATCGATGCCGATTTTCGTCCGTATAAGATTTTGGGTGCGTGTAATCCGCCGTTTGCGTTGAAGGCGCTGACTGCCGAAGCGCATATCGGCCTCATGTTACCTTGCAATGTCGTCGTACAACAAACCGACGCGGGCATCGAGATTTCGGCGATCGACCCGGTTGCGTCGATGATCGCCGTCAAGAACGCGGCGTTAGACGGCATCGCGACAGAAGTGCGTCAAAAGCTCGAAAAGGTAATCGCCGCACTCTAAGCGACACTCACCGCGCCGATTCGCTCGAAGAAATTTGCCTTATCTAAGTACATGCGTGCGACATTATCCGAAGGGTTTGCATCGATCACGCGCACAAAGCACTGCGCAGCCTCTACAAAGCGTTTTTCGTGAAAATATAAGAAGCCGCGTTCGAAATCGCCGCGCGTGCGGTTGAGCATTTCGATCGCATAATCGGGCATGCCATCGAAAACCTGCAAGACGGTTACCGGAACGTTTTTGCCTTTGACACGCACGCGAGCAATTACACGAGTCAAATATTGTGTTGGATCTGATAATGCTTGAAAAACCATTTCACTGATCAAAACGTTCGCGTCGAATTTTTTTGTGAGCGATTCGATGCGGGACGCTAAATTCACGGCATCGGAAATAACAGTACCGTCCATACGTTCTTTTTCTCCGACGGTGCCGAGCATCAATGCACCCGTATGAATACCGATGCCGATGCGAATTGGGTCGTAGCCAGACTTCATGCGGTGGTGGTTATACTTGCGCACGGTTTGCTCCATAGTGATCGCCGACTTGAGCGCAGCCTCGACATTTTCTGGAAACAACGCCATAATACCGTCACCCATGAATTTATCGATGAAGCCGTCGTTAGCACGAATGATTGGCCCAACACGTTTCAAGTATGAATTGAGAAAGCGAAAACTATCTTGCGGCGACATTGATTCTGAAAGCGTAGTAAATCCGCGAATATCGGCAAACAACACAGTCATGTGCCGTTCTGTTGCATCACCTAAAGAAATTTCTTCAACGCTCTTTCGGTCGAGAAGTTCGAGCATTCGGCGCGGAAAGAAACGACTATAGGAATCGGTAAGCACTTTTTGTTTGTCTAAGGCCAGTTGTTGCAAACGCTCCTTTTCTTTCTTGAATTGATTGATTCGATCGGCTAGCGCCAATGATAACAAGATAACT
>JAFEGD010000016.1 GCA_018240245.1 Spirochaetota bacterium | reverse complement strand
TACGAGTTTAACGAGCGTATCGAGGTCGGCGCTATAACCCGACTTCAATGCCGCATCTTTGAGTTTTGCAATTTCTTGCGTGAGGTGCGTGTGTAAGAAGCCATTTTCGCGTAAGCCCTCGACGATGCCGCCGATCGCCGCGACCGCCTGCAATTGCGTCGTGCCTTCGTAAATGGTACAAATGCGCGCGTCGCGATAAATTTTGGCGATATCGTATTCTTCGGTATAGCCCGAACCGCCGAAAATTTGCAACGAGTGGTACGCGACAAAATTTGCTTCTTCAGAGCAGAAGAGTTTTGCGGTGGGAGTCAAGAGTTTCGCGAGTTTATCTAAGCGCAAAACGTCTTCGTTCTTGCGCGCAGCGCGCTCGTCGCCGGTTTCTTTGATAACTTTCGCCGAAAGGCCGTCGTAATGATCGACAATTTCGCATGCACGGTAGACGAGCGCGCGCATTCCCTGAATATAAGCCTCGTTATCGTCGATAATCCGCTTTACCGCCGGCAGTTTATCGATCGTGTCGCCGAACTGTACGCGCTCTGAAGCATATTTCATGCCTTCGGAATGCGCCGCTTGTGCGATACCCAGCGACTGCACCGCAATGCCCATGCGCGCGCCGTTCATCATACCGAGCGCATAGCGCACGAGCCCCAAGCCTTCTTCGCCGATGAGTTCGGCCTTGCTGTTTTCAAAAATAATTTCGCACGTCGGCGAACAATGTAGACCGAGTTTTTCTTCGATGCGTGCGACTTGAATGTCAGAGCTGTGTACGAGAAAGAACGAGAGCCCTTTTGCGCCTGCGCCCCCCGAACGCGCGAGAGTCAAGATGACGCTCGGCCGTTCGCCGACGCCGCATGCGTGCGTAATGAAGCGTTTTGTCCCGTTAAGGCGCCACACACCCTGGTCGTCTTTAGCGGCGCGTGTCAAGACGCGCGAAAGATCGGAGCCGTAATTGGGTTCGGTGAGCGCCATCGCGCCTGTAACGTTACCCGCCGACATTTTCGGCACCCACTCGGCGCTCATTTTTTCGCTGCCGTAGCGTTCGATAACTTCTGCGAGATTAAAACAGCCCAAGGTGATGCCGAACGCCGAATCGGCGCGCGACACGAGTTCAAGAACGAGCGATGCTGCGGTCAAGTTGAGCCCCAAGCCGCCGTGGTGTCGGCTCATACCATAGCCCAAAAGTCCCGATTGCGCGAAAAGATCGACAAGGCGGATGGTATCCGGTGGAAAAGTCACTTTGCCGTCTTTGAATTTGAGGCCGTGTTTTTCCATAGCCTTGGTCGCACCGGCGATTTCTATGCCCGCGAGTTCGCCCGATTGTTGCCAAACGGCACGATAGCCTTCGAGTGCTTCGGCGAGATTATTCGGCGCAAATTCAAGGTGCTTGTCGCCGGTTTTCTTGTATTCTGCCGCGTCTTTGTAGTTTTCTTCTTTTAGAGGTACGATCGTGGCCCAATCGACAAAGTGATCGACGTTAAAAATTAAGTCGCTGTTCTTTTCAAAATAGTTTTCTTGAATCATATTTACCTCTCACTGATGCGTTGATACTTTTCGACGTGTTTTTAGTCTTAAACGTGGCGTCAATCGGTTGCTGCATTGCCTGCCCCCCCGGGCAGGCAATGCAAAAAAAATGACACTCCTTTTATTTTATTTGCGTCTATAAGCGTGTGGCTTCGTTTGCTTATCGCCTTACATGTATGCCAGATTTTCGCATTAGAAGAGCATAGTATTAAGAAACCCAATCATCATGAAGAGAGAGCGGCGCGTCAGGCGGCACGGGCAGCGCGCGAACGCGAGCGAGCCGAACGGCAAACGGTTAAGACTGAACGCGAAGCGGCGCGCGCCGAGCGGCAAGCAGCGAAAGCCGAACGGCATCGATAGGGGGCGCGCGATTCTTCAGGGGGTGCTGGCAACTTCGCAAGCAGCAAAGCGACTTGGCTTACCAAGTCGCGGAGCGCTTTAGCAGCCGTTTTTCTTAAAACTGCGAGGCTTGCGATGTTGCCAGCGTGTAAGCAACATATGCAGTGCCATCATTTGCCCCCTGAAAAATCACGCGCCCTCGATAGGCCACCTTTTTGTAGACAGAGCAACGGCGCTATTGTTTCGCCCGTCCATGTACTGGGCGTGGGCGACGATGCTTATTGTTGTCGTCTTCATACTACCGTACGAGACGCTCGACGCGACCGACGCAGTCGAGATTGTACCGCAAAAATCGCCCGTCGATTTAGCTGTGGGGTTTTCGGGTACGAACGCAATCAACAGCGCAGCGGCGGCAGAAACTTTTTACTGGGGGCCGTACGCGCGCATCGCGTATGAAGTCGCTGAACCACTCAAAGTACGACTCGGTATTCGTAACTACCAAGATCGTTTTCTTTACGACGGTTTAGGCAATGTCGCGCGCCAGTCGAGCGTGGGCATCTCGCCCGGCATGAGTTGGGATATCACCGATAATATCAATCTCGACTTCGAATACACGTACCGCTTCGGCCCGAATAACCTTATCGAGCACGCGCAGGCGCTCTCGCTCGATATTTTCCCGGCTGACTTTTTTCGTATTGGGTTTGTCGGCAATTATGGCGTGCAGAAATATATTTTTCCGAATCTTGCGGAGAATGTAACACAACATTATTACGGGTTCATGCTCGATTCGGCGGTTATTATCTCGAAGCAATTAGAGTTTCCGCTGCTTGCGAACATCAACGCATCGAGTTACAGCACGAATAATACGCCGTATCTGGCACGCACATTTTCGCCGGGCATTACCGTTGCGACAAAAGACAAGATGTGGTCTTTTACCGCCGACGCTATTTTCGGTCTCGATTCGAGCGATTACGCGATTACCGGGGTCGAGGCACGTTTACGGTTTAAGCCATGGCAGCAGATCTCAATCCGCCTCAGCGCTTCGTATAGCGACTATACGTTTCAAGGCGGCGACGAAGGGCGGGCCCGGCGCAACCAGGGTATCTCGATCAGCCCCTATGGCAACAACGACGAGTATTACTTGCAGTCGTTGGGCTTCGACGTTGCGTATACTTTACTTTAACATTTACCGCGCGAGCATACCTGTAAATACGGTATAGCGTTCGTAGGATTTTCCGCTGATATATGACCGAGGCCGAATTCACGGAAATTTACAGAACGCTGGCGCGTAGCGTGCTTTCGGGTGTAATGCGCCTCGTTCACAACGAGGCGGTCGCCGAAGAGTTGATGCAAGAAACGTTCTTACAGTTCTTGAAAGCGGTCGAACATAAACAAATCGATTCGGTGAAGGGTCTTTTGTTTCGTATCAGCCATAATCTGGCGATCGATTACTTGCGTAAAAACAGCCGCGTCGATAACGAAGAAAATCCCGAGTCGATTATCGATTCATCGTACGGCGAAAGTGAAATGCAATATCGCGTGTTGCGTCGTTCGATTATCGAACGTTTACAAAAAGCCGACGCGCGACTTTTAGAGTTTTATGTTCTGACGGTCGATTATGCATTACATATCGAAGATGTCGCGCGCGCCATCGGTGTGTCGCGGCGTTCGGCATTTCGGCTGCGCGATCAACTGAAAACAATTTTGGCGGAGTTCTTATGATAATTATTAATGATGCAACCAGTACACAAAAATTGGCACTGTCTGCGGGGTATCTACGGCTTATAATTAGCAGAGCATGATGGACGCCGATCAAAAACAGCAAACGTTGAATGCGCTCTTGCGTATCGAGCCGGGTGCAGTGCTACCCGACACGATAGATGCCGCGCGGGCCAAGAAGCTCCTTGTCGAATCGGGAAGCGAAAACGTTGCGTTGCCAACAGCGCAGCAAATCTGGCATCGATATCAAGCGCAGCGCGCACTGCGTGCAAATCATATAAAGAACCCCCCAAAAAATATTTGGGCAAAAATCGGTATCTCTGCGGCAGCAGCGGCATTAGTTGCCGTAGCGGCGTATCCGTATCTGCAAAATGTTTTTAAGCCGACAAACAAAAATGTCGCCAGTGTTAGCACACGCTATCGCGATGCTCTCAATGTATACGTCAAAGACGCGAAGGATTACCGCGTGACTGCAAGCGGCGATGTAATAACTATTGCGGCGACAGAACTCACTGCGCGCTTTGATTTTCATGCAAACCATGAGACGCGCACTGTTGTGATTCAAACGCCTTCTGTCACATACCACATCGTTGGCACGAGCATTGTCATTGCTGCGACGAGCGAGCGCGCGACGCTGCACGTTGCGGCGGGCAAGGTGCGCGTCGAAGCTTCGGGAGCGACGCGCTTTGTGGGGCGGGGCGAGCATTGGTCGCTTGAACACGGCAAAGAAAGTCGCCGTGGTGAGAGCGAGCACGACCGCATTACATACCGCGCGCTCGGTGGTGGCCGCGACGTACCGTTAGACAGACACCACGACGAACATGCACACCCGAACGACGACCGTTTGCACTTGCACGAAAAATCGTCGCAAAAAACCGAAGGCCATGTTGAGCACGAAGGCACAGGCCAGTCACATATAGAAAAGCATAACGCTGTCGGGCGTGAAATTCTGCCCGAAAAAGCGCACCATGAACACGAGATGCAACAGCAAAGGGCCGAACGCGCCGAACAGCGTGCCGAGCAACGTAGCGAGCGCGCAGCACAGCGCGCCGAACGCGCCGAACGCAGGGTCGAGCGCGAAGCCCGCCGCACCGATCACCATATCAACCGAACCGAGCACCATAAATAATTGGCATTGCGTTGATGCATATGCGTCTTTTGGTTTGAAATTAAAACAATATTTTTCTCGGAGGAATATATGAGAAAGTTTTTTATCGGCGCGGCGATGGTAGCTTTGCTTGCAGGTTGCGCGCACAACGGCTCGAGTGAAGCAGGCATGAGCGATGTCAGCAATGCGATACAAAGCCAAATGAGCGCCGTGAATAGCACGACAAGTGATGCAAATGCGGGTAGTAGTTCGGCAATTGCATACCTTGCGCCGTGGGAAAAACAAGTCATTGAAGGGCAAACGTTTTGGCAAAAAATAGAGCGCTATTTTGATCGTGCTTTCGATTCGAGTTTGCATGCGATTTTGGTAAGCTGTAATAGCGGCAGCGAGGGCGATTCACCAGCGGTTGCTTTTGGTAGCACTATGCCGTTTACCGTAACTCGTACTTGGTCTAATTGCGTGCTTAGCGCAGGTAGCGGAGCATTCTCGCGCAATGGTACGGTATCGTTATCATGGGCAGGTCTCCAGGCTGCGTCTCCTTACGTTAAAAGTGGGGCAACGCTCACACGCTCGACGGGTACAGGGTTGACGATGACGCAAACTTCAACGGGTAATTACGTCACCATCGTCGGCAACGATACCACGAATACAGCCGGTGGCAATAATGGCAATCAGCATTTAGTCTGGACTGCGGCAAACGCCTTTACGCTCAGCATGAATGCGACGCGCACTGGTTCGAGTTCTTCGGGCTCGACGCTTTTCAAACACGTCGTGACCACGCCGACAAGCCTGAGCATTACATTTAACAGCGGCGCAGGCACGCGCACGATTGCTTCGGGTTCGATTAATGTACACCATGCAATCGCAAATTTCGATGTTCTCACGACATTCAATAACGCCGTGTGGAGTGCTTCAACGTGCCAGCCGCAGAGCGGTAGCGCAACCGTTACGGTTTCCGGCACTCTTAAAGGTTCGGGAACTCTGCAATTTAGCAGCGGTGCGATCAATTTTACTTACGGCAGCAGTTCAGGTACAGTTACAGCTCCGGGTTGTTAAAAATTTTGTAGAAGTAAATCCGTATTGCGGATTTACTTCAAATATTTACTCAATTCGGCGGGGTCGTCGGTCTCGTCGAAAATTTCGTTGCAGCGCGTACACTGGTAGCGCGCAAAGATTGGCTTTACAGTGACACCGGTCAAGAGGGCAAGCCAACCCCAAGCGGAATATTTATTCTTACGCACGACGAGCGCGTGGTGGCGGTTGTGACCGCACGAACAAGTCTTGAAATGCGTTTCGGTTGCAGACGATGCTTCTGGAGCAGGCATTGCGTCGAAGACGAGCTTTGAGACAGTGCGGCAATACAATCGCGGGTGCGCTTGATCCCGTAGCGCCGATGCCTATTAGCGAAAAGACTTGCCCTGCCATCTTTCCATCCGTCATAACCTATTTTCGCGTTTCAACCCAGATGCACTCGCGAATTTGTCCCCATGCAAAAACCTGTCGCTCTTATCACCGGCGCTTCGTCGGGCATCGGTTACGAACTCGCAAAAATCTTTGCCGCACGCGGCTACGACCTTGTGGTCGTTGCGCGTAATGCGAAGAGTCT
>JAFEGD010000169.1 GCA_018240245.1 Spirochaetota bacterium | reverse complement strand
GCCATAATAGAAATAGTGGCCGCGGTCTTGTTTTTTCGCCAAGTGATAGAGACGGCGCGCGCCCCAATCTTCTTTTTGCGCAATCTCTGCGCCGCGTTTCGCGAGCGACGCTTCGACTTCGTCGCGCGAGCGCGTTTTTTCGTCCGCATTTTTATCGGACAGCACGAGCACGAGCTCGTAATTCTTCTTTACCATGTAACCCCCTATGGTTATAAAGGAGTGGTTTACCCACTCCAGAGGTATTTTAGGTTCGCCTTATTTTGCCGCTATATGCGGCAGCGATAACCTTTTATATTGACATACCCCACAGAGAAGACAGGGTGAAAAGCTAAAGATGCGCGTCGCTGTGATTCAACTTAATTCGCAAAACGACTGGCACGCAAATTTTGCCGCCGCCGAAGCGCAAATCAAAGCCGCCGCAGCAACAGGCGCGACGTATGCGCTGCTCCCTGAAAATTTTGCGTTTTTCGGCAGTGAAGACGATAAACGCGCGCACGGCGGCGAAATTTCTGCCGCAGCGACGGCCTTTCTTGCGCATGCGGCGAAAGAATATGTAATAACTATTACAGGCGGGGGATTTCCCATCGCGGCCTCATCGGGTAAATTCTATAATTCTGCACTCACGTTCGCGCCCGACGGCAAACTCGTACACCAATACGATAAACTCCACCTCTTCGACGTTAGCCCTGGTGACAGCGTCAGTTATCGAGAATCGGCCACGACCGAATCAGGCCAGGGGGAGCTATCCCTCATTGCGCTACCGCCCTTCGCGTTCGGCATGACAATTTGTTACGACGTGCGCTTTGCCGCACTCTATCGAAAGTACGCGCAATTAGGCGCCAACGTGCTCTGTGTGCCGGCTGCGTTTACCGAACTCACCGGCCGCGCACATTGGCAAACGCTCTTGCGTGCGCGCGCGATTGAAAATACGTGCTATGTGCTTGCCGCCGCGCAAGTCGGCGCGCACGGCAAACGGCAGACGTACGGCCACAGCATGGTAATCGACCCATGGGGCGAAATCGTCGCCGAAATCACGAGCGAGACGCCCGGGTTCTGCATCGCCGATTTAGCGATCGAGCGTGTCGACGATGTGCGGCGGCGCATGCCTTCGCTTTACCACGATAGACGAAGAATATAAAATGTTTACAATATTATCGAACCAGGCGGTATGGCTGCTTCTCGGGGGAGAACATGCGTAAATTAGTTAAAAGTTTTGGAATATTAATCGCTCTGGGCGTTGTACTCGCGGGCGGTCTCATTGCGGTGGCTTATGCTGTGAGCGCGAGTCATCTATCGAAAAGCTATACGATTAAAGACACGGTGATTGCACTACCAACCTCGGCAGCCGAAATTGCCGAGGGCAAACGCCTCTTCGAATCGCGCGGCTGCGCAGAATGCCATGGCGCGAATCTCGCCGGCACGACGTTCGTCGACGACGGCGGCATCGGTCGCTTCAGCGGCGCAAATTTGACGACGGGTAAAGGCGGTCTCGCATCGCATCGCAGCAATGCCGATTTTGAGCGCGCAATTCGCCACGGCGTGGGCAGCGACGGGCATCCCTTACGCTTTATGCCGTCGATGGATTTCGACCGCATGACAAACCAAGATGTCGGACGCATCATTGCGTACATTCGCAGCGCACCGGCAATCGATCGCGAAATACCGCAGCAAAAGATCGGAATCATGGCACGCATCCTTTTTCTATTCGATAAAATTCCCGTGCTGATCGCCGCCGAAAAAATCAACCATGCGGCGGCACACCGCGAAAGTATGACACCGGCGCGCGACGCCGCCTATGGCAAGTACGTCGGCGCGACCTGCACCGGTTGCCACCGCGAAACGATGCAGGGCGGCCCGATTGAGGGCGCGCCCCCGGCATGGCCGCCGGCGTCGAATATCACAGCCAAAGGCCTCGGCAAATATACCGAAGAAACTTTCGTCAATTTATTGCACACCGGCAAACGCCCAGATAAGACGGCGATCAATCCGATTATGCCATGGAAAAATTTCAGTAAAATGACCGACACCGAAATGCGCGCGCTTTGGCTTTACTTACAAACTCTATAGAGAATTTTTTTGGTCGAGAGACTTGCAGAGAAGAGCGGCAACGCACTTCGAACCGAAACCAACCTTTTTTTCGTACGGCGCAATACGAATCGTAACGAAGTGCATTATGCCTTACGCTACGACCAAACAACCGGCGAGCCACTCGCGCACGAACCGGTGCATGTTTTTTGGCGGATGTTTGAAATCGGCGAAGCTGCGACCGAGCCGATCACAATTTTCGAGCAGATGGCTTTCGGTATCGAATCGCAGAAATACGACGGTGCCGCTATTTTGCTGCGCTTGAAGGCATTGCCCGAGCGGGAAATCCACATTACGCGAAGCGTTGATTCGCGAGACTATACGCCGAAAATAATGCTCCATGGGCATGAGGCGGAGCTACAATGGTTCTATGTCTTCGCCGAACCGGGTTTTCTCATGCCGAAGGTAAAGTATGTCGAAATTCATAGCCTACAAGGCGGTGAACCGGTTGTCGAGCGGATTATGAAATAGCCCTGCACGAATCGCGCGAGTTATCAATTCTGTCTTTACGCTGTCTCTTCTTAACCGTCGATCGCCGCATGAAGCCGATCTTAATGACACTTCTTGTGCTTTTAGGCGTATTGACGCTCATCGCTCTCTATTACGTGTTTGTGCTGCGTAGCGCAATCGAACGCCACCGCCGCGAACTCGCCGAGCTCAAGAAAATTACCGGCGTCGAAAAAACGGTCGCCGAAGGTCGCGCCCCGTGGATACGAATGGTCGTCGAAATCAAAGACCCCATCGCATTGGCACACCGCGAATCGGCGATCGCAAAGGTCGCGTCGGCCACCGCACCGAATCTCGTCATTAAAAAAGTGTATGAACAGGTCATGGAAGAAACGCGCGAGCGGCTCGCTAAGCGCAACGTCGATGCCTCGGTGAAATTGATCGTACTCTAATGGCGACGCTCGTGCAAATTTATCTTCTCATCGCTACCGTCGGTGCGGCAATATATCTTATTCATGTACTCCGCCGCGCGCGCAATTTCAACCGCAGCGTTCGGCTCGAAACCTTAGAACTCACGGCCGCGCTGAAGGGCACAGAACTCGGTAAAATACTACTCGCCGAAAACGCAAAGCTCATCGCGCGCGGCATCGATCAAGGAGCGCTGTTTCTGCAAGGTGGGCATCGTGTCATCAGCGACGTCACGTTTGGGATACTACAACTTTTACCCGCGACTCGCAAGCATGCGAAGATCGTCGAGGAAACCTATAATTTCATCAGTACCGGCATCTACGGCGCATTTCGCGAAATCAACCGGCACGTCGGTGGCAATATTGCAGAGAAAATAAAATCGGCAAAACCGAAAGCGCCCATAAAAAAAACAAAGCGAGTAAAACCAAAACGGAAGTTAAGAAGTCACAGTCGGTCTTAATCTATTTTATTTTTCACCCCGTAAAATTGCCGCGTTCTTTCGCCGTCGCCAAATCTTCGTGGTCGCCCTGTCGCGCTTGTGGGTTTGCGTCAGTCTTGAAAGCGTTTGTCTCGATTGTCTTCGCCTTCTCTGTGGGCACGCCGCAAGTATTTGCAAAACAGCATAAACGAACAACCAAAAAATCTACGACGACAGCCAACGACATTTTTTTTCGTGAAGGCTTGAAACGCCTCAAAAATAAACAAGCCTGCTTTATTACCAACGCCGCTGGCTTGGGGCGCCTATTTCTCTTCGACATTATCGAAGAGAGCGACCGCCATATCGGCAAAAAATTGGCGGCGCACAACATTCGCGTCAAGCACCTCTTCACTCCCGAGCACGGTCTTACCGGCCAAGAAGACGATCACGGCAACAAGCGACTCGCGGCGAGCAAAGATACCGCGGCGATACCTATACCCGAAACGATCTATTTGACAAAGGTTGAAACGTTGCAAGAAAAAATTGCGGATTGCGAAGCGATTGTGTTTGATCTTCCCGATTCAGGGGTGCGCCCGTACACATACCGCACCGTCTTGAACCGCATTATGCGCGCCATCGACAAGAATAAGAAAAGTCAATTGCTTTACCTGATCGACGTGCCGAATCCGGCGTCTCATTTGGGTCCATTGGGTCCGATGGCGAGCAGGAGTAATTTTTCGTACGTCGGCGAAGAAGAGATACCGTTTATGCCCGGCTTTACGCACGCCGAACTTGCCCGTAAATTTATCGCCGAACACAAACTCAAGCTCAAGATTTTCATCCAAAAATTGGCACACTATAATCCGCACACGCCACATTCGAAACGCAAGCTCGCGTTTTATCCGCCGTCGCCGAATTTGCCGCACCTCAAAGCCAACCAATGCTATTGGGTTTCGGTGTTTTTCGAGGCCACCGCGATCGAAGAAGGCCGCATCACGAAAGATCCGTTTTGCCAAATTGGCCATCCAAATTTTGTGAATCGCGATTTGCCGGTAATGGGGGGAGTAAAATTTTATGCGTACCCTTTTTTCGCGGCGACGGGCAAGCACAAAGGCAAAATGCTTTCGGGCTATAAACTCGAATTTAGCGAAACGCAAGTCGACCCGCCGCGCGCCGCGTATGAATTTTTTCTTTGGCATATTCAGCACGGCGAAGACGATTGGCTCAAAACATATTTCGAAGAAAAAGACGGTCTCGACGCGCAAACCGGTTCGACCACGATGCGCAAGGCGCTCATCGCCGGGTGGAGCTATGAAAAATATCGTAACTCTGAAACAAAACGCCTTGTGGCTTTCGTGAAGGCGATGCAAAAATATCGCCTTTACAAAAAATAATTTTTGAGCGCAATCAATTATGAAACCAACAACCATCGGTATCTTGGGCGGCGGCCAACTCGCGCGCATGACCATCGCGGCGGCGATGCGCTTCGGCATTCGCTGCCATGTACTCGACAAAAATAACGATGCGCCCGCAGCACCATATACACGTTACTTTACACAAGGTGACCCGCAAGATTACCAGACCGTTCTTGAATTTGCCAGAAGCTGCGACGCTATCACTATCGACTCCGAGCATGTCAACGCGGCGGCATTGAGCGCTTTAAGTGCGAGCGGAGTGCGCGTCGCGCCGCAAGGCGATGTGCTCGAAATTATCCAGAATAAATGCCGCCAAAAAATATTCTTAGCGCAGGCGGGATTTCCCACAGCGCCGTTTCAGATTTTTAAGGCTCGCATAGAACTCGAAGCTGCCTCGCTTAAATTTCCCGTCGTGCAGAAGCGCGCAACGCACGGTTACGACGGTCAAGGAGTCATCGTTCTCAACAGCGCCGTCGATCTTGCGCGCGCTTTCGACGGCGAATCGGTGATCGAAGAAAAGATTGCGATTGCGAAAGAGCTCGCGGTCATCGTCGCAACCGATTTCGCGCTGAACCGTGTCGTCTACGACCCGGTGGAGATGGTTTTTGACGTGAAACGGAATATTTTGAAATATCAATTGGCACCTGCCGCAATCGATGTAATAACTATGCGGCGCGTGCAAGAACTCGCCCTTTCGGTCGCCGAAAAGCTCGGGGTTCATGGCCTGCTCGCCGTCGAGATGTTTCTCACCCATCAGGGGGAAATCCTCATCAACGAAATGGCGCCGCGCCCGCACAATAGCGGCCACCACACCATCGAAGCCGCTGCGACGAGCCAATACGAAAATCTCGTGCGCATTTTAACCGCGTTGCCCGTGGGAAACGCAGCGACGACTGCGCCTTCGCTGATGCTCAATCTTTTAGGTCCCGAACTCGGTGCAGAGGCGCAATTCGAAGCGATGATTACTGCCGCGCTAAAGCAGCCGAATGCGCACGTGCATCTCTATGGCAAGCGAGAGGTGCGGCCTTATCGCAAGCTGGGGCACATCACGCTGGTCGGCGAACGCGATGCGCTGATTCGGCAGTACGAAGATCTCAGCTCTGGCGGCGTTATAGAGGCAATGGAATAGTCTCCCACGGCAAGAGCGATGGGTATTTTTTATCGTCGATTCGCCAGAACGTGAGAAATTCTTCTGAAAATCCAGCTTCTACATCCCATTTTGACGATTGTGCGTAATAGTTACTCGCAAAGAAGCGTCGGATTGCTCGCCGTGACGGTTTCTGCCACAGTTTGATGAGTCCATAGATGAGCGACGAGACGCTAACTCGCAGCGAGGCCGCTATGTAATGAAAAGTATCATACTCCGCCGCCGTAAATCGCGTAGTAGTTATTACAAATTTTTCTCCCGGCCTACGGTTATATGTTCGTGTCACCTCACGCCTCATCTGTTTGCGCAATTGCATACGCAAGTACCGCTGCCCAAATAGCAGTATTTCCCTTTTCCTCCCCCGCCATAAAGTCGCCTCCGCACCAGGTAAACTTACGCTCGTAATCAAATCCCTTTTCATAATCGCTCCCCCTCTATTTATTAAATACCAAAAAACGGCCCAATTTTCTCACTCCTTTGCCAAAAAATGCGCGCCGATGTAGTCCCAAATCGCGCTATACGGATTGAGCCATGTTCACAAAAATCCATCCGATGACAGAACAGGTCGCAATTATTATGGGCAGCGAATCGGATTGGAAGGTAATGCAAGCGGCACAAGAAATCTTAAAAGAACTGGGTGTCGCCACGCACGCCGAAGTCGTCTCGGCGCACCGCACGCCCGAAAAAATGTTTGCGTTTGCGAAAGCGGCAAAGGCGCGGGGATTTCAAACGATTATCGCGGGCGCCGGTGGCGCCGCGCATTTACCCGGTATGGTAGCCTCGCTCACCACGCTGCCGGTCATCGGTGTGCCGATTAAATCGTCGAACTCGCCGGGCGGCTTAGACAGTATTCTCTCGATCTTGCAGATGCCGGCGGGAATCCCCGTGGCGACGGTGGCTTTGGATAACGCAAAAAACGCGGGGCTGCTTGCCGCGCAGATTCTTGCGCTCGGCGACGCCGCTCTTGCAGAGAGATTAGAGAGCTACCGCACCGCGCTCGCCGAAAAAGTATTAAAAAGTAAACTGAGTTAAGTTGCCCTTCGAAATCATACATTACGACGCAGAAAACTCGGCTTTCGACGCGGCGATTCCCGAATTGCTGCGTACCGTGTATGTCGATGCGGGGTTCACCGCACCCGCAGCGGTGCAGAAAGGCTTTGCGATCGCAGAAATAAAACAGCGCGGGAAAATTTTTCTAGCGTTAGGCGGCCCAAAAAACATTATCGGAATGATCGTCGTCGGCTCGTACGAAAATCCGTACCGCCAAGTGGCGACCCGCGACGAGGCCGAAATGCAACTCTTGGCGACCGCGCCCGTTGCGCGCGGGTGCGGTGTCGGCGAGGCACTGTGCCACGCATTTGAGAGCGCCGCACTCGCCGACGGCTTTCAGAAAGCAGTGCTATCGACGCAGCCAGCAATGGTCGCCGCGCACCGACTCTATGCGCGTTTAGGCTATACGAGAAATTCTATGCGCGATTGGCAACGTGCCGACCGGCCGTTCTGGGTGTACGAAAAGAACCTGAGCTGAGGGTTGCCCTCAACTCAGATTTATTATTCCGCAATTTGTGCGACTAACGTGTCTTTGAAATCGCCGACAATCATGCGCTCGTTGCGAGTCTCATGACGAAATTGCAAGAAGGCGTTATGCGCTTGGACGACATGTTCGTAGTACGCGGGAACTCCCCCCCAAGTGCGCACCGCACCCGGCCCGGCATTGTACGCGAGCAAGGCTTTTTCAACACTACCCATTTCGCGAATCATGTCGTTGAGATAACGCACACCGAGCGTAATGTTTGTTTCGGCGTCGACAATCTCGCCTTGCGACAAACGCCGCCCTTTGAGTAGCGCCGCCGTTGCGGGCATGAGCTGCATAAAGCCGCGCGCACCGACACGCGAACGCGCCTTGCGATTAAATTCGCTTTCGGTTTGGATGACTCCCATTAAGAGCGCCGCGCGGTTATATTTATGCCCGTCGCTCGCTTGGTCGAGGCGCAGCTTACCTGCCTCGCGGTAGATGATTTGCGCCAAACGTTGCAGATTATCGATATTCTTGCCGGGAAAGCGCTCGGTCACATACGTATAAACCCAATTCTCGGTTTCTTGCTTGTGCCACTTCGGATACGCCGCCATCAGCGAGGCAGCCACCGCGACTGCGGCAAAGCTTATAAAGAAGAGCGCGGGGCGCTTAATAAAACGGATCGGTTTGGGACGTTCGGCACGAGAAATTTGGGCACCTTTTTCGGTGTCCGCTTTCTTAATCTCCATGAATTCCCCCTCTGACTCCAGCGGTCTGGAGTCAAATTCATAGTGCAATGCACTACATGGAGATAATAGATTATAAAGTCGTTGCGTCAATCATTTTATGGTGCAGCGCGCAAT
>JAFEGD010000168.1 GCA_018240245.1 Spirochaetota bacterium | reverse complement strand
TGTGATCTTCGACCGTATTCGCGAGAATATTCACGGCCAAGAAGAGCTCGGTATCGAGCACGTCGTCGATAAATCGATTATGCAATCGTTAACGCGCACAATCAACACCACGGGCACAACGCTCATCTCTCTCATACCGATCTATCTTTTCGGCGACGACAGCCTACGCGATTTAGCAAAAGTGCTTATATTCGGAATTCTCATCGGTACGTATTCGTCCAATTTTGTCGCAGCCCCGATTGTCGTGATCTGGGATAACATCAGTAAATGGAGAAAAAAATGAAACTCGCAGTCCCCAAAGAGACCTCGAGCGGAGAAAAGCGCGTGGCGCTGATTCCCGAGAGTGTCAAAAAACTCATCGCGAAAGGTTTTTCGATTGCGGTTGAACGCGGCGCGGGCGAAGCGTCGTTCATCGCCGACAAAGAATACCAAGACGCGGGGGCGGAGCTCATTAGCGCGGCAGACCTAAAATCTGCAGATGCGGTCTTGAAAGTGCGCCCACCGAGTGCGGCAGAAATTGAATCCTATAAAGAAAATGCCTGGCTCTTTGCCACGTTAGATCCTTTGAACCGCGCCGATAACCTCGCAGCGTTCGAGAAAAAGAAAACAACCGCGTTCGCGATGGAGTTTATTCCACGCATCACGCTCGCACAGTCGAAGGATGTTTTGAGTTCGATGGCTTCGATCGCAGGCTACCATGCGGTGCTGCTCGCCTCGCAAGAGTTCAGCCGCTTTTTTCCGATGCTAATGACCGCAGCGGGGACAATCCCCCCCGCAAAAGTTTTCGTCTTGGGCGCGGGTGTCGCTGGCTTACAAGCAATTGCAACCGCGAAGCGTTTAGGCGCAGTCGTCGAAGCGTTCGATGTGCGGGCGGCGGCGGCAGAGCAAGTCGAGAGCTTGGGCGCAAAATTCGTGAAAATGGAAATCACCGAGAACTTGCAAGACGAACAGGGCTATGCAAAAGAAGCGTCGCCCGAATTTATCGCGAAGCAAAAAGAACTCTTGCACAAGACCATCGGTAAATCGGATATCATCATTACCACGGCGCAAATTTTCGGCAAAAAGGCGCCGATTCTGATCGAAGATTACATGGTCAAGAGCATGAAGCAAGGCTCGATTATTGTCGACTTAGCGTCTGAAACCGGCGGCAACTGCACGCTCACAAAGCATGGCGAGACGGTCGAAGTGAACGGAGTGCGAATTCTGGCACCGGCAAACATCGCTTCGGCGATGGCGAGCGCCGCGAGCCGCATGCTTTCGAAAAACATGGAAAATTTGCTGGTGTATCTTTTTGAAAACGGCGCGTTGGCGCGCGACTTTGCCGTCGATGAAATTTTGAAACGCAGCGTGGTCACGAAAGACGGTGTCTTGGTTTCTGAAATCGTCAAGAAAGCATTAGGAAAATAAGAGGAGTATTATGGACATTCTGGCCCCACTCTATATCTTTATTCTCGCAGCCTTCGTGGGTTATAACGTAATCCACAAAGTGCCACCGCTCTTACACACACCGCTCATGTCGGCGACGAACGCGATCTCGGCGATTTCGGTCGTCGGCGCGATTATCGTCGCCGGTATGGAACACAACGACGACAGCACGCGCACCTTCGCGGTCATTATGGCGGTGACGGCGGTCGCGGCAGCCATGACGAACGTCGTCGGCGGCTTTTTGATTACCGACCGTATGCTCAAAATGTTTAAGAAAGAAAAACCGACTGCCGCAACGCCTGCTACCGAGGTGAAAAAATGATCGACAATTACCTGCACAAGCTTTTCGCCGCGTTCGCCGACGACCAACAAATTCGCTTACTCATCGGCGTTGCATACCTGGCCGCCTCGGTCTGCTTTATTCTCGGCCTCAAATTCATGAGTTCGCCGCGCACCGCTCGCCGCGGTATGTTTCTCGCCGAAGCGGGTATGGCAATCGCCATTGTCAGCACCCTACTCGACCAAGAAATTGTCAGCCTTGAATGGATTTTGATCGGTCTCTTCATCGGCTCGGTTGCCGGTTATATCATGGCGATCTACACGCCGATGACCGCGATGCCACAACGGACTGCGCTCTCGCATGCGTTCGGCGCGCTCGCCGCCGCGCTCGTCGGGGTAACCAAATATTACACCGGCCACGTCAAGGGCGACGACCACGGCGTCATGATTGCCATCGGCCTCGAAGTCCTTTTAGGAGCGCTCACGTTTACGGGCTCGATGATTGCATTCGGTAAACTACAGGGGACGATTCGCGGGGCGCCGATTCAATATAAGGGGCAGAATATTATCAATTTTGTCATTATCGCTGTGCTCGTGGGTTCGTTCGGATATTTAGTCTACAACCCCGGTGCGTCGGTGCTGTTCTATATCCTCGCGGTCGTTTCGCTCATTTTTGGGGTAAGCCTCGTGCTACCGATCGGTGCCGCCGATATGCCCGTCGTGATGTCGCTACTCAACGCATACGCGGGACTTGCGGGTTGTGCGACCGGCTTTGCCTTAAATAACAACGTACTCATTATCGCGGGCGCCTTGGACGGCGCTTCGGGGGTGATTCTCTCAATCATTATGACCAAAGCGATGAATCGCTCGATGGTAAACGTGCTTTTCGGCGGTTTCGGGGCAGTTACTCCAACGGCCGAGGCGCGAGAGGTCAAGGGCTCGATCAAAGGACAAACCGCCGAAGAGGCCGCAGCGCTCTTAGATATCGCGAGTTCGATTATTATCGTCCCGGGTTACGGTATGGCTGTGTCGCAGGCGCAACATAGCTGTAAAAAGCTCGTCGACTATCTCATCAAGAAAGGAAAAAAAGTACGCTTTGCCATCCACCCCGTTGCCGGCCGCATGCCCGGCCACATGAACGTGCTCTTGGCCGAAGCGGGCGTCGATTACGACCTGCTCTGCGATATGGAATCGATCAACGACGATTTTGCGACAACCGACGTGTCGATTGTGATCGGTGCGAACGACGTTGTGAACCCGGCGGCGAAAGAAGACAAGTCGAGCCCCATTTATGGTATGCCGATTTTGAACGTCGACGCCTCGCGCACGGTGATGGTGTTAAAGCGCGGTATGAGCCCCGGTTTTTCGGGTATTGAGAACGAACTTTTCTATAAAGACAATTGCGTTATGGTGTTCGGCGATGCGAAGAAGACGCTCGACGGTTTTGTGACGGGGCTCGTCGAGCTCGATTCTTAAAGCCAGGCGAAGACTGGGGGTGTGAGGGCGGATAGATTTTTGAAATCCGCCGCATTTGCTTTGCTGCACTCTTCTAACAGCCAGGCGGCGCGTTCAAGAAATTGGAGTAACTCCTCTTGATTTTGTAAAAGTTGAATTTCGGGAGTGACCTGAAATTTTATGAACGCCTTCGATAGTAACGAAAGCGCGCCGTTACGATTAGGTGCCGTAAATATCTTATACCACGCCATCGCCATCTGTATCATTGCGTGAAAGAATATGCGCAGTTCTCCCGGCGGCATCTCTTGCCAGTACATTTCCCAAATTTCGTGCGCTTCCCAATAACGGCGCTCGTGAAAGGCTAACCAACCGAGTTTGAACCCTAAACGCCAATCGGTGAAATCATAAATTTTTTCTCGCTGCTCACGAAACTGGGTCGGCGAGTAACTACTCGCGCGCTCGGTAAACTTGGTGACAAAGCGAGAAAAAACTTCTTCTAATGTCGGGGCACTCTTTAAAAAATCGGCCATACGGGTCATCGGCAGCGTCAGACCGCAGGGTTGGATACGTTGGAAATCCGCCAGATTATTACTTACATTGAACGAAATACCGTGATAGATGTAGTTACTCTTCAACCCAAGGCCGATGAACGCAATTTTTCCTTGCGAAGTAAAAACTCCGCTCGCGCCGGGTGAAAGATTTGCTGCGATAGCGTATTCGAGTAGTATCTCAGCCAAAATCGCTTCGAGCACGCGCACAAAACGCTCTAAACCTCCGTTGACTGAGCGAAAGGGAACCGCAAAATAAATAACGAGCTGGCCAGGGTTATGGAGCGTTACCGAACCGCCCCGACGCGCGGGTATCGGCGTAATTTCTGCGTCGAGAATATGCGCAGAGCTCGTTTTTAATCCGCTCGTGTAGACAAGCGGGTGCTCAAGCCCCCAGAGCTGCGCTTTATCGTGTTCGGCATGAGCTATGGTCGATTCCATAAGACGAACCGCGTCGGCATAAGCCAACTGACCAATAAAATCTGCCTGCACTACAATTGGTATTGAAAAAACACGCAAAGGGAGCCTATGCGGAGCGACCAATTTGCGTGCTGTTTTAGCAAGAGATTTTATAATTACCGTGCTTATCTCGTAAAATTCGAGGCCAGAACTTCGGCCAAAATAGCAAATTTTCACTAACGACAATACCGTTACGACCGCAAAGCGTTAGATTGAGTTCGTAGTTGCTAATAAGTCCTAATTTGAGATTCTGATGCTGTCTTTTTTGCCAGATGAGGATACATTTGAAGATAATTAAAGAAACACTGACCCGCATCGTTGCAGCAGCAAGATGCAGGGAGTCATATTCGGCATCTGAGAAACGTGTAGTTACTCGCACACTCCGCAGATGACTGCGGTTATACAGTCGAGAGCAGCCTCGCCGGACACCGCGTTCCCGAAGCGCAATTCGAAGGCAGCGAATTGCATACCGCATAATCGATGCTTTGTTTCTCTGCCAAGCCTTCCCCACATCGCCAGGTAACGAGACACTCGTAATAATCATTATAGTTGCGCCTTTATCAAACTAAAATCCGCCACCAGACGGTGGCGGTCTTTGAAACTACGCCGCTTCCTTCACCACTTCTGGCTCTGGCCGACGTTTAAGATCGCTGACAGTAATCGCCCGTGCGATTAACTTGTAATTCGAACGTGTTTTACCCTCTGCGTCTTTCCAACGACGTTGGGTTAGATTGCCCAACACAACGACCTCCATCCCCTTCTTGAGGCGCACGGCGTTATAATCGGCCAAGTTTTCCCATGCCTCGACATCGAGATAATTGGCAGTACTACCCGAATCATCGGTTTTGGTAATCGTGTTGTACGCAAACGGAAAGCTCATGACGAGCTTTCCCGATGTCGTCGTCTTGAGCGCCGGATCTTTCACCAAACGCCCCACAAACTGCTGAAAATTCATTTTACTGATAAACATTGTATTCACCTTTCACAAATTATTGAGGTTGCCCTCTATATATTAAATACCAAAAAACGATCGAATTTTCTCACCAAAAATAAAAAAAATTTGGCGAAAATACCTTTTCTGGACGTAAGCTCCAATATTGTATATAATGGGAGCACAGAATCCTGTGAGGCCGCAGTCGGTATAGTATGGTAACTACAACTGAAATTCACGATTTGATCGCGGCTGCTTTACCCGACGCTCAAATCGAGGTCTTAGACCCCATGCAAGACGGAGCGCATTTTCAAGCACTTGTGGCATCCCAGAAGTTTGTTGGATTACCACTCGTGAAACAGCATAAGCTTGTGATGGAACCTCTCAAGCCTGTGCTCAAAGAACGCTTACACGCTCTGCAACTCAAAACGATAACGCCTGCAGATCTTAACGATAAGAGGAGATAAAATGACAATCGATGAAATGAAACACGAAATAGGCAAAGACGTACAGCAAAATAAAGTAGTTCTCTTTATGAAAGGGACGAAAGAATTTCCCCAATGCGGCTTTTCAGGGCGCGTGGTACAGATTCTCAACGAACACGGGGTAGACTATGTCACACGCAACGTTCTTACCGACCCAATTTTACGCGATGCGATTAAGCAATATTCCGATTGGCCAACGCTACCACAGCTCTATATCAAAGGCGAGTTTGTCGGTGGTTGTGACATTGTTACTGAAATGGCGCAAAAAAACGAATTGGCGCCGCTACTCAAGTAAGGAGTAACTACACTTCCGTGGCCACAGCTCTCCAAGATTGGCTTTTTGCTGCGCGGCCACGCATCGAAGATTGGCTGCGTTCTTTAGAACGCGAAGTCCCGCTTTTTATGTCGGCTGATATCCGTAACGCCGGGTTTAAGATTGCGTCTATCGACGCCAATCTTTACCCCGCCGGATTCAATAATTTGCATGAAAGTTTTCATCCGTTGGCGATAAAACAGCTGACGACAGCCCTACAGCACAGAGGAGTTACTCCAGGGTCAAGACTTTTACTTATTGGCGAAGAGCATACCCGCAATCTTTTCTACTTAGAAAATCTCTTTGTGCTCCAAACTCTACTTATTCGTGCGGGTTTTGGAGTAACTACAACAACAGCCTATGAATTAGAAGGTGAAATTTACCAGAATGGCATCGCAGCGCTGACAACGGCTAAGGGAAACCCAATTCACCTACTCAATCCCACACAGATCAAGAGTCTCGATTACGCGGCAATCGTCATGAACCACGACTCTTCATCGGGTACGCCCGAATGGATTCAGATGGCGCCGATACCGGTTTTACCGACATGGCGCGCAGGCTGGCATACGCGGAGCAAGGCGCGACATTTTGAGCATTATCGGGCATTGATGACCGAATTAGGTGGCATCATCGATGTTGACCCATGGTTTTTGGTGCCCCTCGACGCCCACATTAAGGGAGTCGATATTAACGACGATTCTTCGCGAGCCGAAATCGCATCCAAAGCCGAACAGTTACTCGCACAGATACAAGCGCGCTATAACGAGCACAATATTAAAGAGAAGCCATTTGTTTTCCTGAAATCCGACCATGGCACTTACGGTATGGCGATGCTTTCGTTCGATGCGGCGAGCGAGATAACCACAATCAACCGCAAAGAAAAAAACAAACTATTCAAAGGCAAGAGTGCCGTTGTTGTACGCGACTATCTGCTGCAAGAGGGCGTACCTACCGTGCAGCGCGACGGGATATTTTTCGCAGAACAGGTTGTGATGCTCGCGAATAACCAGTTTATCGGTTATTTCTCGCGAGTGAATGAACTAAAGGACGCGCGCACGAGCCTCAATAGCACCGGCATGTTTTTTCGGCAGCACACGCTCGCCGAATGCGACACTCCCGAAATTGCCGTCGCAACACTGGTGACACGCATCGCCGGTATTGCACTACAGCGCGAAATTGAAGAATTAGAAAGATCCGCGAGTAACTCCTCGGGGATTACGCAGACCGCGTAGGTGGCGATGAAAATAGCGTTTCTCATCGACCCCCCTGAAACTTTACATATCGAAAAAGACACTTCTTTCGCACTCATGCTCGCCGCACAAGAACGCGGACACGAAATTTTTATTTTAGAGCGCGGCAATCTTTCGTTGCATTTGGGTGCGCTTATTGCTATTCTACGTCGAACAAAAGTTGCCGATGTTGCCGGTAACGCATTTACGCTCGATGCGCCTGTGCCTCTGCCCGCTGCGGCATTGGATATTCTTTTTATTCGTACCGACCCGCCGTTTGACACAAACTATCTTACCGATACATGGCTTCTGTCGCACGCTACAGCAAAACCGCTTGTACTCAACGCGCCCAACGGTCTGCGGACAATTAACGAAAAAATCTGGGCGGCGCGTTTTTCCGATCTCACTCCAGCGACGCTCATCACCGCCAATGCCGCCGAGTTTCATGAGTTTTTGAACGAGAACGCGAGGGTTGTGCTAAAGCCCGCCGATGGTTTCGGCGGTTCGTCGATTTTTATTGTCGATAAAGGCAGCGTAAATGCGCAAGTGACGTTCGAGACTCTCCAGAAACTTGGCGGGTACGTGATTGTGCAGGCGTACTTACCTGCGGCGACCGAAGGCGATAAACGCATTTTGCTTCTCGAAGGTGAAATTTTGGGTGCAGTGTTGCGGCACCATAGCGGCACCGACCATCGCAACAATTTTGCCGCAGGCGGCAAAGCTCTCCCCACCGCGATTACTCCTACCGAGCGTCGTATCTGCGAACGGCTGAAACCGTATTTGCAAGAGTTGGGTATTTTTTTTGCAGGGATTGATATCATCGGCGAAAAATTAATCGAAATCAATGTAACTTCGCCGACGTGTTTACGCGAGATGCAATCGTTTACCACGGAAAATCTTGCTGCAAAAATTATCGCCACCGCCGAAAAAAAAGTAGTCGAAAAGTCATAGCGAACGAGGGTTTATGTTAGCGATCGAGCTCACAAATTTACAAAAGACGTACGCGGGTGGCTTTGCGGCGCTCAAAGGCATCGACCTCAAGGTCGCACAGGGAGATTTCTTCGCACTTTTGGGGCCGAACGGCGCTGGCAAGTCGACGCTGATTGGTATACTTTCGTCGCTCGTACTCAAGACGGGCGGTACCTGCACCATCATGGGTTTAGATATCGATCGCGATGGCGCACGTGCGAAATCGCATTTAGGTATTGTCCCGCAGGAGTTTAACCTTAACATCTTTGAGACGCCGCGGCAGATTCTTATCCACCAGGCGGGTTACTACGGCTTACCGGCAAAAATTGCCGCCGTGCGCGCCGACAAATATCTTGCCGAACTCGGCCTCACCGACAAGGCGCACGTGCAGACGCGCATGCTATCGGGCGGCATGAAGCGCCGACTCATGATTGCGCGCGCTCTCATCCACCAACCGGCGATTTTGATTCTCGACGAACCGACCGCCGGGGTCGATATCGAACTCAGAAAACTGATCTGGAATTTTCTCACCGAACTCAATCGCCAGGGCACGACGATTATTCTCACGACGCACTATCTCGAAGAGGCCGAAAACCTATGCCGACATATCGCGATCATCGATCGCGGTCTCATCATCGCGCATACGCAAATGAAAACGCTCTTGAACCGATTAGGCCAACAGACGTACATCGTCGATCTTTCGAAGCCGATAAAAAAATCGCCGCAGCTCAAACACTTCGCGCCAACGCTCGTCGATGCGCACACGCTCGAAATTGCGGTAAAGCGCCACCAACCGATGAACGCGCTTTTTGCCGAGTTGACGGCCAAGCGTATCGCCGTCGCCAACATTCGCGAAAAGACGAACCGCTTAGAGCAACTTTTTCTCGAACTCACCACAAAAGAGGCAGCACCATGACTAACGCCGATTTCGTCGGTTTTCGTACTATTCTACGCAAAGAGACGGTGCGCATTTTGCGCATTTGGTCGCAGACGCTATTGCCGCCGGTGATGAACGTCGTACTCTATCTTTTGATTTTTGGGAGTTTTATCGGCGGTAGAATCGGCAAAATGGGCGGAGCGAGCTACGCGAGTTTTATTATCCCGGGCCTCTTGCTCATGGCGGTCATCACGAACGCTTATGGCAACGTTTCGACTTCATTTTTTGGCGCTAAGTTCGGTAAGAATATCGAAGAAATTTTGATATCCCCCTTACCCGAATGGCTGATCGTGCTCGGCTACGCCTGCGGCGGTATTATTCGTGGGGCGCTCGTTGCGCTGTGCGTCTTTGTCGTCGTCGCTGCGCCCGGCATCGAATTAAAATTGCAAAATCCGCTTTTTGCGATCGCGTTACTTTTTTTGACGGCGGCATTTTTTTCGCTTGCGGGTCTTTTGAACGCGATGTTCGCGAAAAAATTCGACGACGTAAGTTTTATCCCCACGTTCGTGCTGACGCCGCTTACGTATCTCGGCGGCATTTTTTATCCGCTGTCGAGCTTGCCCGAATTTTGGCAGAAAATTTCTGCATTAAACCCGATACAGCACATCGTTAGCGCGCTCCGCTATGCATTTCTTGGTACATCGGATTTACCTTGGTGGCATGCTGTCGTTTTCTTAGTGGTCGGTAATATCGCACTCTACTATGCTTGCCTGCGCTATCTTAAGCGTGGCCTCGGAATGCGCACTTAAATCTTGGCTTGCCGCGCGACGAGTGCGCGCGCGCATGGATAAAGCCCATGAAAATATTGCGCTGGCAGGTCGACAACTCGCTGCAAAATTATCAGTATATTCTCGTCGACGATGCGCAGAGTGCAATCGTCATCGACCCTTTAGACGTACCCGAGATACGCAGGCTGCTTCGCCGCGAAAACTTAAACTTACGCGGCATCTTGGTCACGCACGAGCATGACGACCATGCCGCAGAAGCCGGCCCACTACAGCGCGAATTTTCGGTGCCCGTCTATAGTTCACACACGAATAAAGCTTTACTCGCATCCGTAACAACGGCTCTCGCCGACGGCGAAAGCATACACGCATTAATGTATCCGGTCACGCTGCGCTCGACGCCGGGCCACTCGGCTGGCCACGCTGCATTCGAGGCTAACGGTTTTCTTTTTTCGGGCGACGCACTTTTTCATAGCGGCTGCGGGCATTGCCGTAACGCAGGCGCAAATCTGATAGAACACTACCACACTCTACACGATCGCTTACCGAAATTTTCACCGGGGTTAATCCTCATGCCGGGGCACTACTACGCCGCCCGCAATCTCGATTTCAGTCTGCACGTCGAACCGCAGAACGCACGCGCGCTCGCGATGCGCGCAAAAATAAAAACTGCGCTGGATGAATTGCAGCTACAGACCTCGCTGCGCAACGAACAGGCGTATAACCCATTTTTGCGCTTAAGGCAACCGAGCCTCAAGCGACGCCTCAGCGCGCTTGTCGGCAAAGACTTGACAGAAGCGAGTGAACAGACCGTTTTTCAAGAACTGCGTGCCTTGCGCGATCGGTGGTGAGAGCGAGCGAGAGCGCGCGACGACTTTCTTTACACGCTGTCGACATCACATAAATTGCCTACGCCCTCACGGGTAAATCTATTGAAGGAAATCAAAATGAACAAACTGATTCTCTCGGCTCTGATGGTTGCAGCTATCGCTTTCCAAGCTTGCTCTTCTTCAGACAAAAAAGCAGAAGCGGCACCCGCTGCAACTGCAACAACTGCTGCGGATGCAAAAGCTGCACCCGCTGCAACTGTTAAAGCTCCGGCTAAAGCACCTGCAAAGAAAAAATAATTTTTTTGCAAGCCCATAGAAGAATTTCTGCTATGGGCTTTTTTATGCCCTGATGAACTCAACAAAAATAAGATACTCGCACGCTGCGCAGATGGCAAGCGAGCGTGTTTGTTATAGCATACTTATGTTCAATTTAATTGACGACGTGTATTGCTTGTAATCTTTGTCTCTCGAAACGAGAGCCATGCCGCCCGTAGAAGATATCTTTGCTAGACTGAACACGAACAACGCACCTTCGTTGGACGCTGTACTTGCGCTATTTTTTTCTGAGTTTCCGGGAGCTAACGCGGCGTTCTCTACGAGTTTTTCATTAGAAGACCAAGCGATTACTCACATGCTCTGGGCGGCAAAAATGCCGGTGCGTATCTTCACGCTCGATACCGGCCGCCATTTTCCCGAAACCTACCGTACGCTCGATGCGACTCGCGAGCGCTATGGTTTCAATATAGAAGTTTTTTTTCCACAAACTACCTCGCTACAAAATCTTTTGCAAACAAAAGGCGCATACAGTTTTTTCACTAGTCTTGAGAATCGTCTCGAATGCTGCCATATCCGCAAGGTTGAGCCGCTCGCGCGCGCGCTAAAAAACGTCTCGTTATGGC
>JAFEGD010000167.1 GCA_018240245.1 Spirochaetota bacterium | reverse complement strand
TTATATCGGATATTGTAGACGCAGCGTATGCCAAATTTTGTGGACGCACTTTACGCCGCCCGCCGCTCTTGCAGGTTGTCTTATGCGCTTGCGTTTAACGGCATTTCTTGTTATTTTAGCCCTCTCGACATTTTTCTATATTCAGGCACAGACGACGCCGATTACACCCACAGCGCCAACTGCAACAACAGCGGTCACTCCGCCCCAACCGACTACGCCTGCCCCCGCAGCGAATACACCAGCAGCGGGCACATCGACACTCTCTGAAGCGGGGCGTTGGCATTTCGGCTCAGACCCGACCGTGTGGGTGATGATATTCATCTTTAATCTTGCACTTTTCGTCGTCATCGAGCGCATCTATGTTATTCGTAAAATACGCGGCGACAGCGCGGCGCTGGTTCAATTTGTTACCGAGGCATTGCATCGCGGCGATTCTGCCGGTTTTATCGCCGACAAAGCCGCCGAACCGCAATATGGCCTTGCCGGTCGGGTCGCCGCTGCGTCGCTCAAAGGCTGGGCGAAAGGCGACAGCGCGATGCAAGAATATGCAGAGGCCGCACTCATCGCCGAGCGCCGCACCCTCGAAAAGCGCTTAGTGATTCTCTCGACGTTGGGCAATAACACTCCTTTTATCGGTCTCTTAGGTACCGTCTTAGGCATCATGAAGGCGTTTCGCGATCTGGCAGAAATGGGCGATTCGGGCCCGTCGGTCGTCATGCGCGGCATCTCCGAAGCGCTGATCGCGACCGCGATGGGGCTTGCCGTCGCGATTCCCGTGGTGATTGCCTACAACGCGCTTTCGCGCATCGTTCACGATAAACTCTCCGAAGCCGAAGAGGTCGCAACGCTTTTGCGCGCAATGCGGTTAAACCAATAATATGGCCGCGTCGCAAAAACAAAACGGGCAAGGGCCGATTAGCGATATCAACGTCACACCGCTCGTCGATATCATGCTGGTTTTGGTCATCATACTCATGGTCACGGCAGAATTTACCCGCTATAAAACCATCCCCGTGAATTTGCCGAAAGTCAACGCCGCCGCGGTCAAAAACGAACCGCACCGTGTCACGGTCACGATTCGTAAGACCGGCGATATTTTTGTTCAAGATAAGGCGTCGACGAGCCTCGACAATCTTTTCGAACAGATAAAATCGGCAAAGGCGACATGGCCCGATCTTGCGGTGATTGTGCGCGCCGAGGGCGACCATCCGTATAAAAAAGTTTTGACCGTTTTAGACAAAATCAAAGCTGCGGGCGCATCTAAAGTCGGTCTCGCGGTCGAAGCCGAAAAAACCTACTAAACCTATGAGCGCAAACGCAGAAAGACGCAGCGCGAATTATCAGGCGATTGGCCACATACTTTCTGCGCAGCGTTCGCTGCTTTGGTTCGACACCTTGCAAGCCAAAGTGGGATTCATTCTTTTGCTGTTGGTTTTTCTCGCGATCCCGGCGTTTTTTCTTATGGTGAAAAACACGATGCTTGTCGTGTATTATCTGGCATATCCGGTGTTTTCTATTTTTGGTCTGTATCTCAGAGCTCGCGGGCGCGAATATCTCGCGAACACCGTTACCGTAACGAGCGTCTTCGGCGTTGTCGCGTGGTTAGCTTGGCTCGCCGACATGAAATATATTTCGCCGCTCAGTTGGTGGATACTCACGCTTTTACCATGGGTGATGTTTACCGATAAACAGCGCTTCGGGTTGTTCTTTTACTCCGCGCTCCCATTGGCATGGTCGTTTATCGCTTTACATGTACAATTGCCGACATCGCCACTCTTGCCTGCCGAACGCGAGTTTACCCGCGAAATTTTGAACTTATCGGTGGGGCTCGGCGCATTCAGTTGTATATTTTTCTTGCGCCGTCAATACCTACAGAGCGAAGAGTCGCGCCAAACCGAAGCAGATTTTTACACCGACACACTGCACGCGATACCGTTGCCGATTATTATTAAAGACGGCATTACGCTCGACTATCTATTTTTTAACGAAGCCGCGCGGATGACCTACGATCTTAATCGCAATAAGCTCAATACGAATGCAACGACATTTTCGGCGTCGTGTAGCGCCGCCGTTTCGCGCCTCGACCACGAAGTGTTGCGCAGCATTACCTACCATATCGAGGCCAACGAAAATCTCGTACACCAGACGGGCATTCATTGGCACTTTCGCACATACCGCATTCCGCTCGAAAGCAAAGATAACGGGCGAAAGCTTTTGATTGCGATCAGCGAAGACTTGCGTGCGCTCGATGTCGTGCTGCGCCAAGCGGAACGCAATCATAAATCGTTAGATGCGATATGTCGTCTGATGCACCCGATACTCTTTCATTACGATCTACGCGAAAACCAGCTACAATTCGACGAACCGCTAGCCAATGAGGGACGCTCCGCCATCCACCCGGCGCTCGCACGGTATGTAGAATATTATGTTCCGCGTCTAACCCAGCATCTGCCGATCACAACGCTACACCGCTTTTCGGTTGAAGACGGCGACTATATAATGTTCCACGCTTTTGTGCGCGAACGGCAACAGTTTTCGGGCGTTATTTTTCGCGCTTAATTCCCCTTTGAACTCGCTCCGCGAGTCCAAAGCGGAATATTGTGAATCTCCTTGCAGTATTATGTCTCTTTGTGTAAATGCCCTTTTATTATGGAAATAAAAGTCATCTCGCTCTACGCGATGGCAGCTTTCTATGCGGGTGCAGGTCTCATGCATTTTATCATCCCCCGATTTTTTATGCGCATTATGCCGCCCTATATTCCGTGGCATCGCGCGGTCGTTATTATGAGCGGGCTCGCTGAAATCGGTCTTGCGGTGCTGCTCGTCGTACCGCGCTATAGCTCGTGGTCGGCGTGGGGTATTATCATTCTTCTCATCGCCGTTTTTCCCGCAAATCTCTATCACTTCACTTCGGGCGGCGCCGGCATGCGTATACCGCAATGGGCGCTCGCGGTGCGTTTACCGTTGCAACTCGTGCTCGTCGCCTGGGCGTGGTGGCATACTTGAAAATTGCGATTGCCTCTGACCATGGCGGCTTTGCACTCAAAGAGTCGCTCAAGAAACACTTTGGCGCCAGTGTGTTCACCGATTTTGGTACGCAGAGTCTTGATTCGGTTGACTATCCCGATTTTGCGCGCGAGGTAGCGACACGAGTTGCATCCGGCACATTTGCTCGCGGTATCTTAATTTGCGGTACCGGTATCGGTATCTCGATCGCCGCCAATAAAATTAAAGGCATCCGCGCGGCGCTTTGCCACGACGTTTTCACCGCCGAAATGGCGCGCAAACACAACGACGCAAATATTCTTGCACTAGGCGGCCGTGTGCTCGATGAAAAAACGGCTATCGAGATAACCGACGTTTTCTTGCATACCGATTTTGAGGGTGGCCGGCACCAACGGCGTCTCGATAAAATATCTGCGCTCGAAACTTAACAAAGGCTATGAGGGGGATTCACCGCAGCTTGTTGTTTCTATTCGTGCCGCTCGCGTTAACGGCGCAGCAGGGTACGGGAGAAAATTTGACGCGGCAAAAAATTTTTAGGGCTAACGACGCTTATTTAACTTTTAAGACTGAAAACCTAGAACAAGCAGAACTCCGCAATGCGGCGGTGATTCGTTTGCAGCGGTTCAGCGACCGAAATGACGATGCCGACGATTTACATTTAGATTTTGAAAGCGATTTTCTTTTTACGAACCCGGCTTATCGCAACTTAGTCTTGAGCGCCGATTTTGAACGCTTGCGTCAGGGCGGCATGAGCGGAAAATCAGCTCGCTTTAACGGGCAAAAAAATGTGTTTCGCCTGAAGCTCCCCCCGCACCTGAACCTGTCGGGTGCGACGCTCACACCCAGTGCGGGGGATTTTTCATTTAGCTGCGAATTCAAAGCCAAAGCGGCGAACGGCGGTATCTTACGCCGCGAAAATTTTTTCGGCGGGCGTCAATATCTCTTTGCCGTATCGCTAATTAATAACCGCGTTGTCGTCGATCTCAATAATATTCTACAGGCGCAGGGCGCAAACGGCCAAACGTTGCTCGAAAGTGTAACCTTGACGGCAATCGATAAATTGCGCGCTGGCGGCGTAAATCGCCTACTTATCACATACGAAGAAGGCGCGGGTCGACTCGCGCTCTATGTCAACGGGCGCGAACAGAAAGTCGTCGTCTTGAAACGCGACGCGAGCGCACATTTTGTCGTCGATTTTACCAAAGTCAAGAATGCGCCGCTTGTGCTTTTCGGCGGCTTGCTTGGGTTTGCCGATAACGTTATCTTTACGAATCGCATATTGTCGAGCGACGATACGGCGCATTTTGGCGCAATCAAACCCTACGGCGATCGTTACGCGCAGCGCCACGGAGTTTTGCATAGCGACATCTTCGACATGCGGTATTCCGAGAGTAGTATCGTTCAGATTACCGCGCAGAGCGAAATTCCCGCAGAGGCAGCGCTGCGCATAGAAGCGCGCTGCGCCAATCGCCGCTTTGACGCCATGTTGCCCGATCGCGCGCTACGCTTCGAGAAAATTTCTCGCCTCGCCGACCGCCGGTGCCGCTTCGTGCAATTTCGCGCAGATTTCACCGCCGATAACGCGGGTGAGAAATCGCCGCTGCTGGCGAGTATCGCGTTGGAGTTCCGCGAAAATCCCCCGCCGAATCGCCCGCTTAAACCGAAGATTCTCAGCGTCGCTGGCGATAGTGTCGAGCTCGAACTTACCCCCAATGTCGAACTCGATGTCGTCAAAGGCGGACGCTACATTATCTATTATGGGCATGCGCCGCTCAAAGCCGAGGGAGCGATTTATTTTGCAGCGACCGACACGACAGGCGCGGTGTTTCGCGGCGAACCGATTCGCCACAAAGTGCCGATTCGCGTGCGCATTAACTACGATACGATTGCGCAGAACAAGGCGTGGGCCGACCAGAACCCGCGTTTCAAACGCCGCTACCCAGTTTTTGAAAACGGGATCGGTTTCTATTTTTGGGTAACCGCTTGCGATAATGCGTATGGCGCAGCGCAAGAATTACAAGACCACGAATCGGCGCCGTCAGAGCCGGTGTTTGTGCGGTTTGGTGACTAGGCGGGAACTCGCGCAAGGCGCAGACAAAGGCGATTTTTCCACGATAAGCACGTGCGGTGCTGGCATTATCAGCAAATCAGCGCGAATTCAGGCCGTCTTCGGCCTCTCGTCGAGCAAATCGGTACGATTTGCGGGAGAATTTGCGCTGATTAGCATGGGCTTATCGGGGAAAAAATCGCTTCAGCGAGTTCCCGCCTAATCACT
>JAFEGD010000166.1 GCA_018240245.1 Spirochaetota bacterium | reverse complement strand
TTATGGCAAGAGTTAGTATACGTTTCATGGTAATTCTCCTATTTATTAGAACATCCACCCGGCGGATGCATAAGCGCCGATATGGTTGAGCGTCGCTGTCGATTCTGACACCGCAAGCCACATGCCTGCGAGCCGAAACGTCAAATGTTCGTTGAAATAATATTTTACGCCGAGCTCGGCGCCGTATGCGAAGTCGAGGGAGAGCTTGTCGGCTGCGCCCGAGGTAATGGCGCGCGTGAGCGAGACGCCGACCATGCCACCGGCAAAAACATCGATAGGCAGATTACCGATTTGCCGATTCACGGTCGCGGTCACGAGCCCCGGAAAAAGCCCGAGCGCCGTCGACGAAACATTCTTACCCGAGTTCTGTACATAGCCTGCTTGTAGGCCCATGGCGAGTCTTAGCCCCACGGGGAGCGAAAACTCGGGATGTTGAATCTGCAAAAGGCCGAAATAGCCGGGGGATAGTAGGCCGTTATAGGTGCCTGCTTGGTAGAACATCGAACCACCTTTGAGCGAGAGTTCCCATTTGGCGGGGCGCGCGGCGATTGCATCTTCTTGGCGTACGCGGTCGTTATCGAGATAATCGATGCGCTCGATGTTGTCGTTACGCACGGGAATCTCGCCTGCAGAAGTTTTTACGACTGTTGTCGCTCCGTCGGCTCTAGCGATTTGACCGCGGTATTTAGAGCCGTCTTTCGTAACGACAGAGACTTGCCGTTGTTTAGCGGCTTCGGCGTTGATGTTGCGCTCTACTTTTGCGATGCGTGCCGGGTCGACGACAAAATCGGTGCCCGCGACTTTGATGACGACGCGCGCGGGCGACATCTCGCTAATCTTGCCGACGAGTACCGATTCGTCGATCAGCGTGATGCGATCGGAAAGTTGATTCGTTGGTGCGCTGCCTCGTTGCGCGTCGGAAACGATAATCAGGTTGTTATTTTGTGGGTTTGCATTTTGTGCGGCAAGCGACGCGAATGCGGCGCTGGCGACGAGCAATACAATGGCACGTATGCCTCTGAAATTTTTATTCGACATTTATATCCTCCGATTAGGTCAAAGAAGTATTTTGGGAGGGTGGGTTGTAGCGATAGAATTCTTCTATAAGACGCAGAATCTAAGAGTATATCGACAAAAAAAAAATAGCAACTTTAGCGCTGGATTGAAAAATTGCTTTTGAATATGGCTTGCGCGAGTTCCCGCCTAGTCACTCACCAAACGATATTCATCCACCGCAGCTTTGGCGCAAATTTTCTTTCTCAATTACTACGCGCGCACGGCAGGTCTCGCCATCGCACTTAATATAGCGCTTCTTTTGGTTTTCAATACGAAAACTTTGAATACCGGCTTCGTTGGTTTCGCTGCCGCAATATTTCGGCCAATGGCCGAGCGCGTCGATAATCGCCGCGTGGCGCGCCATCGCCTCGGCCTGTATCTGCGGTACGTCAGCCTTTGCGCGGCCTTCGCCTACAAGGTGCAGTGTATCGCTATCGACAAAGCCCTCGCGCCACGCAGAACTCGCGCAAAACGGCATGGTGAGCAGAAATGTAATAACTATTACAGCGCGTGTCTTCATGCTCATTAGACGCCTGCCTTGACTAAACGGTCGATTTTTAGCACGGTTTCGAGCAGATTTTCAAAATCTTTCAAGTAAAGCTGGTTCGTTGCGTCCGATTTGGCCTCGGGTGGGTTCGGATGGACCTCGGCAAAAATGCCGTCTAACCCAACGGCGGCGGCGGCGCGAGCGAGCGGAAACGCCATCGTGCGATCGCCGCCCGAAGTTTTACCGGCCGTCGGGTCGTCGGCTCGGCGACCGCCGGGTAATTGCGTCGAGTGCGTTGCGTCGAAGACGACATGCAACCCGTCGCGGCGCATGATTTCAAACGCACGCATATCGACGACGAGGTTATTGTAACCGAACGTATAGCCGCGCTCGCACAGAGTCAGCTTTTCAGAACCTGACTTACGGTATTTTTCGGCGATATTGAGCGCATCTTCGGGTGCGACGAATTGCCCTTTTTTGATATTCGTCCATCTGCCGGTACGCGCGGCGGCGACGACGATATCGGTCTGCCGACACAGAAATGCCGGTATCTGCAACATATCGACGTATTCGGCGGCGATTTCGGCTTCTTCTGCGGTATGAATATCCGTGAGACAGGGGAGATTAAATTCGTCGGCGGCATTTTTTAAGAGCGTTAACCCTTCGCGAATACCGGGACCGCGAAATGAATCGATCGACGAACGATTTGCCTTGTCGAACGAAGATTTGAAGAAAACGAGCACTCCAAATTTATCGGCGACGCGCTTCACCTCGCGCGCGACGGTTCGCAATAAATCTTCGCTTTCGATAACGCACGGGCCGGCGATGAAGAACGGCGGTTTTGTACCGCCGATTTTATGGCCGCGCAAAAACTCTTTTTCTACGTTCATGGTTATATTCATATTTGTTCTACAATTTTCTCGCGTCTTTCGCCGTGGCGCCCCGTGCTCGCCGTGGTTTATCGTTTCTTAACTAATGCGAAACGCCATGCGCACACGGCATGCGGCACTCTTCTCGAAATGCTCGCTGAGGCGCATACCCGAATCTTTTGCTTGCGGGTATGCACTATGAAAACGGCTACGCGCCTTTTCTTCGGCAAGGATGCAGTTTTGTTCAAAGCGTTGTTTCGTCGGGATAGCTGAATTTTTCTCTTCTACCAGTTCGACGAACTGTATATAGTTGCTTTCGAGAGGATAGCCATCGCGAAAAAAATTATCGTCGGTAACCAGAAATTTTCGCGAACCGCAAGCGAGCAATAGCACGCTTAAAAGCCCGATGGCGATAAGCGGTACATCCGCCTTAGCTAACGAAAAGAAGTCTTCGCCTGTCATGCTGCGTCGGTATGGCGCATGAACCACGCTTCGAGATTGCCTTCGGGTATTGCGGAACTTGCCGTTTCGGCGAGAATTTTACCGTCGTGCATGAGAAAGATACGATCGGCAAATTCGTGGACTTCTTTGAGAATGTGGCTCGACACAAGAATCGCGTGGTCGTGCTTCAGCTCTTTGAGCAGCGATTTGATTTCGCGAATTTGGCGTGGGTCGAGATCGGCGATCGGCTCGTCGAGCAGCATCACTTTAGGTTCGTGTACGATCGCCTGTGCGAGACCCACGCGCTTACGAAAACCCGCAGAGAGTGATGCGATAAAGTCGTGACGGCGTTCGGCGAGCGCGCAGCGCGCGAGTGCACGGTCGACGGCAGCAGTTTCGTTTTCGGTCTGTGCTGTGCGCAGGCGGTACATGTAGGTGAGAAAATCTTCTACTGTCATGTCGTTATAGAGTGCCGGTGTCTCGGGTAAGTAGCCGATTTCGGCGAGCAGCTTTTCGCGTTCGTGCAAAATATTCTCGCCGCCGACATAGACAGCGCCCGATGTGGGCGTAATGTAACCCGTGAGCATACGCAGCGTGGTTGTCTTGCCCGCGCCGTTGACGCCTAAGAGCGCGGCGATTTCTCCCGTGCGTAACTCGAACGAAACGCTATCGACCGCGCGGCGGGCGTGGTAGTGCTTCGAAAGATTTTCTATGCGAATCAAGGCTTACCTCATCTGGAGCGTAAATTCGGCCGTCGCGAATTCGCCTTGAATACTCGATAAAATCACGAACGATTTCAACTTCTCAAGCATTTGTGCGTAATTCTTGAGCGACGAACCCTGTTTCGATTTGCTGACGGCTTTGTAAATTTGGTGTAAGTCGAGAAAGAATACTCCTTGAGCGGAGTTGTACGGCAGTCGCGCGAGGCGCTCGGTGAGCGGTTTCGTAGAACCTTTCGTCGCTTTGATTGCGTTTGTCTTGCTGTTGCTGACGATAATTTCGTGATCGCGAACGAAAAAGACGACTGTAATCGGCTTTATTTTGCCGCCACTCGACTCGAAAGTCTTGATCGTCACGAACGTGCCATCGTCGGTTTCGTCGTAGCTGAATTTCGATTTTTTGTCGAATTTTGTTTCGGCTTTTTTTCTATATTTTTCGAGCGATTTGAAAAGCCTCAGCCAGCCATCCGCCGAACCTTGCGTAATGCCGAAGCTGCCGTTGATATCCCATGTGGCGAAATCTTTCATTTTTGTTTCGCTAGGCACGGTTGCGACCTGAAAATTAAAATTATTGCGTAGCGTCGCCAGCACTTGTTGCTCGAAATCGATATTCAATTTTGATTGTGCCTTTGCCACGAACTCGCCGTATTTTTTTGTGAAAATCGGACTCATCGATTTTAGTAGATCGATAATCGCGGCAACATTCAATTTCATGAGCGCATAGTTCACCGGGGTTTTTGCGAGCGTATCTGAAGTTAGGGGCGCGGTATCGACCTGCAAGATGCGCGGGTAAATTTTTGAAGTATCGGTGAAGTAACCTTCTTTATACTGGTATGCGAAATAAAACGAAACACGGTCGTTGGCAACAACAAGGCCGCCGCCCGACGATTGCAAATTGTCGCGAATCTCGGCGAGAAAAGGGGCATTTTCATCGGCCTTTGTCGCGGCGGTATCGCCGTCATTTAATTCGCGTTGCAGTTGGAGCATAAAATCATTCTGCATTTTGAGCGTATTAACGATCATTTTTGGGTTTACATAAAATGCGACGAGCGGTAGTTTATTGCCGTTCAGTGCCATGAGATGGGCACGCATACTTTTATAATACTGTGCCGACGCAATCGCACTGGAAACGCGCCCCTTCATCGATTTGACCATGTCGAGCTTGTTGCCTAAAAGCACGGCGTCGTCGGTGCGCAAGAGATAGCCCATGTCGTTTTCTGTGCCGAAGCTTAAGAGTTTGCCCGGCTCGATTTCTTTGGGTTTCATCGACTCGTCTTCGTTAATTTTCGCTTTCAAGTAATCGTAAAATTTCGAATTTTGCTGTGTGGGGATTATCATCGTAAATTCGGGCTTGGCGTCGGCTTCAGCGGGAATTTTCATGTTGACTGCAAGCCCCCATGCGGTATTCGCATCGATACCGATTTCTTGCAGCTTTGCCACATCGAGTAAATTAGCGCCCATTTTTTGTTCGAATTGGGCGGCCATGAGCGACCACACGCCTTCGCCGGCGACCGTAGAAACAAGCGTGTGTAACGAGCCTAAGCCATCTTGCAGCGGAGATCCTTCGACATAAACGGCCACATCGGCCGATGTCCGCTCGGCAGGATTAACCGCTGCGAGAGCGTTTGCCATTGTGAATAGTATGCAAAGAGAGAGATATTTAACCATAGTTTCAGTAACCGAGGCTCAAGCGGCGGTGACAAGCGCAAATTAGGACAATTCGGAGGAAAAGCGCCGGCGCACTTTCCCCCCGAATTGTCCTAATACGTAGTTCTAGTTGCCCGGCAAAGATGCTATCCGGGGTAGCGTGCCCACCCGCTATGCCGCATGCCTGACGCGAGCGGCAGCACAAGTTTACTCATTCGCTCGTCAGCAGAATTTGCTAGCTTGGCCGACATTGCGCAGTCGGCGACGGTGCAGGTCTATACCCGTGGCCTTGCATACGCGAATTCGCGGCGCATTCAAATCCAAGGCCGTACGGGCGATACAATCCGCGCGAAAGTAACCGGAACCGAAGTTTACGCGACGAGCATCGACCTCAAGCAACAGCGCGGTTCGTGTACGTGCCCGGCCGATAAGCCGTGCAAGCATATCGTTGCGCTGGCGATATTTGTACGCACTTTGACGCACGCGCAGTTTAGCACACCTGAAACACCAGCGCGAACGTCAGGTATGCGGGAGAACAAGCGTCGTCAAAAAACGCCGCTACCGCCGAAAAATTTGCGCCTCGCGATATTTTGGGGCGAGAAATCCATCGAGTTGGGCGTGCTCGATGAAAGCGATCGTGTGCGTGCGTTCGATGCGCGGCACTTACAAAGTCTCAAAGACAAGCACCGCAGTTTTGCGCTCTTTCTTTATAGCCAAAGCCGTAACGGAATTTTTTCTCCAGGTGCCGCTGCATACCAGTTGCTCAAAAAACCAGACATCTTAAGCGAGGTCGGAATTTTCTTCAAGAAAGAGTCGTTTCCTCGTGCGTATGCCGGCACACTACCGGTGCGCTACGGCTTTGTCGATACGATCGAAGATGAAGAGAAAGAAAAACGCTTCGCGGATTACGGCTATTACAATGCTTCTTACCGAATCGCGCTCATCTGCGATTGGCTGCACGAAAAAAAGTACGAACAGTGCGGACTTTTTTTTCTCGGTGAAAAAGACGGTAAGAAAATATTTCTTGCGCTCGAATCGCACGCACAAGGCATCGGCAACGGGCCGCATAATTTCGAAGAAATATTTGCGCTTGCCCCTTTAGTCGAAGCGTTACCGCAAGAGCTGAAACATCTTTGGGAGTCGCGCGTAACGCATGGGCCGTACGCGGTTTTCTCTCTCGCGGCCGCCGAAGCCGAAAACGGCAAACCCTTCGTCGAAGCCGAATTTACGGTCGCGTATACGCGCGATGCGCAAGACCCCAGCACTGTCGATTTCAAGGCCACCGAGCTTTATACGCTGCATCCCGATCGCGATTCGGAAAATAATTTACGCACGAGAATGTTCGACCTGCGCAGCTATGGCGACCACGCGCAGAAAATAAAACTCCACGCCATACACAAAACGGGCGCGCTGATCGAGCGCTTGCCGCTGGCGGAGCATAAGATATTGAGCACGCCAAACCCGCCCGGCGCCAAAGATTTTCGCGCGGGTAAATGGCGGCTGGCGAAAACGCGCTATCTCGAATACTTTGAAAAAGTTATACCGTACTTAAGAAAAAAAGGCGTCATCGTGCGCATTCACGATAACGTGCTGGGGCTTTTGGTCGCGCCGACGGTGCGCGTGCAGGTTGGCGATGCGTCGGGCATCGACTGGTTCGAAGGCTCGCTCGAAATCGAGGGCTTGAGCGGCGCCGAAGTCGGCAGCGTCATGCGCGCATATCGCAAAAAAGAAGAAATTGTTAAACTCGCCGACGGCCGCTGGATTCGTATCGCCGGCAGCGAGATCGGCGAAATCTTGGCGTCGCTCGAAAATTTAGGTCTGCGCGCCGACGCCGAGGGTAAATTTACGCGCATGCCGCGTTCGGCGCTCTTAAGTCTCGAACAAGAAAAGGCCGCGCTCTTACGCACTGAGGCCGGAGCCAAAAAAGCGCTCGCTAAATTTCGTAAATTCGTCGCCGTCGACGTTACCGAGGTTAATCCCCCCGAAAGTTTTACTGCGACTCTGCGCCCTTACCAAAAACAAGGTTTGGGTTTTTTATTGAAGCTCTATAATGCCGCAACAGGCGGTATTCTCGCCGACGATATGGGGCTCGGCAAAACCGTGCAGTCGATTGCGGCGATGGCGGTGATTGCCGCGCAAAAAAAGCAGGCACGCTTTTTGGTCGTCTGCCCGCTCGCCGCGATGGGCGTGTGGGAGCACGAACTCGAGCGCTTCGCGCCGTTTCTCACGAGTTACCGTTGGCATGGGCAGGGGCGCGATATCCGCGACGCGGCGAAAGCGCAGGTGGTGATAACATCGTTTGCGACGTTTGCACTCGACGCTGAGAAATTTGCCGAACACGAATTTGCGCTCGCGTTCATCGACGAAGCGCAGTTTGCAAAAAATCATAAGACGCGCGCGGCGGCGGCACTCAGGCAAATTAAAGCGACGGCGATTATTTGCCTCACCGGTACGCCGGTCGAAAATCATCTCGAAGATTTGTGGGCGCTTTTCGACGTAATTTTTCCGGGCTATTTGGGCACTGCAAAATCGTTCAAAGGTGCGTACGGCGGCAAAGGCGCGGCGCGCAGCATTGAAATTCTGCGTAAGAAAATCGCGCCGTTTCTGTTGCGCCGAACGAAAGCCGAGGTACTCACCGAGCTCCCCGAAAAAACCGAAACTGTCGTGCGCGTGCCGATGAGCGCCGAGCAGGCGCGCATCTACGAATCGGCGCGCATTCAAGCGCTGCACCATTTGGGTGCGCTCTCTGAAGGCACGAGCCCGCTTTTCGAAATGCTGCGCCACCTTATGAATCTGCGCCGCATCAGTTGCCACCCCTATCTCGAAGACAAGGCCGCCGACCCGTTGCTTTCGGGCAAGCTGCAATATCTCGACGAAAAAATCGACGACCTCGCTGAGACGGCGTCGGGCGTTTTGATCTTCAGCCAATTCACTGCGGTGCTCAGCGTTGTGATGCAGCTTTTTCAAAAACGAGGGATGCACCCCTTATACCTCGACGGCAAAACAAAAGAAACCAAACGCCGAGAGCTCGTGCATGATTTTCAGGCCGGTAAAAATAAATTTTTCTTAATTAGCTTGCGCGCCGGCGGCACGGCGCTGACGCTCACGCAGGCCGACACGGTGATTCACCTCGACCCATGGTGGAACCCGGCTGTCGAAAACCAAGCGTCCGATCGCGCGCACCGCATCGGGCAAAAACGCCGCGTGTTCGTCTATAAGCTCGTCTCGGAAAAAACCGTCGAAGAGAAAGTGTTGCTGCTCCAAGAAAAAAAGCGCGAACTCTACAACGCGCTCTTAGGCGAGACGGGCGGCGATACCTCGGCGATTGGCCGCGAAGAGATCGAGTATTTGTTGAGTCAGTAGGCAATTACCTATTGACTTAGCCATTTTTTACGTTCGGCGCGCGAATATGTTTTAAGCCGGTCGAGCGCGGCAAACCAACAGATATAAGGTTGCGCCATCTTCTCGCACGCGGCAAACGTTGTGTCGAACGCTTTACTCGTCGCGCTGTAGCGGTGAAATTGCACGAGTGTCGCGTTGTTGATTTCGGTTAACTCCGATAGCTGCTTTGCCGCCGGTATCTTCTGGCGGAGTTCTTTTTGCGTAGAAAGCCATTCGCGAAATTGAGCAATTTTCTGAATTTTTGTAGCGAGTTTTTCTGTAGCGGAAATTCTACTCGAATATACTGCCGTTAAATCTGCTTTGAGAAGTTCGATGCGAGCCGTAAAACTCTGCAAAAGGTTTTGGTAGTGTTGGTGCTCCACCGGAGTTGCGAGTTTAACGCCGACCGTAGCCAAATAATCGCGCGCGATTTTGCGTTCGATGAACGAGGCAAGCCGCTCTGAAAATGTGGTGTCGTCTTTGAAGTATAGCCGCTCGTGCGCAATCTCGTGCCCCAGAAGCCGCGCGAGCCCTGCATCGCCCCACGCGAGCTGCGTCGAGTAAAGCGGGTCTTCGAACCAGCCGAGCGTCGAATAGCCGCCGATTTCCGCAAGGTGCACATCGAAGCTCTGCGCGCGATAGTTATTCGCCCAACTCTCGGCGAGCGTGCGATCGAAAAAACCCAAATATTCGAAACTGCCGATTGGCCAGAAATGAAACGCTTCGGCTTTGAGACTGAAGCGCGGCGCAACGGTGATATTGTAGCCTAAATAGCTGCGACCGAGATCGTAATAATAGCGATAACTGTGCGAATTGTTGAGGCCATAGCTCTTCTCGATGTATGCGCGTATTTTGAGCGTTTTTTCTAAACTTTCGCGTTCGTGGTTTGTCAGCGTCGACTTTTTCAACCGCTCGGTAATTTTTTCTTTGCCGAATATCACTCCACCTTGGTGTTTTGCGAGATGTGCGACGTAGCGTACCCAGCGGTGGTTGACGACGGCGAGAATAGCAAGTAACGCGATTGTTGCGAAAAATATTTTTTTCTTGAGTACCATATTATAATTTTTGCTGCCGTATACGGCTGCAAGGTTATAGACTGCGCACGCGGGACAAGCGAATTATGCGGTCGCTAAGTAAAATATTTTGTGGTGGAAGTTAGATGCGCATCGCAAAATCTGGTTGCGACGCAGAAAAGAGATTATCCCAACCAAAATCTTTTTTAGCGTGCAATTGTGATTGCCAATCTTGGTTTTTCCAGCCGCCTATAATGGGCTGCGCTATTTCTTTGCGGGTGAGCGCTTCGAATACATTATTGGATTGAAATGAAATCGACGGTTCTGGTTTGTCAGAGATATAAAAAGTATGCAAACGATCGACGACTTTGAATACCTGCCCGGGATGGTGAATCGGATCGGCGAAACCGTCGATCGACCAAGGATACGTAACGCCCGGCAGCACCGGATATACGTTATTCGTTTTTTCTCCCTTGACCCATGTGATAAAGGAGCTTTTGTTGGTGTAGCTTCCGCCTTGCGATTTATCGGCGGGGTGAACTAATTTAGCAAAATCGACGACGAGGCGGGGGGCTTCAAAGCTATTCTTAATTGTCCGTGTGGGTTTTTCTTTGGGAAGAACTTTTGCCAGCGTCGATTTCTCTAATTCGAGATTCGGCTTTGCCCAGAGCCCTTCGTACGCAAAATCAGATAGCGTCGCTTCGGAAGAAAGTTTGAGATTCAAATTTTTAGAAATTGTCGGCAGCGCATACGCCGACGAACTTGAAACGAGTATGAAGGCACACGATAGAATAAAATTTCTATGGGCGAATCGCCTAATGAACGCGCTCAAACTCAGCATGGGATACTGTGTCGAACGAAGCCGTGTTGAAAACTACTTAAGGCCAAAAAATTCAATCGCTTTTTCGGCGAAGCAAATTGTTTCTTCTTTGAAAAATCCACCCGCTCTGCCGCAAGTCTTCGTCACGGGAATCGTATGCGCCGTATCCTGCATTGTGTAGGCTTCGACGACCGTTCTGCCGCGCGCGTTTTTCCACGTTTCGTAGTGGAAAATGTCGCCGAGGGTGCGCCTGACGCTGCTGCGCGTAATGCGATGTACGCGCTTCCATTGACCGATTGCCATTTGCATCGTGTAGAAAAATACGTTTTTATCTGCGGTGCCGTGCCAGATACTCGCTCGCGGCCATCTTTTCGGTAATTTGCCGCGCGAGACCGTCTTCTTCTGCGGGTGTTCTTCGTCGAATTCGAAACACGGCGCGAAATCGGCAATGCCCGCGTGCTCCCATTCGCAGATGTAACCGCCGGCGCCGATAATCGCGAGCGCACGAAACATGTTCGGGTACGTTGCGGCGAGAATATTCGCGACTTGTCCGCCCGAAGAAAAGCCGACGATAAAAATTCTGTCGGCGTTGCCGTGCCGCTCTGCGATCATGAAGCGTATCATCTGCATAATCGAATCGAATTCGCGCTCGCCCGCAGCGGGATTGCTCGCGATGCGTTGATGAAAACAGAGTAGGCGATGGTTTTCTTCTTTTTGCTCGGGATATAAAACGTAAAATCCGTATTTGTCTGCGAGCTCGTTAAAGCCGGCATTCGAGAACTGCGCGGCAGAACCGCCGCAGCCGTGCAGTGCGACGACGAGCGAGGTCTTCTTCTTTGCAGAAATTCTTGTCGGGGTGTAAAGCTGCATCCTCAAGTTGCCGGGGTTGTCGCCAAATTTAAGAATTTCTTTTACAGTGGCCTTTTCTTGTTTCGACGGTTGCTTTTGCGATGCAACTGGCTCTACAGTGGCGGGTAGAAGTGAAACGACGGCAAGAGCAAAACAGAAAATAATTTTATGCGCAAGCATTGCTAATTATAATGTCGTCCCGTTTTGTTGGCTGCCGCTAAAAAATCCCGCGCAAAATCGGGGCCGTAATAAATAAAGCCAGTGTAGACTTGAACGAGATCGGCACCTAAATCTAAGCGGCGTATCGCTTCTGTCGGGGAATAAACGCCGCCGCTCGAAATGACGGGAATCTTGCCGCGCGTTTCTTTGAGCGTCTCTTGTAGATACGTACGCGCCCGTGCGGCAAGCGGTTTACCCGAAAGTCCGCCGCCAAAATTTTTAAGTGCTGCGGGAATCTCGGCAAGCGCATGATTTGTCGTTGTGTTGCTGATGACGATGCCTGCCGCGCCGCCTGCGAGCGCGGCTGCGAGCGATGCGCGGTAGTGTTTCAACGAATCGAAATCGGGCGCAAACTTGACGACAACGGGGCGCGGAGAAATTTTAACGCACGCCTCGACGAGTGCGCGAATCGCGCGGCTTTTTTGTAGCGCGCGTAAGTTCGGCGTATTGGGCGAACTCACGTTGATCGCGATATAAAAAAGATATTCGCTCATGATGTCGCGGCGTAAGAGGTCGAGGCAGTGCATATAATCGTCGGCCGCGCGTTCGACGGGTGTCTCTTTGCCTTTACCTAAACTCAGCGCAATCTGATAATCTGCCGGTGCTGTGGCCAAACGCGCCCGCAAAGTATTCCACCCGCGCACAAACCCCGGGTTATTGAAACCCATCTTGTTGATGAGCGCCTCTGCGCCGACGACGCGCACAAGGCGTGGTTTAGCGTTGCCTTTTTGCGGCAGCGGTGTGAGACTACCGCTTTCGATAAAGCCGAATCCCAGACGGCGGATGTACTCCGGTGCATGGCAAAATTTATCGAAACCAGCGGCGATACCGATTGGCGAATAAATTTTGCGATCGAAAAGTATTTTGGGCTGAATCTTTGCCTGCGGTGGCGAGGCGAGCAGCGGCGCGATCATGCGCATCGAGAGCGATGCGATGCCGTGCGCACGCTCTGCGTTCAAGCAAAAGAGCGTGGGCTTCGCGGTGTTGTAAAAATAATGTAAGAGCGACTGCGCCACGGTTATTGCGGCGGCTTCGCGATAATTTCTTTTTCGGATGCAACAGGAACCGGAAGATCGCCGCCGAGCTCGCGCATTTTTTCGGCGTCCATCATGTCGTACGGTTTACGAGTTTCGTGACCGACGTCTTCGTTATGCAGATTATGATCCGCTTGCAGAAGATCGAGAAAACTTTTCGATTCAGCATGGTGGCAGTTACACGCCGAACCGCCGACGCTCAAGCGCTTACCGTTTTTCGTAATCGGCTCGGGAACAAGCGTACCTGTGAGATTTTCGCCGGTATCGCATTTGGGGTTAGGCCACATGCCGGTAAACCGGCAGACGGCACCGTGTCTGACCGAACGCGGTAACGTTTGATCGAATGGCTCGGCTTGGCGGCCGCGAATCTTATCGACTTCGGCCATAAAAGTACCCCAAACGGGCGCCACATTCGAACCGCCAGAAATCCCCTTGCCTAGAGTCATATCGCCGTTGTCCATGCCAAACCAAACAACAGCGGCCATTTCGGTAGAGAAGCCGCCAAACCAAACGTCGTTGAAGCTGTTGGTTGTCCCCGTCTTACCGGCACCGGGCCCTTTGTAACCGGCCTCGATGCGAATCGCCTGCGTGGGAGTACCCGAATTGACGACGTTTTCCATCATTTTACGCAAGATAAATACCGGCCCTTCTTCGACGATTTGAATTTGCCCGTTGCGGCGTTTGAAGTTGAGCGCCTTGATTACATCGTTTTCGGGGTGCGCAATTACGTTGCCGTCGCGGTCGGCGATATATGTAATCGCATGTGGAATAATATCTTGACCTTTATTGCCGATTATAGCATAACCGAGCAAGAGTTCTGCAGGGGTCAGTTCCGATGCGCCCAGCGAGAGCGCTGGGTTCGGTTGAAAGCGAGATTCGGGCACCTTCGTTAAGCGGCTCGTGTAATTGATGATGACATCGGGGCCGACGAGATCGTAGACCTGAATGGACACCAAATTGATCGACGCCGAAAGCGCCTTGAAGGCGAGCACATATCCGGTGAATTCTGAGTTATAGTTCGACGGTGCCCAGACTTTTCCTGTCGGCGTGATGTTCAGTAGCGGCGAGTCGATAAAACCCATCGCATAGTGAATTCCGCGCGATTCGAGCGCCGAGCCATAGACAAACGGTTTCATCGCCGAGCCTGGTTGACGGCGTGCCATCATCGCGCGGTTGAATTGATCCGAAGATTTGAATTCGCGCCCACCGATCATCGCGGTGTAGCGACCGTTCTTCATGTCGAGCGACAAGAGCGCGCCCTGCACGTGTAGATCTCCTCTGTGTTCGCGGCTCGATGCGATAAATTCGCTCGAGACTTCGTTGACCGTCGTCGCGGGTAATACGAGCGAGACGAGTTCTAATGCGTCCGATGCTTCTTCTTTGAATGTGCTTCTAAAATCGTTACGCAACGAATATGCGCGTGTGACGACGATTTCTTCGACGATTTTCCCGGTGGCCGGGTCTAAATGTTTTTCTTTGGTCGGGGCAGGCCCGCGAGCGTTCTGCGCGCGTGCGATCGGGTCTAATTTCTTGAGCGTCGGGAGTAATGCCTTTTCGGCCGCCTTTTGGTGATCGAG
>JAFEGD010000165.1 GCA_018240245.1 Spirochaetota bacterium | reverse complement strand
CGGCGAGGCGCAGCGAAATCAAATCTTGTAGCTCATCGAGCGGTACTTTTTTAACGAAGCGGCGCACGGCTTTATCGGACCATTCGTCGGTGTAGTGGAACATGTGGTTGCGCACGAGAAATTTTACTTTCTGGCCGACGCCGATCGGCACCGCGAGGCGTTTCATAATCGGTACGATCATGCGTGCCGAATACATTTCGTGGTTATGAAAACTCGCTTCGCCGTTGGCCGTCTCGACGCGCGTCGGTACTTTACCGATATCGTGCAAGAGCGCCGACCACCGCACCGGTTCGTTGAGGTCGAGCGCACCGTCGACCGAGCGCAACAGGTGCTCGAAAATATCGTGCGCGTGAAATCGGTTTTGCGCGAGCCCGCGTCCCGCCGTCACTTCGGGTAAAAATTTTTCGAGCAGGCCGAACGCATCGAGCAGGCGCAGCCCCGCCGAAGGTTTACGCCCCGCAATGATATTGCGAAACGCATGCCGGCGCACCGTCTGTGGCAACTCTTCGTACTCGATGTTGCTCTGCTCGTGGTGTATATGCAGTTGCGGGTAGCGCGCAGCGAGGATTGCCACTTGCAAGATGTCTTTGAGCGAAGCGTCTTCGGCAACCGAGATTACATCACCGTCGAGCTTTGTGCTCGCGGGCAGCCACGTGTGTTTTCTACTGCTGATAACGAGCGTCGTGGGTTGGCGCCCCGCGTCGGCGATTGCAATCGTGAGTTCGTGATCGCCGTTCTTACTCTGCGCGGTGTTAAGGCCAAGCGCCGCTGCAAGCGCCCCAATTTCTTCGCCGCTTGCCGAAAGTTTTAAGGGCAGCGTTTCGCGCTTCGTGTCTTCGGCAAAGCGGCCTTCTTTCGCGGCGCTGCTATACCAAAACGACTCCCACGCGAGCAGCGCGCGATTTTCGGGCGATGCGATGTGTTCGATAATTTTTGTTAATACGGGTATCATGTTGTTTTTTCTAAAATTGCAAAAAAGGTGTCGGCGACGGGTCGCCGCTCGATCAGAGTCTTGTATAATTTATTAATCCCCCAGGCCTTGCCTAAGGGAAAGCGGTCGGGATGCACACCTTCGCTGGCGGCTTTGACGAGGCGAAAACCAAAACGCGCACCGACGCGCGCCACACCCTGCGGTGTGTAGTCGACTGCATGGTCTTTGGGGTGCGCCTCGAACCAACGCCGGCGATGAAAGCGAAACATCGGACCCGCCGCCGAAGGGAGCGCTAACAGCAAAAAGCCACCGGGGCGAACGAGGCGTGCCATTGCACGCCATGCCGTTACCTGATCGGGCAAATGCTCTAAGACGTAGAAGAGCGCGAGTACGTCGTAGGCTGCCGTTTTACTTTTAGCATGCCGTTTTACGCCGCTCATGAAATCTTGCTGCAGTGTCTTGAGACCGCGCTTTTTCGCATACGCCGTCATTGTTTTTGAAATTTCCCAACCGCAAACGGTAAAACCCTGGCTTTGCATCGTTTCGAGAAAATAGCCCGCCGCCGAGCCGACTTCGAGCACGCGCGCGTGCGTGGTAGCAGAAAAAAAATTACTCGCAATTTTGTAGCGCGCGGCGTTACGCCCGAGAATCGCGGCGCGGTCTGCGGTATACGCTTTGCCGTATTGCGCCGCGTATTCTTTATCGAAATAGTTATGCTCGTAGGCGGTGGCTTCATACGTGCAATTAAAGACAAGTTTGTCGTTTTTACAAAAAGCAAATTGGGGGTCGCTCAAGGGAATAAGGGCGGCACCGCAAAACGCGCAATCCACACCCGGTCAAAACGACGACTTCGACAGGCTGAAAATCAAAAAGCCCATTTATGGCAACTTCGCTTGTCGCGCTATTTCAATTCTCGTTTAGATTATGAATTAAGCGAAACAATTATGATTACTAACTTTGCCAATATCGAAAAATTAATCCACTCGTACCCGACGCAAAAAATCGCCGTTGCTGCGGGTACAGACAACGAAACGCTCTTTGCCGTCACCATGGCGCGCGATAAAAATATCGCCGCTTCGGTATTGGTCGGCGATGAGAAGTTAATCCGCCAGAATGCCGAGGCCGAAAACCTCGATTTAAGAGACATTGAAATTATCGATATTGCCGACCCCGTTAAGGCGGCGCTCGCAGCGGTGCGGCTCGTGAGCGAAGGTAAGGCGCAGATTTTCATGAAAGGTTATATCCATAGCGACGATTTTTTGCGCTGTGCGCTCGATAAAGAAATCGGCCTGCGCACTGAAAATTTGCTCAATCATATTTTCATTCTCGAAGCGACGCACCTGAGGCGTTTACTCTTTATTACCGACGGCGCGATGAATATTGCGCCCACGCTCGAAGACAAGGCGCGCATAATCAGCAACACGGTCGCGCTCGCGCAAATTTTTGAAATCGCACAGCCGAAAGTCGCGATTGTGTCGGCGGTCGAAGTGGTGAACCCGAAATTGCCTTCGACGCTCGATGCGGCGGCGCTCGCAAAAATGAGCGAGCGCGGGCAATTTCACGGCGGTATCGTCGATGGGCCGCTCGCGCTCGATAACGCGATTAATCCCCTCGCGGCGAAATATAAAAAAATCGGCGGTCCCGTTGCGGGTAACGCCGACATTCTTGTGATGCCCGATATCGTCTCGGGCAACGCGGTTGCCAAATCGTTCGCGCACTTAACCGGCGGCACGACGGCGGGTCTAATCTTTGGCGCGAAAGCGCCGATTATTTTACCGTCGCGCGCCGATGCGAAAGAAAGTAAGCTCGCGGGCATTGTGAGCGCGGTTTATGTGGCGGGGGCAAATGCGACGAAGCGAGTGAAGATCGGCAAGGTGCATTTTTAGGTAATCGGCGAATATGATTGACGTCTGTGCGTTAGAGAACTCAGTAGCGTATGTTAGCCGTATTAGATAAACCGGCGATTAAAGCACGCGCACACCCGATTACCGTGGATTCGTACCATAAGATGATTACTGCCGGTGTCTTGGGCAAAGACGATCGCGTCGAACTTTTGGGCGGTCTTTTGGTGGAAAAAATGCCGAAATCAGAAATTCATGTCTATTTAACAGAAAAACTTGCGGCGTGGTTGCGCAGCATTTTGCCCGACGGGCTCAAAGTCATGGAAGAAAAACCGCTGACGCTCCGTGATTCAGAACCCGAACCCGATATTG
>JAFEGD010000164.1 GCA_018240245.1 Spirochaetota bacterium | reverse complement strand
TTACCAGCTATAATGGTACGCCACGAAACGGTATTGTGAGGTTATGGTGAGATATGTAAGCCGCTTTTGCCCCGTTAATCCCTCCGCTAAAGCTGATCGCTTTAGTGACTAAACCGATAAGTATCGGATAATAATATTTATGCATATCCGATAATAGTTATTGACGCCACACTATTCTATCGGATATTATATAATTCAATGTATCCGATACAAGAAGATATTGACGCTGTCGCGGCAGTCACTCGCTCGATTGAGGGCAAAAAGCGCGCGCTCGAACGTCTGCGCCCGCTATCGAATACGACCGTTCGTAGACTCGAAGCCGACTTTAATCTCGAAATGACATTCAATAGCAATGCGATCGAGGGTAATACCCTCACGCTGCAAGAAACCGATTTGGTATTACATCGGGGGCTCACGATCGGTAATAAGACTTTGCGTGAACATTTCGAGGCGACCAACCACGAAAAAGCGATTACATTTATCCGCAGTTGCATCCGAAAGAAAATAAAATTTTCCAAAGAATTAATTCTCGATCTACACGCGGTCATTATGAAAGACATCGACGCGCAATCGGGACTTTTTCGCCGCACGCAGCTGCGAATTCTCGGCGCGACGCATATCCCGCCTAATTTTGTTAAAGTCGAAAGCCTGATTGACGCGCTCTGCCAGTGGTACTATGACAACGAGCGCAAAATGCCCGCGTGGCTGCTCGCGGCGGCGGTGCACTTTCAGATCGCACATATCCATCCATTCGCCGACGGCAATGGGCGAACGGCGCGGCTGATGATGAATCTGATTTTGCTCGGTAAGGGTTATCCGCCAGCGGTTATTTTGCACGTCGATCGCAAGAAATATTACCGCACGCTGCAAGAAGCCGACGCCGGTAAATGGCGCGCGTACCATACCTTTATCGGCAAAGCGGTCGAGCGTTCGCTTGTCATTTGGCTCTCTGCCTGCACGACGGGCGCGCGCACCGAAAAACTGGGATTCATGACGCTCTCTGAAGCTTCGCGGCATTGCGACTATTCGTTCGAATATCTTTCGCTATTGGCGCGCAAAGGGCGCATACCTGCGATCAAATTGCGGCGCAACTGGGTAATAACGCGTGAAGCGCTCGACGAATACCTACAGGAAATCGAGAAACGTCGAAAGAAAAAATAATTAGAAAATATTTTTTCGCTAGTTGAAATCTCCAAGAATTTTCGATCCTACAACAACGTCCCACGCAAGAGCGACTGCGCGGGGCGAGCTCCCATTGCCTCTGCGAGTTCGCCGACCTTGCGTCTGAGCGCGGCAATCTCCTGCTGCTCCGAGCCAGTCTTGCCCGCCGCATTGTCATCGATCCAGTTGCACAGAGTCTGAGCGGCGATATTCTCCCGTTTCGAAACCTGCGCGATTGTCGATTGTCCCAGGCTTATTTCTGCCACCAGAGCCTCTCTAAATTCTCTTGGATACCTTGTTCGTTTAATCATGTGCTATATTCTCCTTTTAACTGGCTATGTATTCCAGTTTTAAGGGTGCAGTCCAACCGCCATCACTGGCGCTATGGTTTTTGGGGCGCAATTAACATCACTAGCGATTGTAGCGTCCGGCATGAAAATATATTTTCAGACCCCAAATTTGAAAAAGAAATCGCTGCCGTTTATGGTACTGCCGAATATCATACAGGTCGTAGCGAATTCTATAGACTCTTTACGCCAATCGTCACATTGCAACTAAAGTCTGAAGGTTTACGGCAATCGCTATCTGCATTTATCCAAAATAACTTGAGCCTGACAACTTCAGCCGAACCGACGAAAAAAATCGACTCGGCGTGGTTCTTTCGATTATTGCATCTACCTTATTTTGTTTTTATCGGCTTGCTCGCGATCTGCTGGCCATTGACTGCGCGATCGAAGATAATTTCTATTCTTGCAGCCGCTTGGCTCGCATTTGCCGCCTTTCTTTCCGTAGCCTTCAGTCGACTAACGTAAATGAAGTTTGAATTGACAATGTCTTTTTTTCTCAGAGGTATATTGATATTTATTGTTACGGTGTTTGCGCTTGCACTCGTCCTCATCGTGTTTCAACTATACGTGCGGGCTCACGAAACCGGTTCGAATCCATTTTTCACGATTTCAAATTATATGCGCCTTCTGGTGTTCTGCTATGAGAATACCGGCTTGATAATTTTCGGCGCAACGTGCATTTATCTGTGGACAATCTTACTGAATAATAATCTGTTCGCATTTTTCAGCGGATTCTATGCGCCTCGGTTTTTATATGGCGTTACAGGTGCCATCATCGCAGTAGGGATTGTATTTTTTTTCGCATTTACGGGTCTACGTTTACAAGGACGAAGTATCGACAATGATTCTTTGAATCTTATAAAGACACACTCTACAAAAAACGATCAGGTGTATTTTTTTACAGATCGCTGCTTTATTAAAATCAATGACGAATATTTTTTCTCCGCTGGCAACGTGTATATTTCACCGCAAAATCTATTTCCGTTGATATTTGAAGATTTGTTAATTGCCGATAAAACACTGTCGAATCAGAATACTTTTCCGATGGTCATTTTTGAGCAGACACAGGCGTTCTCGTTGCGACGCAATTTATCGCCGAGTCATACGGCGATCGCAATCGAACGAAGAGATATACCAAACGGCCTTAGAATCGGTAACGTTTTGGAGAGCAGATTTCGAGATTGTGCAGAGTTATATCGTGGTCTACGGTTTCTAAAAATTAGCAACGGCTGGCAATGTGTCCGAAACCTGAAAGCCCAAACGTTACAACTCGTGGATAAATGCTATCTTGTCAGTCCTCTATTTTAAAAAATTCAATCAACCCCAGACTTTCTCAACGACGACGGCGTACGAGATTCGTATCTCGGTGGCGAAATATCTTTCACTATAAATTATCGCTAACGTCCTGAATTTGTTCGCGCAACTTAAGTGACTAGGCGGGAACTGCTGTGCGCAATTTTTTTTGGCGCACGTCGCACTAATTTGCCAAAAACAGCCCGCAAATCGCAAACGATTTGCTATGCGAAACGCCGAAGACGGCTTGATTTTGGCAAATTTTCTGGCGAAACGTGCAACATGCGCCAAAAAAAGTTGCTGCGTTTATTTTGCTTCGCAGTTCCCGCCTAGTCACCTAATAGCTCTCGCACCCACGCAATTTCGATAATAGTTTACGGCGTGTTTCGCTAATTTTTTGGATGGATATTTTAGCAACGCCTCGGCAAAGCAAACCTATCTATGAAGCGCGATCTACAGAAATTCCAAAACCAAGTCTTCGATCTCTTAATTATCGGCGGCGGTGTGTCGGGTGCCGTTATTGCGTGGGACGCCATTTTGCGCGGGTTTTCGGTCGCACTCATCGAACGTAAAGACTTTGGCCACGCGACGTCGGCTGCGACCTCGAAACTCATTCACGGCGGCTTACGCTATTTGGCGCAGGGAGATATCCCCGTTGTGCGCGAATCGTTGCGCGAGCGCCGTTATCTCGAAAGCAATATGCCGCATCAGGTTTTTCCGATGCCGTTTATTATGCCCTTCTACGACTTTACTCCCACCCCGCGTTGGATGTTAGGGATGGGATTAACAATTTACGATTTACTTTCATGGGACAGAAATTATATCGACGACCCCGATAAACATCTCGACCGTAAGCGTTGGCTCAAGAAAGAAAAAGCGCTGCAAATCGAACCGGGCTTAAACGCGCAAGGTCTCAAGGGAGCGTATTACTATTACGATGCGTTGAATCGCCACCCGCATCGCTCGAATCTCGAATATGTCCTTTCGGCTGCGGCGCGGGGTGCCGTGGTCGCCAATTATGTCGCGGCGAACGAATTTATTCAAGAAGATACTCCCGACGGTAAGCGTGTGCTCGGCGTCATTGCGCGCGACACAGTCGGCGGTAAAGATTTTCCGATTCGCGCGCGCGTGACGGTGAATGCAACGGGGCCGTGGGGCGACCTTGTGCTCTCGAAGTTGCACACGCAGCCGGTGCGGCAACTCGTGCGCTCCAAGGGGATTCACCTCTTATTTCCGCGCTTTCACAAGAACACGACGATTGCCATCGAAACGCGCGATAAGCACCATATTTTCTTAATCCCATGGCGCAACTATTCTCTCTTGGGTACGACCGATACCGAATTCAAAGGTAACCCCGACGACTTGACGGTGACGACAGACGACGCACAAAAATTTTTGCAACAGTTCAACGAATATTTTCCGCAGCAGAAGAGTCTCGGCGACGTTGTGAATTCGTACGCGGGATTAAGGCCGCTGGTCGCCGAAAGTTCGGTTTCGAGCACATATAAAGCGTCGCGGCGGCATGAAATTATTTATCACAACAAAGAAGAAAATATCGATGGCCTAGTCTCTGTTTTTGGCGGCAAATGGACAACTTCGCGCGCGCTTGCCGAAGAGACCGTCGACTTGATCGAAAGAAAATTTCATTTCGGTCGCGGCAAATCGACTTCGGCAAAGACGCCGGTTATCGGGGGGCAGGTCGGGCCGCGCCTGGCAAACTTTATCGCCACCGCACACGCGCGCTGGGACAACGTCTACCCGGCGGCGCTCATCGATCATTTGATCGAGATTTACGGCGCACTCTTCGAGCGCGTGCTCGATTATGTCATCAAAGATAAATCGCTGCTGCGCTCGATCGACGCCGAGTACTCGTTTATTTACGCTGAGGTCTATTATGCGGTCGAGCAAGAAATGGCGCTGACGCTCACCGACTTTTTGAAACGCCGATCGGGACTCGGCAACATGGGCTTCATCAGCGATGCGGCGTTGGTGTCGGTTGCCGGTGTGATGGGCGATCTTCTGCGGTGGGATACAACGCGGCGTAAACAAGAGGTCGCCGAATTCAAGGCTTCTCGCGCGATTGTCGGTTAACCGAATGCAATTCAAAGTCTCTGCCGAGGTGGCATTGCTGGATTTTCTCACCAAAGCTTACACAGGCAAAAGTCGCACTTCGCTGAAGGCGATGTTGGCAAAACGCCTTGTTTCGGTCGACGGCCGGGTGACGACTCAGTTCAATCACACACTGACCCCGGGGCAAACGGTTGTCGTGGGCAAGAGAACTCCACTCGAAAATGTTTCTTTGAACGGTGTGACGATTATTTACGACGACGACCATCTTGTGGTCATTGAGAAATCCGCCGGGCTCTTGTCGGTACCGACCGACACCGGCAAAGAGCGTACTGCGCATGGTATCGTGGCCGGTCACTTAAAGCGCGTGAACCCGCGTTCGCAACTTTTTATCGTACACCGACTCGACCGCGAGACTTCGGGGCTCATGATGTTTGTGAAGCAGAAGGCGCTTCAAGTGCAGCTGCGACAAAACTGGCAGGAGAGTATTCTGACGCGCAGCTATGCCGTCGTGGTCGAAGGTCGCCTCGCGCAAGATACGGGAAAAATTGTTTCGTGGCTCAAAGGCACCGACACTTTGCGAACCTATTCGAGCGCAGTCGAAGGCGAGGGGCAAAAAGCGATCACGCACTACCAAGTTGTCGCGGCTTCGAGCAAATATACGCTTGTCGATGTGAACCTTGAAACAGGGCGCAAGAACCAGATTCGCGTACACATGCAAGACTTGGGACACCCGGTCGTCGGCGACGAAAAATACGGCGCGGCGACCGACCCGTTAAAGCGCTTAGGGTTGCACGCGCGCGAACTAAAATTTACGCATCCCGTCACAGGGCGCACAATGGCGTTTACGTCGCCCAGACCGAAAGAATTTATGTGGCTGTTGAAAAGTTGAGCGCCGCAAACTCGTTCTTCAACTGCTTCAAATATTTTTCATCGCGCGACGCACGGTAGAGCATCACGCAGCCTGTGTGGATAATGAGAATTCTCTGGGCGATTGCATTCGCCTGCGCCGCGTCGCTGTGAAATTTCAGATACGCTTTCTCTAACAACCGCAGCCAATCGGCCTCTACTTTCTGCAATGCGGCGGCAAAATACTTGCGCTCGCTGGCGGTAAGTTCGCTCGCAAAGGCGGTGAACGGGCAGCCGTAAAATTTACCGCGCCGTGCGAGCACAATGAGCGCCGTCGCCCAACTCGCTAAATATTTCTCGAACGATCGAGCGCGCACCAACAGGTTTTCGAGCATCGCAAACAAAATCTCCGCGCGGTATTCGAGGTAGGCGGCACCGAGCGCATTCTTCGAGACGAAGTGGTAATAGAGCGCCGGCTTTGAGACACCGACGCGCAAGCGCACGGCGTCGAGGCCGGTGTTGTTAAAACCCTGCCGATAAAAAAGTGCGCCGGCTTCTTCGAGAATAGCTTTGCGCGTGGTCGCCTTGCTCATGCCGCGCCCGCAGAAACAGCTCGTTCATAGAGGAAAGCATAGCGCTCGGGGTGGTGCGCGCGCATATAGTCTTTGAATGCACCCAACTGAAACGCACACGGGTAGCGGTCGCGGTTCCAGAAATGCATCGGCTCGCCGATGAGTGTACCGCTCTTATGCCGCACGCCGCACACGCGCGCCCGGTGAAAGTATTCGGCGGTCGGCTCTGCGATCTCGTGCGCGGATATCTTGTAGTCGTCTTTCGCAAAAGCATCGTTATAGACCTTGAGCACGAAGGCGTTAAATTCGTCGCGTGTTTCTAAACCCAAAAGCCAGAGTTCGAGATCGCCCTCTGCGTCTAGGCGGATAGATTTCTCTGCTGAAATATTTTGCGCATGTTGCATATAGCCTCGTAAAACTAAACGGTAATTTTTATGTTTGACGCCTTACTTACCGATAGGTAAGTTGTCAAGCGAGATGCAGACCCCGCAAAACAAAATTACCGTAAGACGACCCGATTTCGGCCTGCAGGGTGAAATCGGGCGGCACTGGTTTGCCGCTAATCCAATTCTAACGCATGTCATGAATGCAATGCACGCGGTGTTTCCCGTCGGCGAGCGGCAATTTATCAAGTCGGTGAAGGTGTTCGACGCCGCACTGAACGAGCATCCAGAACTTTTGAAATCCGTCAAAGGTTTTATCGGCCAAGAAATGCAGCATGCAAAACAGCATGAAATCTTTCTCGCCAAACTCGACGCGATGGGTCTCGATGCGACGGGCTATGCGAAATGGTACGGCGAGCGTGCGTTCATGAACGAGAATGTCGTCAGCGCCGAAGAGTTCTGGCTGCCGGTGTTGAAGCCGTTTTTTCCCGCCGGAGCCGAAGAGCGTGCGATGCTGTCTTTTACGTGCGCGCTCGAACATCTCACGGCGTCGCTCGCCGAAACCTTGCTCACCGATGCGTCGCTTGTCGCAGGCATGCCCGAGAACATGCGCAAGCTTTTTTTATGGCATGCGCAAGAAGAGATCGAGCACAAGGCGGTGGCGTTCGACGTTTTTCAAAACGTCGCGCGCGGCAGTTATCTCGAGCGTATTCTCGGGTTTGCTTTCGGCATGTACTATCTCAACTATTTTATTTTGCGCGGTTTTCTGCACTTTATGCAAAAAGACAATCAGGTGGATTTCAAACGTCTACCGCAAGCTGCCGCAGAAGCGATGCCTCTACTCGTTCGCCTTTTCGGCGGCGTAGCTTTGCGGCTTCTGCCTTATCTCAAGCCCGATTTTCATCCCGACGATCAAGACAACCGTCATCTTGCGGCGTGACCGTGTTGAAGAAATTCTTGCTCGACTTCGTAAAATACATATAATATATAGTCATTATGTCCTTAAAAAAAGACCATAATGTATGGCAAATTGCGGGTGCGAAAGCAGCTTTTTCGCAGGTAATTAGCCGCGCAGCCGACAAGCCGCAGATTATCAAGAAACGCGATAAGTCAGTGGCGGCGATCGTTAGTATGGCAGATTTCAAGACTATTCAAGACGCCAAAGCAAAATGGCGTGATTTCGTCCAATTTTCGCAAGAATTAGTCGCGAGAGACGATAATGAAATGATTCTACCTGCAAGAAAGTTAACCCCCCCGCAATTTTAATGTATTTGATCGATACGAATATTTTATCCGAGCTGACTAAGCGTAAACCCGATTTCTATTGCAGACGCCGTTATCGCCGCAACTGCACAGCTCAATCTTCTTGTGTTGGTCACCAGAAACACGAAAGATTTTGAATTCTGCAATATTCCGTTGCAGAACCCGTTTTCGCATTAATCGCTTAACCGAACCGCTTCGTCATCGTGCCCACTAACCCGGTAAATGTTTCGGGCATGAGGCGCTTGGCGACGTCCATCACGTACGCATCGATACCGATCAATAGCTTCTTGTTTTTTGAACGCACGGCGCCGACGATTGCCTTCGCTGCATCTTCGGGCGATGTTCGTGCAATCATATCGAAGCGGTCGGTGATATGACTTTTATCGCCACCCCCCGGTGCACTGTGAACGCGCGCGTTGCGCACGATATTCGTCTTGATGCCGCCGGGGTGTACCGAGGTAACGACGACATTCGTGTTAGTGAGTTCTTGGTGCAACGTTTCGTTGAAGCCATAAACGGCATATTTTGAGCAGTTGTACGGGCCGTTATTCGGAAACGGTACAAAACCGTTGACGCTTGAGATGTTGACGACCGACGCTTCGGGGCGCGATTTGAGATGCGGTAAAAACGCGAGCGTGCCGTAAACGACGCCCCAGAAATTGACGTTCATTACCCATTCGAAGTCTTCGTATGAAACTTCGTCGACCGGTTGTAACACGGCGACCCCCGCGTTGTTAACGACTATATCCACCTGACCGTGGTCTTTGATTGCCTTCTCGGCCATGGCGTAGACCTGATCTTTTTTCGCGACATCGACGACGTGCGATGTGATTTTCGTTTGGCCGTGCAGCTCGCCGAGGGTTACCGCAAGATTTTTTTCGACGATATCGGCGAGCACGAGTTCTGCGCCCGCTTTAGCAAATTGGTGCGCGAGCTGGCGGCCGATGCCCGAACCGGCGCCGGTGACAACTGCGACTTTATTCTGCAAGTTTTTCATGAACGGAGCGTCACTTTTATCGAGACATCTTGGCGAGCGGATTTTAATTCGGCGTTGCGATTGCAGTGGCTCCTGCTGCAAAATTTCCCGCCGCGTCGTACGCAAACGCCTTATAATAATATTGTATCCCGTTCGTGAGTCCGGTATCGGTGGCGGCTGTAGATAGCGCGTTATAGACGACGGTGCCGTCTGTGTCGCTCGTGGGATAACCGCCGGTCTTGCGGAGAATTTTTATGCCTTTGAGATCGGCATCGCCGGGGTTTGTCCAACCGAGCGCAAATTGTGTACTCGCAGGCGTTGCCACGAACGCGCTGACGTTGCCGGGCGGTATCGCATCGATCGCATACGCCGACGTTGCGATGGGAGAATCGCTCAGACCGATTTTACAGGCGACTGCATTGATAATGGCAGCCGTCGAAACGGCAATGGGCGCACTATAAGCCGCGCCGACAGAACACGTCGCAGCGCTCGTGCAGGTGGGCGTTGCTGCGCCGATGGTGTAGCAAATCGTTGCTCCGGATGTCGCGCTCGCGAGAGCGATATTTTGCGTCGTCTGGTAGTAGCCCAAAGGCGGCGTAAATGTCGGCGTCAATGCAACGCCGGTTCCCAAAATATCGAAACTGAGGCTATGGATAGTCGTCTCCAGATTGCCGTTGGCGTCGCGTGCGAGAAAACGTAAGGTAACTGCCTCGCTGATTGTGATACTACCTGAAGCGCCGACGATAGCGCTGCTTTTCGCGGTAAAATTGGGGTCTGAACCGTCGAGTGTGTACGCGATGCCGTTGCACGCGACGTTGTCGGTGCACGTCAAAGTGACGATTTGATTGCCGTTGAATGCTCCGCCTGCGCTGTCGGCGCTCGATGTCGGTGGTGTCGTATCGTTACGGATATCGGAGATAATCGTGTTATCGGCAGTGCAGTCGCCGGTAATATCGAACCCCGTGACTTGCCCGGCGGCGTCGGCGGTGAGAGCTACACGTGTGCCGCCCGTCGCTGCGGTATAGATTGTGAGTTCGTCATTTAATCCCACATTCATGTAGTAATCGCTGTGGCCGTCGCCGTTAGCGTCGAGGCCGACAAGCTGGTCGGCGATGATGGGGATATAGCGCACATCGGCGATGCCGTCGCCGTTGAGGTCGAGTCCGTCGGCGATGCCGTCATGATTCAAATCGATCGCGTGCGCGGTAATGGTTTTTCCGCACGCACCGGGAAGATAGACGACCCTGTTAGGTTTGAACGCGGCGCCGCTCGCATCGACGAAGGCGTTCTTAAAGCCGGTGCAGGCGGCGAGGGTGGCGCTACAAAAAAACAAGAGATGTCTCATGCTTCTTTTCATAGTGAATCTAATTCGAAACGCAAATGACTGCAATAGCATTCGTTTTCGATCCATTATCGAACATCCCGCCACCGCTCCTGAGAGACCAGGCTTCGGTGCCCGGCGTATCGGCCGTGGATGAAGTGCTACTCCATGTACCTGAGCCGGCGAAGCTGGGGAAGAATTCTTGCCTCACTTTTGGGCTGGCTGAACCGCCGTTACAATTTGCGTAATCTGCCAGCGGCGCAGCCGGGCCAGTGCTACAGTATACAATGAGGTTTAATTCTGTCTTCGCGGGCACATGCCACGTTGTTTTGCCGGCATAGCCACCGGGCGGCGCCGAATTGAGGGCATTGCAGCTATTGTATGCCGGCCCACTGGTCAGATTGCCCGTACTCACACCACCATTGCAGCTATTATCGTTCGAGGTACAATAGCTGATGTTCGATGCCGCGCCCGCGCAAGCGCCGGTCGACGCATTATACGATAGCCCCTGAGAGCATTTCATCCAAGTCAATGAATTTACAGTATCGGTTACCGTACCATTACAGTTTTCTTGAAATCCGTTTGCAGTATAGACGGTGCAGGTAGTCTGTGCCTTGACAGTCAAATTAAATACCTTTGTGTCGTTCGCTGCACCTTTCGTAATTGTCGCCGTCATCGTAACGCTTTGATCGGGCATGCCGAAGACGGGGCGCGTTACGACACCCGCATTGCTAATGACGTTTGTTTTGTTTGAAGCCCAGGTGATCGTGGTACCGTTGGCGCCGCCCGAAGCGAGCGTTAAATTTTGCGTGACGCTCGAAGCGTTGTCGGCTCCGTTGTACCCGATCGTAAGCGCTGCCTTGTCGGCGGCAACTGCGGCTGCATCGGTCATGGCCGTCGGCGTCGCCGTCGCCTGCGCACCACTCGCATAGTTGCCGATGGTGTCATACGCAAATGCGGTGTAATAGTACTGCGTGCCGTTGGTAAGGCCGGTATCCGAAATCGCTGTACCGGTGGAGTTATAGACGACGGTGCCATCGGTATTATTAGCGGGATAGCTCCCCGTTTTGCGCAAAATTTTGACACCGGCGAAATCGGCGTCGCCGGGGTTCGTCCAAGACAGATCGACTTGCGCA
>JAFEGD010000163.1 GCA_018240245.1 Spirochaetota bacterium | reverse complement strand
GTTCGAGCGCAATAATTTCGGCGGTCGGAAACCGGCTCTTGAATTCGAGCATAATGCGCGTGTCGGCGCCGCGCCACGAATAGATCGATTGGTCGTCGTCGCCGACCGCGCAGAGGTTGTACGGCGCGCGCATGAGTTGGGTGAGAAAACGAAACTGTAACGGGTTCGTGTCTTGAAATTCGTCGGCCAAAAAAAAGCGAAAACGCGCACGATATTTTTCGCGCACTTCTTCTGATGCGCGCAGCAATCGCTCGGGAAGTAGAATCATGTCGTCGAAATCGAGCGCGTTCATGCCTGCGAGACGATCGACGTATTGCCCCGCAATTTCAGCGATGGGTTTTTGCGGCACGCGCAGCGCCCAAATATCGTCTGAAAAAAAATTATCGCGCGATTCGCCCGAATTTTTCCAGTCGGAGACGGCTTTGATAAAGCGCTTTTCGTCGAAGAGGTCGGTATCGACGCCGTTTTGCACGAGAATTTCACGCGCGAGCGTTAGTTGATCGTCTTGCCCCATGATCGTAAAGTTCTGGTTGATACCCGCCGCCGCGTGGTTTTCGCGTAAGATCATGAGTCCCAAGCTGTGGAACGTGCCGATGAATATTCCCTTGAGCGACGGGCCTATATTTTTTTTACCGAAAGCGGCGACGGTTGTGGTTTCCTTTGCAGCCTTTGCGAGTTCGCGCACGCGCTCGCGCATTTCGCGCGCGGCTTTGTTGGTAAACGTGACCGCACAGATTTCCGCTGCTTTGCTGCCGCTCTTGAGTAGATGCGCGATGCGATTCACGATGACACCGGTCTTGCCGGCGCCAGCACCTGCGAGCACGAGTAACGGGCCTTCACCGTGGCTTACACAGGCTAATTGTTTGTCGTTTAAGGGATACGCCACGCTCGGGCAAGCTTACGATGCGACATAATCCGAACAGAGGTTCTTTAGAATTGTATGCTTAAATTGGTGACAGCGACAATCGTTCTCCGCTTTGAGCAGCTAATTATTATTCACAAGTTGGAAAATCGGCATGGCACAATTAGACGAACGTATCGGCGAAATATATAACGAGGTTTTACGTCGCAACCCCGGCGAAGTTGAATTTCATCAAGCGGTGCGCGAGGTATTAGAATGCCTTGGCCCTGTTCTCGCAAAGCATCCGCAATTTGCGCATAATAAAATTGTACAACGCATCTGCGAACCGGAGCGTCAAATTATCTTTCGCGTACCATGGTTCGACGATCAAGGAAACGTACAAATCAATCGGGGCTTTCGCGTCGAATTTAATAGTTCGTTAGGCCCATACAAAGGCGGTATTCGCTTCCATCCATCGGTCTATTTGGGAATTATTAAGTTTCTCGGTTTCGAGCAAATTTTCAAAAATTCGTTGACAGGTATGCCGATCGGCGGCGGCAAAGGCGGTTCGGATTTCGACCCCAAAGGCAAATCCGATAACGAAATTATGCGATTTTGTCAGAGTTTTATGACCGAACTCTATCGGCACTTGGGCGAATATACCGACGTGCCTGCAGGCGACATCGGTGTCGGTGGGCGTGAAATCGGCTACATGTTCGGCCAGTATAAAAGGATTACCAATCGTTATGAATCCGGCGTTTTTACCGGTAAAGGGCTCGCGTGGGGTGGGTCGCTTGTGCGTACCGAAGCGACGGGCTACGGCTGTACATTCTTTGTACGAGAAATGCTTAAGTCGCGCAAGCAGTCGTTCGAGGGCAAGAGATGCGTGGTCTCGGGTTCGGGCAATGTCGCAATTTATACGATCGAAAAAATACAGCAGCTCGGCGGCAAGGTTGTTGCCTGCTCTGACTCCAACGGGGTGATTTTCGACGATAACGGTCTCGACCTCGAGCTTATCAAACGGCTCAAAGAGGTCGAGCGCCGTCGTATCGCCGAATATGCAAGCCATCACAAGCAGGCAAAGTACTTAGAGAGCGGTAATATCTGGGACATACCGTGCGACGTGGCGATGCCGTCGGCGACACAGAACGAGTTGAACGGTAAAGATGCAGCGACTCTCGTAAAAAACGGTTGCATTGCGGTTGGCGAGGGGGCGAATATGCCGACGACGCCCGACGGCATTAAAATTTTTCTCGACGCAAAAATCGCTTACGGGCCTAGTAAGGCTGCGAATGCGGGCGGTGTTGCGACATCGGCGTTAGAGATGCAGCAAAACGCGAGCCGCGACTCATGGTCCTTTGAGTTTACCGAGGCCAAGCTCGACCAAATCATGCAAGGTATTCATCAAAGTTGTTACGAAACTGCCGAAGAATACGGTGCGCCCGGCAATTATGTGCTCGGAGCGAATATCTTCGGATTCATCAAAGTTGCGCACGCGATGGTCGCGCACGGGTTGATATAAATTGTAATTCAAAATCCAAAGAGCGAGCGCGACAAGCCTTCGAGTTTGCGCGCGCGGTCGTTGTCTTCGTTTCTGAGCGCTAAGGCAATTAGATTTGCCAGCGAGCGACGAGTAATAATCTCAAAGGGGGCACTGTCGAGTAGGCGCGTGCTCGCTCCGACGATATTGGCGTTGATGAGCATTTCGAGACTATGGCGCGTGACGAGCGAACCTTTATCGAAGACGTCGATAAAAATCTCGAGATCGTCGTATTGCCATTTCAAAAGAAAGCGCCCCGGCGTATTCACCCCATAGAGCGGAAAACCTAGGCGCGCGCCGGTGATGAGGTAGAGAATCGCGAGCGACAAGGGAATGCCCGGTATGCGCTCGCAGAGCACGAGCTGCGGCGCGTGCGCGAGCACATTGTTGAGGGCGCCTTCTTCGCCGACAAGCGCATTCTTTTCGAACAAAACAAAATTTACCGCCCCGATAATCTGCCGCATGAGTTCGAGGTCGCCCAAACGCGCGCGTACGCGCCGCGGCGTTAAAGAGCGCTTTTCAAGTTCGTCGCGCACATCGGCTTCGAGCGCATCTAACGCCGCGCAGTATTCATCCCATGAATTGAAGGGGTGCGAAAAAAGCCCGGTGAGATAGCTCGTGCGCTCTAATGCCCAGACATCGTTCGCCGCGCGCGGTAATACCTGTTGCATCATGAGGCGCGCATGCGCGACCGTATAATCGAGTTCAATATTACGCAACGCATGGCGTTTTGCGAAATCGCTAATCGAGTCGATGTGCTGAAATACGTCGTGCCACGGCGTTTCGGTGGCGACTAACTGTTGAAACGCCGGCGATTCGTCGGTCGGTTTTTCGCGCACAATGTCGGCGACGATTTGCGTTAAGAGTGCAAGAATGTTGTGGCTGCGTAACGGCATCGCGAGTTAGCGCGCTCCCGGGCCGCGTAAAATTTGGTCCATGCTCTTGAGCGTACTCTCGATCATGCCCTGCGTCATTTCGGTGCCTAACTTTGGCGATTCTTTGAGTGCGGATAAAAACCCGCTTTTTACTTTTGCCTCGAATTTCGGTAACAGCCGTTCGCCCGCTTCTTCGACCTTGAGCGCGATGCGGTCGGGCAAATTATCGATCGGCTGCTCGATTTCATCGGAATAGAGTTTGCGCGCGAGAAAATAGACAAGCGCCGCAGTAACGAGCGAAGTCAAAAAAGCTGTCGGAAGAATTACATACCAGATCAGCTCGGGAAACTGCATAGTTACTCGCAGCTATTCGGAGTGAGGCGGAAAAGCGTTTTTACATTAGAAGAAAATTGTACTGCGGTGCAGCACAATTCTGAAGAATTTTTTGGATTAAATATTTGACGGCGAAGGTTTGTAATCCGTGATGTCCCCCAATCAATGAGGCATTGCACTGCGATGTCTTATTGAAAAAAACTTTTTGGAGAATTTAAATGGCAGTAGCATCACTCGTGCTCGGAATCATCGCTCTCGTTTTTGCGTTTATCCCGGGCCTTAATTTCATTGGTGGCATCGCGGGTATCATCGCGATTATTTTGGGGGCTTTGGGCAGAAAACAACAGAAAGCAAATAATCAACCAACAGGTACAGCGACAGCAGGTCTTGTCATGGGTATCATTGGTACAGTTATCGGCGTTCTACTTTATGTCATGTGTGTTATGGCAGTCAAAAGTCTCGATAAAGCTGTGACAGACGGCAGTTTCGGCAAAGCTATCGAGAAGGCGGCTGAAGACGCGAAGAAAGAAGCCGAAAAAGAGGCAAACAAGTAATCGAACCCACAGGGTTTGAATCAAAGAGCCGGTTGCATGACCGGCTTTTTGTTTTGCCATATGCGGCTTGCTAATAATGTATCCAATTATAGTATCTTTTGAATATTTTGGCGAAATACGCAGCATTACGACATATAGCTTATTAGTTATAGTCGGTATTTTTATCGCTACATTGCTCATCGTTCGTTTGGCGCAGCGGCGCGGTATCGATTCATTTGACATGGCAAGTATCATTGCACTGCTTGTCGCCAGTGGTCTGCTTTTTTCACTTCTTACGCACTTCTTACTTTTTCTTCCCGAAAGGCTTGCGATGAAGTCTTTTCTCGCGATGCCTGTGGGCATAATTAGCTGGGGGGGCGTCTTGGGCGGTTTTTTCGCTGGACTATTTGCTTCGCGGTTTTGGAAAATCCCGCTTCTTAAACTCGGCGATATTGTGATACCGGGGGTTCCCTTGGGTTTTGGTATTGGGCGCATTGGCTGCCATTTTGGCGGCTGTTGTTTTGGGCTTCATTATGAGGGCCCGCTTTCGCTCACATTTACGCATCCGATGGCTCCAGCGGCAGCCTCGGCACAACCGCTTTTCCCTATTCAGCTTTTGTCGGCAGCTCTCTTGTTTATCCTGTGCTTAATCTTACTGCGTGTTCTCAAAATGAATTTACGGGCAGGTATGGTTGTCGTGGTTTACGCGGTATTCTATTCGGCGGGACGCTTTGTTATCGAATTTTTTCGTGACGACCCACATCGTGTATTATTGCACATGACTGACGCACAAATTTATTCTATTTTTCTTTTCTCTGCGGGCGCCATTCTTTTCACTTTTTTGCGAAGGAGCAAATCTCACTCGCATGCGGGGGCAAATGCACATTGAAGTCAAGAACGTATTCCGAAAATTCGGTACCAAGAGTGCGGTCGATAATGTTTCGCTGAGCATAGCGCCCGGCCAGCGGCTCGGTATATTGGGGCCCAACGGCTCGGGCAAAACGACGCTCATTCAGATGATTTTAGGTTTTCTTAAAACCAGCAGCGGTGAAATTCTGATCGACGGCGCACCGGTGTGGCCGAATCGTTTTTTGACGCGGCGTCGTATCGGCGCCCTGATTGAAATTCCTCTCTTATATCCGTCGCTTTCGGCGCGCGATAACCTCTTGTTTTTTGCGCGCTTCTCGGGCGCCGACACTGCGAAAGTCGATCACCTGCTCGAAACGGTGCACCTCGACCCGGCGGAGAAAAAAGCGTTTAGCACGTTTTCTCTCGGTATGAAGCAACGCCTCGGTATCGCGCTTGCACTCTTAAATAATCCCGAGCTTTTGATTTTCGACGAGCCGACGAACGGCCTCGACCCCGAGGGTATCGTGCAAGTGCGCGACATCATCAAGAGCCTCAACGCACTCGGCAAGTCGGTGATTCTCTGTAGCCACCTTCTGCCCGAAGTCGAACATATCTGCGATACTGTCGCGATTTTACAGAATGGCAAAGTCTTAGCCGAGCGCAAAGTGAAGGATTTATCGCGAACCGGAAACTCGTTTCGTATTGTGGTCGGCAACGCTAAGGTGGCCGAGAATATTTTTACGAAATCGAATCTTGCTTTTGTCGCCGATGAAAATCCCGATGCGTATTTGCTGACGCTACCGGCGGGTAAACAGCCCGCCGACGTCTTGAAGTCGCTCATCGGCGAAGGGCTCGAGGTCGAAGAGTTTATTCGCCTCAACCAAGGCCTCGAAAGTTTTTTCCTACAACTCATGGAGTCGCAGAGGGAGAAAGCATGAAATCTGCGCTTCTGACAGAATGGCGTGCCGCGTTTATCGCCGAGCTGCGTAAAATACTCGCACTGAAAACGCATATTACAATTCTTGCGATTACACTCTCGCTCTTACTTGTGGTACTGATTGGCGAATTTGCGCTGTCGAGCTATGCGGCGAAACAGATGAAAACGAAAGAAGCCGTCAATCTCGGCACGATGTGGAAAATTTTTCAAATCTGCGCACAATATTTGAACCCGTTCGTGCTCGCGACGATTGTTAGCTCGCAAGTCGGCAAAGAATTCGAATGGAAAACTTTTCACCAGATTGCGCTCAAAGGCCAGACGCCGTTGGTATATGTTTTAAGCAAGCTCGCGACATTTTTTACGCTCGCGCTCGGTGCGTATATCTTGCAGTTCGTCATCGTCGCGATCTTTTATACAGCACGCGCGCTCGCCGAAGGGCAGGCGGTCGATATTCCCTTTGCGCAAGTCGTTGTGAATTCGGCGTATGCTTTTCTTGCGATTGCAATCGGTTTCCTCATGGCGACGCTCACAACATCGGCGTCGCTCGGTATCGTTTTTACGTTTCTCTACCTTATTGTATTCGAGATGATTATGTTTCCACTTGTGGGTCAACTCATGGGCATGCTCAACCAACACGGTGTCGCGACGGCCTTGAGCTATGCGCCGATGAAGTTGCCGAGTCATATCGCGATGGCCGATAATGCGGGTGAGGTGCTGCTTCTCGTCGGCGCTATAGTGGGATTGCTGTTTGTCTTCGGTTATGCCGCGTATTTCATTCTCAATCGGCGACAGATTGGGCTGATACGGTAGTGACCGTCGCCGACATCGCCTATTCGCCGCTGCACGCGCACATTACGCCAGCGCAATTAGCGCTCCTCGAAAGCTATGCCACACTCTTGACAACCGTCGCGATGAGTGCGGGTTATATCGGCGAATGCTCGGCAGACGAAGTGCGCGTGCGGCATATGTTCGACGCGATTTTACCCGCAATTGCGCCCGAGTCGCGGCCAACGTTTCCACTCGTCGACACACAGGGCTTAAAGGTTTTCGATCTCGGCGCAGGCGCTGGATTACCCTCGGTTCCGCTCGCGATCTTGTTCCCCGAACATGATTTTTTTCTGATCGATGCGCAAGAAAAGCGCTGTAAGTTTGTGCTCGATGTGGCGCGCGAACTGAAACTCACGAACGTGCGTGTACACCACGGCGTCGTGCAAAACTTCGATCGCCCTGAACGCGCCGATATTGTCATCTTTCGCGCGTTTCGAAAGATATTAGCTTCTTTAGAATTGTCGCTATTTGTCTTGCCCGAGAGGGCAAAACAAATTGCTCCTAAAATACTTTACTGGAGGTCTCAGGCCGTGCCTTTCTCAGCCGAGGGATTAAAGCGCGTGGACGACTTGGGCTTTGAAATTGCAGCGTTTGTGAAGTTTGCGAGCGCCGAGGCAATCGTGCCGCGCGGGCTTTATACGTTTAACCATAACAAACCCGCCAAGAAACAGTTCCCGCGCTCGTGGAAAAAGATTTCTGCCGATAAGCTCGTCGAAACCGAATCATGAAAATTGTAGCATTGGCCAATCAAAAAGGCGGCGTCGGTAAAACGACGACGACGATTAACCTCGGCGCGTATCTGGCGAACGAGGGCCGACGTGTGCTCATCGTCGACAACGACCCGCAAGGCAATGCGGGCAGCGCATTGGGGCTCGAAATTAATACCGTCAAAGAAACAATTTACGAGTGGCTCGTCGGCGCTGTGCATCAGCCGCCGACTCAAAAAACGAAACAAGTAGGTCTCGACATCATCACGGCGAATATCGACCTTTCGGGTTTTGAAATCGACGTGCGCGATAATCCGCAGCGCGATTTTATTTTGAAAAAAAAACTCAAAGAGTTGGACGGCCGCTACGATTTCGTGCTCGTCGATTGCCCACCGACGCTGGGTATGCTCACGATCAATGCGCTCACCGCCGCAAATTCGGTGTTGATTCCGATGCAGTGTGAATATTTGGCGCTCGAAGGCTTGACGCAGCTTTTGCGCGTCATCAATCTGGTGCGCTCAAAGCTCAACCCTGCGCTCACCATCGAGGGCGTGTTGCTCACGATGTTCGACGCGCGCACGCGACTCGCCTCGCAGGTTGTGCAAGACGTGCGCGAGCATTTTAAGAAGCAGGTATACGACGTGATTATACCGCGTAACGTGAAGCTTTCTGAGGCGCCGTCTTTCGGGCAACCGATTAGCGTGTACGACCCGGCGTCGACCGGTGCGATTGCGTATAAAACGCTCGCCAAGGATTTATTGTCACGACAAGGAGTCGCGGTATGAAATTTCTTATTCTTAACGCCGTGCGCGCCGTGTCGCCGTGGTTATCGGGTGGCGTCGATGAATAAATCGGGTAAAGTCTTAGGCCGCGGGCTCTCGAACCTACTCGATGCGACACCCATCGCCGAAGGCGGCGAGCGCGTCGAACTCATCGCGGTCGCCAAAATTAGCCCCAACAAAGAAAATCCGCGCAAAAAGTTCGAGCGCACTGCAATCGACGAACTGGCGCAAACGATCAAAGAGCATGGCTTGTTGCAGCCGATTCTCGTACAAAAGCACGGCGACGCATACACCGTCATTTCGGGCGAGCGCCGCCTGCGCGCGCTCATGAGCTTGGGCGAAGAGAAAGCGCCGTGCATCGTCAAAGAATTGGATCGCAAGCAGACGCTCGAAGTTTCACTCATCGAAAATATCCAACGCGAGCAACTCGATGCGATCGAAGAAGCAAGTGTCTATAAATTACTCATAGCCGATTATAGTCTCACGCAAGAAGACCTCGCCGCGCGCGTCGGCAAAAATCGTGCGACGGTCGCCAATCGCTTGCGTCTTTTGGCGCTGCCCGACGCGGTGCAGGCGGCGATTGCCGACGGGCGACTCACCGAGGGACAGGCGCGTCCGTTGCTATCGGTCAAAAATAGCGAGTTACAACTCAAGCTGTTCAAAGAAATTATTTCGGGCGACGGCCTCAACGCACGACAGATCGAAGCGCGCGCGCGCGATTTGTCCGAGCCCAAAAACGATAAGAAAAACGCGAAGCCGAAGAAGCTTGATGCGAATATTCGCGCGGTTGCGCAAAAGCTCGAAGAACATCTCGGCATGCGCTCGCGTATCGCGTATAATGCTCAGAAAAAGAGCGGCTCGCTCACGATCGATTTCTTCTCGCTCGACGATCTCGAACGCCTCTTAAAAACTCTGGGAGTCAAGCGCGTCGCGCTTTAAGTATACCCATGGCACGCAGCTTTTTGAATGCGATTACGCAGAACGCCGCGCACTATACTCCCGGCGAACAAGTCAACGAAACGGGCTGGATTAAACTCAACACCAACGAGAGCCCGTTGCCGCCGTCGCCGAAAGTCTTTCGCACTCTCGCCGAACTAGTAGGTCAAGGGGACATCCTACGCAAATACAGCCACCCGTTAGGCGAGCCATTACTATCTGCGCTCGCGACGCACTGGAAGCTCGATAAGGCAAAGCTTATGGTGACGAACGGCTCCGACGAAGCGTTGGCGCTCATCTGTCGGGCAACACTGTCGGCCGAGCGACGCGCGGCATTTCCCGCGATTACGTATAGCCTGTACGATACGCTCGTGACAAACTGCGGCGCGGCGTGTGTCAAAGTGCCGATGCTCGAAAAACCGGGCTTGCCGTATGCGATCGATTTAGCCGCGCTCGAAAGTTCAGACGCCGCTGTGATTTTTCTCGCGAACCCGAATGCGATTACGGGGGAGTATACGCCGCGCGATGCAATCCGCCGTATTATCGCTACATCCCAAAAGCTGTGGGTCGTCGACGAAGCGTATAACGATTTCGCGGGAAGTGAAGCGACAATGCTGCCTTTTGTCGCGGAGCACGACAACCTTGTCGTGACGCGCACATTTTCGAAGACGCATGCGCTCGCCGGGTTGCGCGTGGGCTACCTCGCGACGGCTAACGCGGCGCTCATGCAGGGCTTCACGGCGCATAAAGACTCTTATAACGAAGATGCGCTGGCGACGCGCCTGGCACAAGCGGCGCTCGAAGATACCGATTGGCATCGCAGTATTTTGCGCAGCGTTGTCACCGGGCGCGAATATCTGCGCAGCGAGCTCAAAGCGCTGGGTTTTATTGTCTACGATTCGGCGGCGAATTATCTCTTAGCGAAAGCGCCGCAGGCAATGGGCGCCGCCATCGTCGTCGAGAAACTGCGGGCGTATAAAATGCTGATTCGGCATTACCCGGGTTCGGCGTTTGAAGATTGTGTACGCATCAGCGTTGGTTCTGAAAGCGAGAATGCGAAACTCATCGGGTCACTCAAAGCGATTTTATCCGACAAATAATCGAGGCTCAGCCTGAGTCTAATCACACTTGACCGCGTGCGTGCGCGTACGTCATTTGCGTTATGGCTATCAAAAATTTGCATGGCAAAAAATGTCTCGTCACCGGTGCCGCGAGTGGCATAGGTAAGGCGACCGCACTCAAAGCCGCGCGCGAAGGCGCCGAGCTTTTCATTACTGATATAAACGAAGCGAGCCTCAAGGCTGTCGCCGACGAATGTACACGCCTCGGCGTCAAAGTGACGGCAAAAGCTCTCGATATATCGAGCTACGATGCCGTCAAAAGCTGGGCTATGGAAATCCATAGCCAGCACACGAGCCTCGACGTGCTCATGAACATTGCCGGCATCGCTATCTGGGGTACCGTCGAGAACATGACACACGATGAGTGGCGGCGTGTCATCGACATCAACCTCATGGGGCCCGTCCACGTCATCGAATGTTTCATTCCGCCGATGATCGCCGCAAAACGTGGCGGCCATCTCGTGAACGTCTCTTCCGCCGCAGGGCTCTTCGGTCTGCCGTGGCATGCTGCGTACAGCGCGAGCAAGTTTGGTCTTAGAGGCATCTCCGAAGTTTTGCGTTTCGATCTCGAACGCCACAACATCGGCGTAAGTCTCGTCTGCCCCGGCGGCGTCGACTCGGGTCTCGTCAACACCATCCAAGTCGCGGGCATCGACACGTCAGACCCCGAATTTACAAAACTTCGCGAAGGTTTCGCCAAGCGCGCCGTGACTCCCGAGCAGGCGGCCGAAGCGATTCTCAAGGGCATCCGCGACAACCGTTACATGGTCTTCACCTCGGCCGATATTGCGATCGGTCACTGGTTTCAGAATAAATTTTCTCCGCCCTATGAGATCGTCATGCGCATCATGAACCGCGTCATGGGCGGTGTCATGGATAACCAAAAGAAAAAAGGTCTCGTATGACGCCGATCGATCAACAACTTGCGCCGCCCGGCGGTTGGCTGCCGTGGTCGACGCCGAAGATCGCGCCGCTGTCGGTCGATAAAATGAGTT
>JAFEGD010000162.1 GCA_018240245.1 Spirochaetota bacterium | reverse complement strand
GGGTGAATGTTTGCACGGTAGCGAGACGCAATTCAAAGACGCCGAATTCGCCGCGCTGATGGGCGAATCGCAATTTTGGTAATATGCAGTGCGGCGTTTTTTTCTTCTTCTCGTCTTATCGACCATCGGAAAAAATTCTATTGTCGCGTCTCCTTATCAGCGCGCGCTCGATTTAGCCGCAAGCGACCCGCTTGAAGCTGAAGCACTGCTCGAGCGAGTGCGGCGCAGCGCTGGTAATACGAAGCTGCGGCGCGCTGCAGCGATTCAATTATTTTACCTGCGACTGGCGAACGGGCGTCTTGTCGAGGCCTATCCGCTGCTCAAAGATAAATCCCAGCGTAAAAAATTTATGTATGCACTGAGCGCCCAGTTACATATCGACGAAAGCGCGACGGCTCGACTGATGCATGCAGTTAAGGCGGAGTGCAAAGCCGATGGTGATGCCGCCGTAATAGGTGCGTTGCTCGAAAAGCAGACGTATCCGGCAATGGCGTACGATTTTGGCTTGCGACTTTTGCGCAAATGCGGAGTGAAGAATTTAGCAGAGATCTTTCCACCAGAGATTCTCGACGCCGAGATTGCCGACGTTCGCAACGCGCAAATTGTTCTTGTCTATGTGCGCGAAGTCAAAGGCGAAGACGCAGCGCGCGTTGCGCATGCACTGATCGAAAAACTGACGAACTTTGCGCTGCATAGCGCGAGCGCGCAGAGTGACTTGTCGCAACAAACGGTTTTGGCCGAGGCGCGCCTCTCGGCACGCAACGAAGAGCACGCCGATGTCGTGCGTTTGTGCGCGAGTTTACGCGCGGCGAAGACGGATAGGAATATTTCTACGGCATGCGCTTATTTATTGGGCTTTGCGTATGCGCATCTGGGGCAAATGAAAAAAGCGCACGCGATCCTATCTGCGCAAAAGGCCGATGCAATCGATATCGATCACCGTTTATTGAAATTGACAGTTGCCGTGGCAGTAGGTGCTCAACCCAAAAAAAATCTCAGAGGCTATATGCGCCGTGCATCGTATCATTATTGTGCTGCCATTTTAAGAAGATTTGCAAGCGAAATAGCAAACGAAAAATAATATCGAGTGATAGTACTTCTTCTTCTAATTACATAAGAAAATTTATAATGACGCCGTGCGTCGCTCTTGCGTCTTACGCCATGAAGCAATCGGAAAAATCGGGATTAATTGCGCGAACTAAAGATTTCATCGTAGCTACTCTTGCCGGCGATTTCGATCAAACGAAGAATTTTCAACGCAGACTGCAAGCAATCTTAGAGTTTTTCATTACGGCCGTCAAGAAATTCTTGCAAGATGAGGTGCTGCTGCGCAGTGCGTCTATCAGCTATGCGGTCGTAGTGAGTTTTGTGCCGACTTTAGTCGTGGTCATGATGCTCGGTTCGCGTTTTATTAATATCGAAGAATATTTTGGGCGTATAGACGACATGGCGCGCCTCAGCGGTATGCAACTCGATTTGCAACCTTATTTCAAGGTGATTCGCGATCTTTTGAAAAATGCCGGAGCGATCGGCGGTGTAGGTTTGCTCGTGATGATGTTTTCAGCGACGAGTGTTTTACGCAACGTCGACGACGCGATTAACCGCATCTGGCGCGTGGGACGGCAAAGACCGCTCGTGCAAAAAATCGCAGGCTTTATGATGGTCATCGTTTTTGGCCCCATCGTTCTTGGAATAGGCATCAGCTCGGCGCAGTGGGTCGTACAACAGTTCGCATCGCCGAGCATCGAGCAAGTAAAAGTCGTCGGCGAGACTGTACGTATCTTAGGTAATCAGCACCTTTATCTTGTGCAAAACGAACGCGGTAAGCCGTTTCGCGAAAAAAATATACTAGGTTTGACCGACTACCAAGCGGATAATACGGCGATCGTTTACAACCAGAATGAGAATAGCCTCGTTCCGCTCGACCGCAAAGACGTGTACGATCATGCTCCGACCGCGACACGCAAGGTACTGCGCGACGCCGTCTTCACCGATTTTGTGAGCGTGGGCAAGCGCGAATTTATCACGACGGGAAACGGAATTCTTGCCGTGAGTCGCGACGGGGGGCAGACGTATCATCTGCGCCAATTTTATCGGCAACGGCGCGACGCCAACCAAGAGGCGCGCTTTAATCGCATTCAATTTTTCAACGAGCGCAATGGTATCATCATCGGCGACGAGGGACTCATTTTGCGTACGACCGACGCTGGCGATACTTGGCAGCCGACATTTCAAGACGGGGTCACGAAAAGACTGAGAGAAATTCGCCCATTGAAACCCGGCACTTGGGTTATTTTAGGCGAAGAAAGTACGGCACTCATAACAGAAGACGCCGGGGCGACGTTCAGACCTTATACCGAGCTTATCAGAGCAGTGCACAGTTCAGAGGTCGTATTCACCGGGCTGGCGATGTCGCCTCGAGCGGGTTTTGCGGTCGGCGAAGGCGGAGTCTTGCTCGTGACGCGCGATGGCGGCGTTTCGTGGAAATTGACGCAGATGAATCAAACGATGTTTTTTGAAGACGTGGCGGTCGCACCCGACGGAACTGCTGTCGCCGTTGGTTTAGACGGGTTAATCCGCTATTCGCAATACTTACCCGATGGTTCGATACAATGGCTTGCCGGTAAAGCCGACAGCGGCGTCGATCTGCACGCGGTGCGCTACTACGCTAAAGAGAGGCGTTTTATCATTGGCGGCGATCACTACCACATGCTTTCGCATCAACTCACCTCGGGGATTCATACCGGGCCTCGCGAGT
>JAFEGD010000161.1 GCA_018240245.1 Spirochaetota bacterium | reverse complement strand
TCGGTAAGGTATGCCATCTCGTTCACTTCGAGGCGCGGCAGTAGCACCTTACCGGCAAAGTCGCGTGCGCGCAAATAAAACATCTTCGCACGCTTGCGTTGCCGCAGCACTTCGGCATCTTTCTTATCGGCCTCGGCTTGTTCCATTTTATCTTCGACGAACGAGAGCGTATACGCCGAGTAAATCTCGGCGATCATGAGATTGAGTTCGCTATTTTCAGGGTCGTGTACCTGCATCGCTTCGAGCAGTTTCAGATTCGAGGCGATCGCCGTTTCGGCGAGTTCGAGATCGGTTTCTTGCTCGAACACTTTGCGGCTATCGGTGAAAAAACCCGTCGCTTGGCGCACGACCATTTTCTTGAGCGAGCACGCCGACATGCCGAATAGCAGCAGAATACCAACGCCATATTTGAAAAAATTGTAAATACTTCTTCTCTTCACGCCGTGGTTCGCCTTAGTCACTTTCTTCTCTTGCATTTTCAATATACCTCTTCGACGACGCGGTGCTCGATCGACTGGTAATAGTTGTCACCCGCACCGTGCGCTTTCGCGAGTTCGTTAATTGCGTTCGAAACGCCCTCTTCCATTCCTTTGAGGCCGCACATAAAGATAATGCCGCGCTCGTTCCCGATTGCCGGCCACAGTTTCTCGCCGTGCTCGCGAATCAGATCGCCGACATAGTAGCGCCCGCCGCTCGGATTTTTCATCTCACGGCTCAAGGCTTTGAAGTAGTGAAAGTTTGCCTGTTTGTATTCGCTAAACTCATCGTTATAGAGTAGCTCCGCCTGTGTCTTGACGCCGAATAGCAAAAAGACCGGCGACTTAAACTCGGGCGTATGCTTGAACAACCGTTGCAGAAAACCTCTGAAAGGCGCGATACCGGTTCCGGTGGCGATAAAGACATAGGGCCGGTCGATATCCCCCGCGACGGGTAAAAGAAATTTTCTGCCCGCAGGCCCCGTGAGTGTGATTTCGTCGCCAACCTTCGCGTCGCAAAGATAATTCGACGCAACGCCTAAATATTTTACGCCGCTCGCCGGGTCGACCGCGTTCGAGCGCTTGACGCAGAGCATGAGATTTTCGCTACCCGGCATGCGCGAGGCGAGCGACGCAACCGAATAGAGGCGCACCGCGTGCGGGTTGCCTTTTTCGTTGAGTCCCGGCGGAATCACGCCGACGCTTTGGCCATCGACATAGTTCATCGCCTGCGCATCGAGCACGATGTGGCGCACGTCGTTATCGTCGTTTTCACGGTAAAGAATTTTTGTTTCTAAAACTTTCGCTTTGAGCGTGTTCGCTTTTTTGTACGTGTTGACCTCGACGGTAGGTCGCGCAAATTCTTCCATGGGGATTACCTTCTGATCTATGATTTCAGCCGTGTGAACAACCGGCACCGCACGCATGGCTTGCAGCAGGCTTACTCTCGGTCGTTGAAGCCGCCGCTGGTTTTTCTTTCGTCTCTTTTGTCTCGGTGCTGGTCGCAGTTGTGGTTGCGGCAGCGGTGTTCGTTTTTGCACTCTCTGCCGCCGCGCCTTTCTTGTAATCGTTCACATAAAAACCCGAGCCTTTAAAGACGATGCCAGCACCCAAGCTCACTTGCCGCGCGGTATTTACCGAGGCGCAGTCGGGGCAAAGAACCTGCGGCTGCTCGTTCATACCGTGAAATTTTTCAAAGATGCGACCGCAGTCGGCGCATTTGTAATCGTACGTTGGCATAATGCAATAATTAGGAGAAAAACACTGCGTCAATTCTATAAGAGTTTCCGCCATAAACATGGGCTTGCGCTCGTATCTATGACGGAAGCCTAATCACTTGACAGAATGTGGTCTAAATTTAGTCCTTGCATATGCTACTTGAGGAAGCCGTTAAACCCATATCGTACGTTAAATCCCGCGCCGCTGAAATTATCGAGCGTATCGCAAAGACACACCAAGCGATTGTAATCACGCAAAACGGCGAAGCGAAGGCGGTGCTGACCGATATCGAAACCTACCAAAAGCAACGCGACGCCATCGCGATGTTGCGGCTCGCGCTGCTGCGCAACCAAAGCATCGAAAAAGAGGGCGGCGTATCGCACGCAGACGCGAAACACGATTTGCGCAATTATCTTGAACAGCGTCTCGAAGAGCAATGAAGAAATACAGCGTCGTCTGGGCCCGAGAGGCAGTAGACGACGTGAAAAATTTGATCGACTACCTCACGCGGCATCACTCCAACTCAGCCGAAAAAATTTTCGAGGCCATCGTTGCCAAGGCCGATTCATTAGCAAGTCAACCCGAACGCGGGCGTAAAGTACCCGAACTCGCCGGTTTGACCGAACTAAAGATTCGCGAAATCTTCTATAAACCATGGCGGCTGATATATCGTATTTCAACTAATGAAGTACGTATACTCATGCTCATCGACGGCCGCCGCTCGCTCGAAGACGAATTATTGCGTACGCTGTTAATAGAGTAATCGACTATTTCCCGCTCGACTCGTTATCGCGTAGCCGTAAAACCATCCCCAAGCAAATGCCAAAAGGGCTCAAAAATCTCCACCATCGCCTACCGTGGTTCGGCATCTGGCGCATTCGCCGGCGCATCAACAAAGCGGTGAAAAAACTCTTTCGCCGCCTGCATCGCGACAAAAAAACCTACCTCGAATACGGCAACTTGCGGCGCGGCAAGCCGTGGGGCGAACGCGACGCGCACGACATCGGTTGGAACTTCTTGGTCGATTTGCTCTCCGACCGGCCGCTCATCTACAAAGTCGTCTACAACCTCGACACCGGGCGCTACACCTGCTATTCGCGCTCGGGCGGTAAAAACGAAATGACGAATGTTTTGCAGTTCACGTCAGACGACATCGAAGAGCTCATCGCGCGCCTCTACACGCTCGCGTCCGAGATACCCGCGATGCGCGAACGCATGCTGCGCCAACACCTGTATGCTTTGAAGAACGAGAAAAATCCCAGACGGTGGATCGACCTCTTTCGCAAAAATAATCCCGAAGACGATGCGGCGTCGCTGTCGTACCTACGCGAGGCGATTCAGGGTATGATGGCGCAGCATAAGATTTCAAAAAACGAGGCGTTGAAACTCATGGCATACGCCGAGACGTTGTTTGGAGATTAGCACCCCGGTTGAATGTTGCTAACGGATATACTTTACACACCGTACTGAATCCCCATAGTTAACCATGGGTCTCGGAGATATTAAAGACATGATGAGCCAAATGCGTGCGGCTCAACAGCAGATGAAAGAAGTGCAAAAGAAGCTCGGCGATATGCGCGTGTCTGCCGAAACCGGCGGCGGCCTCGTCAAAGCGACCGTCGACGGCGAGGCGAACCTCATCGACCTCGAAATCGATAACGACCTACTCGCCGCCGACGAAATCAAAGTGCTACCGAAGCTCATCAAAAAGGCTATTCAAGCCGCGCAGAAAGACGCGCGCAAGCAAGTCATGTCCGACATGAAAGGCATGTTGGGGGGTATGATGTAACTTTGGCTTTGCCAAAGTTGCGCCATACCTTCTTTGCAGATGCCACCCGAACTTGTCGCCGCGATTGAAGCGATTGCAGCGCTGCCCGGCATCGGCCGACGTTCGGCGATGCGCATTGCATTCGATCTCGTGCGCCAAGGGCCGCTGCGCGTCAAAAATTTTACCACCGCGCTTACCGACTTGTCTGAGCACATCGCCACGTGTTCGCGTTGCGGCGCATACGTGAGTCGTACTCACGAGCGCGAACAATGCAGCTATTGCGACGGCGTGCGGCGCAGTCACGACACACTTTGTATCGTTGAGCAGAGCGCCGACATCTATGCGGTCGAGAATACCGGCGAGCACCACGGCCTCTATCATGTTTTAGGCGGGGTCTTGTCGCCTTTAGACGGCGTCGGCCCCGACGAACTAAAAATTCCGCAACTGGTGGAGCGCGTACGCACACTCGCTATTAAAGAAGCGATCGTTGCCACGAACCCGAGCGTCGAAGGTAACGCGACCGGCCACTACATCGCCGACCAGTTGAAACCGCTCGGCGTGCGCGTCACGCGCATCGCGACCGGCCTTGCGCTCGGGCAAATGCTCGACTACGCCGAGACGCAGGCAATTTCGCAGTCGCTGAGGCAGCGGGTAGAGCTATAACACATGCCAAAATCGCCACGCCCGACGCGCGCCGACTACCGCCACTTCACACCGATCACAACGCGGTGGCACGATAACGACATCTACGGGCATGTCAATAATGTCGTCTATTACTCCTACTTTGACAGCGTCGTGAATCTCTATCTCATCGAAGTCGCAGGTCTCGATATTCACATGGGCGCGATCGTTGCGTTCGTCGTTGCTTCGGGCTGCAACTACCATGCGCCGATCGCTTACCCCGACAAATTAGAAGGGGGATTGCGTGCGAACAAAATTTCGGCCTCGTCGGTTGAATATGGCGTCGCAATTTTTCGCGCTGGCGAAGACGCCGCCGTTGCCGACGGTTTTTTCACGCACGTCTTTGTCGACCGAGCGACCGGCAAGCCGGTGCGTATTCCCGAGCGCATGCGCGCGGCGCTCGAAAAAATAATGGTGGCAGCTTAGCGATTCGCCGAGTCGCCTTAATGCTTGCGCATCATTTTTTCGAGATTGTATTGCCGTTGTTGCGGTGCGGCAGCGGGCGCATTTTTTTGATAATACTGCGCCTCGGGATGCGGCTCTTTGGCCTCGATCGAGCGCGCAAGATTTTCCCACGTCTCTTTCGGAAACGTCAGCGAATAGCTGAAGTCGAACTTTGCCTTTTCACCCGATTTTAGCTCCACCTTCCAGACAAGAATACCGTTTGCGTCTTTGCTCGTCTCGGCGCGGCTCGCCCCAATATACTTCGTCGCGATGTTCGGGTCTGCCGGTATCGGGTATTGGTCGTAGACGGATATTTCTTTCGTACGCTTCGTGAAATTGGCTACCTCGATTTCCCATTGGTTCACGACGTCGATCTTACCGCCAAAAAGGCCGCTCTTCTCGATGTCGCCGCGCTTCAGTGTGCGTTTGAGTTGCATGCGTTGGTCGGCGCCCAAAAAGACATCGAATTCTTCGCCGACAGCGGCAGAATTTTTGAGCGTCACCGCGCCGACAAAGTTACCGTCGAGAAATGCGTTCATCGTGCCCTGCACCGGCGCTGGACTCGAGTTCTTAATGCGCGCTTTGAGATAAACAAAGTTAGAAAGCGATGGCACCGCGACATGCGCAAGTGACGCTTTGAGCGACGCCGTATTCAAAGTCACGCGATGGTCTGAATTGTCGCTCAAAATATTCTCGCGTCCGGGCAAAGTTATAGACACCGTCGTCGAATCGCCGCTCTCTGCAACAGCGCTGCTCTCAGAAACCGGCTCTAACGCATCGTCGCGTGCATTTGCGCGTCCGGTTGATTCGCCTTTATTCATGCGATTGCTAAAAAGCGAGCTCGCATCGACACGCCACGGTTGCAAAATTCCCGGCGATACGCTAGTCGCAGGGCGCGCCGTCGAGAGCGTCACGACGGCATCGGGCCAATTTTCACCGGTGTTCTGTTTGATAATCGCATGCGACACTAGTTGAAACTCGCTACCCTCGGCAGAACCGCGCAGGTCGTAGACGCTAGCCCACGAGACATTGTTCACGAGATATTCGAGTTCGACTTTGGCCACGCTCTCGGCGGTACGCACGTAAGAGACCTCGACCTCGGTTGCCGAAAGTTTGGCCACTTGCGTTTCTGCGTTAAACTGAATCGATAAGCGGCTCTGTGCTTTACGCAACTTATCGAGTTTCTCGTCGCTCTGGCGGATTTTCTCTTGATACCCGCTGCGTTTCTCTTCGAGAAACGCCAGCGCCTTTTGCCAACTATCGACGTTGAGCGCATTTGCGCGCGCTTCGCGATCGGATTGGTTCGTCGTCAAACGCATCATCGTATCGACGACTCGCAACTGCTCGCGATAGTTAGTGAGCGCATCGCTCTCGGCGCGAATCTGCGCTTCTGTCTTGATTAGTTTTTTCTTCAGCGGATGTTCGGCCCATTCGTCGCCTGCGACTTTCTCGACGTAACGCAAGGCGACGCCGGTGATGTTGACGCCTTTGCCATTCGCGCGCACCGAGTCGGTCATGAGTGATTGCGGCAACCCGGTAAAACGCAACGTACCGTTTTTCTCCGCCGTATCAATCGCAACCGTGCGCTTGACGAGTGCGCGATCGGTGTAGATTGTCACCGCATCGACCTTACCGGTGACTTTTTGGAGCGCAAAAATACTACCACCGGCGGCTATCGCGGAAAATGTAATAACTATTCTAAATATCATTTTACGCATGAATCCTCTCTGGGGCGAATTTGTAAACTGATTTCTTAAAGATTGCATGGGTTTGATAGCGCATCGTTAGAACTTAAATCCCGACTTCTTACCCTGCGTGCGCACCGAAACTTGCGTCGCGCGACCGAAATCGTCGTGCTTAGCGCTCTTCGATTGTTCGCGATTGAGGTAGGCATTACGCTTATCGTTCAGTTCGCGCACACGCGCTTGAATTCTTGCGCGCTTCGCCGACTTCGCTTTCACATACGCTGCAATCTCTCGCTCTGATTTGTCTTTTATTTCGCGCGGCAATTCATCTTGCGCCAATTTATCGAGCGAGCCCTTACTCTCATATTGCGTTGTGAGATCCCAACTATTACCCCCCGAATACTGTGCGCTATTTTTCGCCATCGCCCGTTCGACCGAGGCACCGCTCGCCGACGGCGCGGCCGCCGCTTTCTGGTCTTGCGCGGCCATGCGGTGCGATTCTTCTTTACCAATGCGCCCCATCGGGATAACCGTAGAATTATATTCTTGCCCGAGCCGCTGTATTTCGTCGTCGTAAGGCGTTGCCATCACCTGCACCATACGGTTTTGATCGATGACGTGAAAATCGCCCTGCGCGAGCGTCGCGCCCGATTGCCACTGTGTCGCGATACCCTCTTGGCGCGGCCCGCAAAATATCGTATTCACAAAAATACCTTGAGCGCGAGCACTTTCGACGGCAAGACGAAAATCGACCGGCCCTTGTGTGAAAGGTTCGTTACCCGCGATAAAAACCACGCGATAAACGTCGTCGTATTTTTTCCATACGAGTTCGTCGAGCGCACG
>JAFEGD010000160.1 GCA_018240245.1 Spirochaetota bacterium | reverse complement strand
GGGCAAAAGTTTTTCTCGCCGAAAATGCGAACACCGACGACGGCCAAGTTCTCGACCTCAAAGTCTTGAGCACCGAGTCGAGTCTGCGCATTCACACTTATGGCTGTTGGCCATTCGTCGGTTTCTTTGTCTATCTTTTCAACGGCGATCTTTTTACCGTGCTCGCGCACTCGCGCCTCGAGTACCGCATCGCGGCGGTCGGCGCGCGCGATAAAACGGGTGTAATTGACGTACGCACGAAGAAAGATTTCAGTTTTTGGAGCGGCGATACGGGTATGGAAATCAGCGACGCATTCAACGAGGGGCAGAAGGCGCATTATGCAGATATCGCCGGCACACTAGCCCAGATATTACTTACCGATACACCTACTCGATAAGGCTCCGCCTTATCGAGTAGGTGTATCGGTATAACCTTGCGCAAACGCTTGCGCCGCTCGCTAAAAAGGTCAACACGACATTAGCCGCCATCGACTTGCGCACGCTTGCGCTGCCCTCTAAAAACCTCGATAAGGCGCTTTGCGCCTTATCGAGGTTTTTAGCTTTATCTTTTGTGCGCGCTTGCGCGCACAAAAGCCCGCCGAAGTGGTGAAATGGTAGACACGCCGCACTCAAAATGCGGTGGGGGCAACCCCATGTCGGTTCAAGTCCGACCTTCGGTACATTTAATCGTTTGCATTTTTGTCATGATTTCGTGAACATAGCCGTCTATCGCTTATGGGCTTGCAAACGAATGTAAATAGTAAAGCCATAGTAGAGGAGAGTTACCCCCTGTGGCAATTTACGCTCGATGCGACGGCCATTTTTGTGTTTCTCGGATATAGTGTGTGCTATGCGCATTCGCTCATCGTCAATTATGCGCTCCTACCAGAACATGCAATACCCAAATGGCTTGAACTTGTTCTGTACGCTCTACTCGCCTACGTTCTGGCCGATATCGTCTCGGGTACGTTTCATTTTCTCGCGGATAATTTTGGCAACCCGCAAACACTCGTCGTCGGCAAAGTTTTCATTCGTGCGTTTCGCGAACACCATAGCGACCCGCTAGGCATCACGCGCCACGGCTATGTAGAGACGAACGGAGCGAATTGTCTAATTTCGCTACCGCTTTTGATCGGCATCTATCACAAGACAGAACCGCTGATCGATTATCGCTTACGGTTTTTTTTGCTCGTTTTTTTCATCGCAATTTTCTTAACGAACCAATTTCATAAATGGGCGCATGCCGAAACGCCGCCGCGTCTCGCGGTCTACCTGCAGAATATGCGACTCGTTTTGCATCCTGCGCACCACGCAGAGCATCATCGCCCGCCGTTCGATAAGAATTATTGCATCACGTGCGGGTGGATGAACCCCGTGGTCAAACACTTGCGCGTGTTTGAAGGCATTAAGCGTCTCTTCGGTCGTGAGTGACTTAAATTTGTTGGCCAAATGCCGCGCATTGTAGTACTCTCGAAGCAAAGGCGATTAGGCGGTGGCTCGCTGAAGTGAGTTCTCGCATAATCACAAAGGAGTCTATCGTGCAACAACGGTTAAATTATCAATCGGCATCGCCCGAAGCGTTACAAGCGATGCTACAATTAGAAAAACAGGTACACCACGGCGGTATCGAAGAGTCGCTTTTAGAGTTAGTCAAAACCCGCGCGTCGCAGATCAACGGTTGCGCGTGGTGCCTCGACATGCACACAAAAGACGCACGCGCACGCGGCGAAACCGAACAGCGTTTGCACTTGCTCGTCGCGTGGCGCGAGGCACCGCTCTTCAGCGATCGCGAACGCGCAGCGCTCGCGTGGACAGAAGCGCTAACAGTTTTAGGTGCGCACGGTGTCCCCGACGAAATCTACAACGAAGCGCGCAAGCACTTCGACGAGAAGTCGCTCGTCAATTTGACGCTCGCAATCGTCGCGATCAACGGTTGGAACCGTTTCAATGTGGCGTTTCGCACGACGGTCGGCGATTATGTGAGCCCGCATAAGAAATAAAAGCGGGCGCGAGTCTATCGTAGACGCCAGCTCTCAATCTTCGTCGTTGACAAGCCCTCTTGACTACGGGGATTGCTATGTCAAAACTCAATTATGTCGTCGACAGTACCCTCAACCGCCATAACACCATCTCTCAAGACAGTTCAGCAGCTCTGTTTACCCAGAAAGAGCCTCTTCGAAACGCGTTTCAAAGACTATGCGCTCAACCTGACTGATTTGGCGCAAGGGAAGATCGACGCCGAGGAGTTTTTCACAGAGAACTTCGTCACAGACGGGATGAGAACTTTGCTCGATACCTCGTTCGAGCGCTTTGAGGGAAAATCGAACATCAGCGTAGTTAAGCTGACCCAAGCAATGGGTGGCGGAAAAACCCACAATATGATCGCTCTGGCTTTGCTGGCAAGCAATCCAGACTTTCGAAAGAAGCTCAACATCAAGACGGGATACAAAGGCGCAGTCAGAATCGCATCTTTCAGCGGACGCGAGAGCGACAGTCAGTACGGGATTTGGGGAAGCATCGCTCAACAGATCGGTAAGTTGGAAGATTTTTCGGATTACTACCGCAATGTACTAAAAGCGCCGGGTGAAACCAGTTGGATAAATCTGCTCAAGGGCGAGCCATTGCTCATATTACTCGATGAGTTACCGCCCTATTTAGAATATGCGACTTCTGTTTCGGTCGGCGACTCCAATTTGGCCGTTGTGACAACCAGTGCCCTTTCAAATCTCGTTGTCGCTGCAAACAAAGCGGACCTCAGCAATGTGCTGATTGTTATTTCAGATTTGAAAGCAACCTATGAAGGTGGCTCGGCTGCGCTGGCAAGCGGGCCACTGAAGAATCTTGATCACGAACTAAACAGGACGGCAATGGAACTCGAACCGGTTCGTCAGAACTCGGATGAAATCTATCATATCTTGGCGAGTAAGCTATTTGAAAAACTTCCAACGGATACAGAAATCGCAGCGGTGGCACATGCGTATGGCGAAGAGCTTACCAAGGCCAAGCAGATGGAAATCACGAACAGTTCCCCGGAGGATTTGGTCAGCCACATCAAGCAATCATACCCCTTTCACCCAGCTGTACGTGACCTTTATGCCCGGTTTAAGGAAAATCCCGGCTTTCAGCAGACACGAGGCTTGATTCGCCTACTGCGGGCGCAAGTACGCTCGGTTTACGGTGATGCACGCAAGAAGGAAGAAGTTTACTTGCTTTCGCCCGATGTATTTGATCTTAACGACTCAGATACGGTAACAGAGATAAACAAGATCAACACGACGCTCAAGAATGCAATCAGTCACGATATAGCATCACAGGAAAGCGCCGAAGCGGAAAAGCTGGATAGCCAGTTCCAGACCGACATCCACCAAGCGGCAACAAAAACGGTCCTATTGTCTTCACTTGCGGCTGTGCAAAATGCCGTCTTGGGGCTCAATCAGGCAGACCTCGCGTACTATCTCGTAAAGCCCGGAAGAGACATCGTTCAGCTGAAGACGAAAGTACTCCCAGCTCTGAAAACTACCTGCTGGTATTTGCACCTCGACCGGCAAGGCAACTATCTCTTCAAAAATGTTCAGAACATTGTTGCGAAGATCAACTCGCTTGTCGCAACATATAACCCAGATCAGGCTATCAAACAGGTACGGAGCGAACTTGAAGCATTGTTCAAGCCTGTTGATAAGGATGTCTACCAAAAGCTCTCTATCTTGGAGACTCCCGACGCACTGAACCTAGATGTCGACGCAGTCTTACTGGCTGTCTACCAACCGAACGACAAAGCCACAGGATTGCATCCGGATTTGCTTTCATTCTATCAGAATCAGATCTACAAGAATCGGATACTTTTTCTGACAGGTGAACGTACTGCGATGTCTTCTGTGATGCAAACGGCCAAAGAAGTCAAGGCGATTGACTATGTCATCAATGAATTCGACGCAGACAAGGTTTCCGCAAAAGATCCCCAGTATGTCGAAGCATTGAGTCTGAGAGATCTCTACTCGAATAGCTTCAGAAGCGCCGTGCGTGAGACATTCACGAAGCTCTATTACCCAAGTGCAGATCGCCTGATGGATGCTGAGTTCTTCATGCAGTTCAACTCTAACGACTATAACGGCGAAAAACAAATCAAGGCAACGCTCGAAGCCAAGCAGAAGTTTACAGAAGACACAGAGAGTGATACGTTCCGCAAGAAGTGTGAAAAGCGGTTGTTTGGCAAGCAGGCGGATGAGCCCCGTGAAATGGAATGGGCGGAGATTAAGAAGCGGGCTGCCCGCGAACCGATTTGGCAATGGCATCGTCTCGATGCCTTGGACCGACTCAAGACGAAACTGGTTCGCGAGAAAGTCTGGAGAGAAAACGGTAAGTTTGTTCAGACGGGCCCATTTGAAGCAGCCAAGACTGATGTTATCATCAACCAGGTAATGCGTGACGAAGAAACTGGTGCCGTGAAATTGCGCGTTGAGCCGCAACACGGAGACAAAGTTTATGTCGATTATGGAGCCGATCCGACAACTGCATCTGAATTGATACACGATCACGGCAACTTTGAGACTGCCCGCATGGAAGTGCGATTCCTCTGCGTCGATTCGACAGGCAAACACCCGCAGGGAGCCGTGCGCATCTGGAAAAACACCATCGCTCTGAAATACGACACCACACCTCGGGACGGCAAGGTGTTTGTTACTCTGCGGGCGATCCCCGATGCTGATATTCGTTATACGACCGATGGTTCTGCACCGCGCGAACTCGGTGGGCAATATACGGGTGTTTTTGAGGTCAAAAAGAAGTGTACTGTCATGGCAATTGCCACGAAAGAAGGCATTGAATCCCAAATTCTTTCATTCGAGGCAGACCCGACGGCGAGCAAAGGTGCCAGAATAGATGAAGGCAAACCGGCTGTCGTCATTCGCAGACACAAGTTTGACGGAACTGAGAGATACTATCAGCTGATTGAGTCGATGCGGCGCTACCAGATTTCGGTCAGCCAGGTTGAAGTCGCCATCGAAGCCATTTCTCATGCAGACACATTCGTCAGTTATTCAACGGGTGGGCAGATCATTCGCTTTGACGCTGTAAAACTCAGTGAGTTGATCGACAACCTGCGGGCGCCATTCACTGGGGAAAACCCGGTCGATTATCGGATCAAACTAATGATTGGCGAAATGCACTACCGCCAAGGCGGCGACATTCAACACTTTGCCGGTGAAATGAATCTGCCGGGCTATGAACCGCACGAGGTGAGGCAATGAAAAAGAAATCTGCGGCTGCTGCCCACGACGACCTGAGTTTCGGCTTACATCCCGAGGAGACCGCGCACCATTTTGTGGTAAATCTCGGAGATAAGAAAGGCCCGCATGTGTACATCAGCGAACACTTTGAATATTTCGAGTCACCTGAAAGACGGCGTATTGAATACTCTGTAGGTGTTCAAGATAAGGCACTTAAAGTCATTCTGCCTTACGAAAAGTGGAAGATGATCGAAGAACCCATTCGATTTGAATTCAATCAACGCCTGCTGCGCGCTGGTCTGAAAAGCTCCAAGTTCAAGGCCGGTTTTAACGTGTTACCCCGCCTTTTTGGTAAAGAGCTCTTATTGCTCTGCTGGGCAATCGAAGACGCCGACCCCGGCCAGATACCCACGGCAATCAAGAACTGGCAAGGCCTCAAGCCTGAAGAGCGCTGGTGGCTATTTACGATGACCAACGCGGCTACCGGTCAGGCGGTTTCTGGACGCAACCGCGGCTGGCGCAAGGCGGTACGTTTTGCCCTCACCGAGAACCCGACGGAATAAACCGTCGTTTCTCATACACACAAGATACGATGACCGATAAAACCTTCATAGAAACGCAGTTTCCTGTCTCTAAAGTTTCCAAAGAATCTTACAAGGAGCGCATGGCGAACTACAGCCAAACGCTCACGGGTCTCGGCAAATGGTGGGGACGCAAACCTTTGGTTTTGGTGCGTGCTACCATCGTCGGGTTGCTGATGCCTGCGAGCGACAACCCGGAAAAAGACCGCGAGATATTCCTCAAGATCATGACCATGGACGAAGACGGTCTGTGGCTGCGCTATCTGGCAAAAGAAGGAAAACTTCCGGCTAAAACGATATACGAAATTCTCACCGACGAAGAACATCATGTACGAGTTTTGAAGGCGCTGCAAAAAGTCGATCACGGCCTGACGTTGCCGATGTTCGAAGCAGACCGCAAAGACCAGGCCAAGGTTTGGCAGGATTACTTCAACGTCGATGGTGAACGTGTCAGTTGGGCTAAATTCTCGAAAGAAACGGGCGACCATGTGAAAGGTGCATTGGAGCGCATTGCTTTCAGCGCTCTGTACTATGACGAGAAGCTGAATTACTGTGTCAGGCCCGAGCAGATCGCAGGGCCATCCGCCGCAGCATTCAAAGAAATCAATGCTCATCTGGGTACGAAAGCACGGAATCTGCAAGAGCTGATTCAAGAACTCGGTCAACGTCGTTTCGGCCACAACCCCAAAGTTGGTGACGCATTCTGTGGCGGCGGTAGCATTCCGTTCGAGGCTGCACGCCTCGGTTGTGACGTCTATGCGTCTGACCTCAACCCCGTCGCTGCCCTTCTAACCTGGGCTGCAATCCACATTGTCGGCGGAGGTCCTGAGGTTGCCGAGCAAGTCAAGAAAGCGCAGCAAGAAGTCTATGATGCCGTCGATCAGCAGATCTGCGAATGGGGCATTGAGCACAACGCCAAGGGCCATCGCGCCGATGCGTACCTGTACTGTGTCGAAGTCAAAGACCCGGAGACAGGTTGGATGGTACCGCTGGCACCGTCATGGATCATCGGCGAAAAGACAAAGACCATTGCGATACTCGTACCCGATGAAAAGAAAAAGCGCTACGACATTCAAATCAAAATGGATGCCTCGGCTGCGGAAATGAAAGCAGCGAAAGAAGGCACTGTTAAAAGTAACTATGTCATTCATCCGAAAAACCCGAACCCGATACCGATGTCGATCATTCGCCGCGAGAACCAGGGCGGGCTCAGGCTTTGGGAAAATGAGGATATCGTACCGCGCCCAGACGATGTCTTTCAGGAAAGGCTCTACTGCATTCGCTGGGTGGTACCGCCCGCGCATGAGCGCGTGCGTACTCTGGTGAAACTTGCCCGACTGCAACGGGATAATGAAGAGCACAAATTGGTGCTGGATGAAATCAGCGCGGCTCAGGTCAAGAAACTGAAAAAAGAAACCGGAATCGACTTCAGCGGGTATTCCTATTCAGTAGACAACTACGCCATACGCAAGGTCATCAAAGATCATGGTGATCCCGACCACGAGGAAAAGCGCGGGCAGATTGCAGTCACGGATGAAGCGTTTGAGCTGATTCCCTACGTGCTGGAAAACTATGACAAGGTTTCGGTATCGCCCGAAAAGAACAAGCGCGGTCTGGAAGTGTTGATTT
>JAFEGD010000015.1 GCA_018240245.1 Spirochaetota bacterium | reverse complement strand
TTTTGCGACGACATGGTCGAGCTGTAGCGCAGCGATACTTTCGAGATGCTCGGCGCTCAAGCGATGAAACTGAATCACCGCATCGAGACGATTCAAGAATTCGGGTCTGAAGAAACCGCGCACCGCGTCGAGTACGCGAATCTCTTGTTCTTCGCTATTCAAATCGCTATTGGCAAGATGCTCCGAACCCAAGTTCGAGGTCATGATGAGAATCGTGTTACGAAAGTTGACGAGCCGCCCCTTCGCGTCGGTCAAGCGCCCTTCGTCTAAAATCTGCAAGAACAGATTAAAGACGTCGGGGTGCGCCTTTTCGATTTCGTCGAAAAGAATCACGCTATACGGGCGACGGCGCACTTTTTCGGTGAGCTGCCCGCCCTCGTCGTAACCGATGTAACCGGGCGGCGAGCCGATAAGCTTCGACACCGAATGCTTTTCCATGTATTCGCTCATGTCGATGCGTACGAGCGCTTTTTCGTCGTCGAAAAGATATTCGGCGAGCGCCTTCGCGGTTTCGGTTTTACCGACACCGGTCGGGCCTAAGAAAAGAAAACTACCGATCGGTTTGTCTTCGTCGGCGATACCCGCGCGGTTGCGGCGAATCGCGTTCGCAATCGCATCGACAGCGCTTTCTTGGCCGACGACACGCTCGTGTAGCGCACCCTCGATTTTTAAGAGCTTCGTCTTTTCAGAGGTGAGCATTTTGGAAACGGGGATTCCCGTCCAACGCGCGACAATTTCGGCGATGTCTTCTTCGGTGACTTCTTCTTTCAAAAGGCGCGTCTCTGAGTTTTTTTGCTTCATACCTGCGAGCGCCGCTTCGAGCTTCTTTTGCAGCACAGGCACTTTGCCGTAGCGTAACTCGGCAACTTTGTTTAAATCACCTTTGCGCTCCGCCGCCGTCTCTTCGACTTTAAGTTTTTCAATTTCGGCTTTAATATCAGACACCGCCGAGAGATCTTTTTTCTCGCTTTCAAGTTTCAACTTCATCGCCTGAAATTGTTCTTTGAGTTCGCTGAGTTCTTTACGCACGTGGCCGAGCCGTTCGACCGACGCCGCATCGTTTTCGCGATTCAACGCCGTCTCTTCGATGGTGAGGCCGATAATTTTACGGTTCAAATCGTCGATCTCTTGCGGCATCGAGTTGCGTTCGATTTTGAGTTTCGCGCACGCCTCGTCGATGAGATCGATCGCCTTATCGGGCAAAAAGCGGTCGCTGATATAGCGATTCGAAAGCGTCGCCGCCGCAACGATTGCCGCGTCGGTGATGCGAATGCCGTGGTGTACCTCGTAACGATCTCTGAGCCCGCGCAAAATTGTCACCGCGTCTTCAACCGAAGGTTCGGTGACATAGACCGCCTGAAAGCGGCGCTCGAGCGCAGCGTCTTTTTCGAGATGCTTCTGGTATTCTTTGAGCGTCGTCGCGCCGATGAGGTGGATTTCTCCCCGCGCCATCGCGGGCTTCAGCATATTCGCCGCGTCGAGCTGCCCTTCGGCAGCGCCCGCGCCGACCACCGTGTGGATTTCATCGATGAAGAGAATAATCTTGTCTTGGTTCGCGCGCACTTCGTCGAGCACCGCCTTGAGGCGCTCTTCGAATTCGCCGCGGTATTTTGCCCCGGCAATCAAAGACCCCATATCGAGCGTTACGACAGTTTTATCGCGTAAAATTTCAGGTACGTCACCGGAGACAATCCGCCCCGCGAGACCTTCGACGATCGCCGTTTTACCCGTACCCGGTTCGCCGATCAAGAGCGGATTATTTTTATTGCGCCGCGAAAGAATTTGTATCGTGCGGCGAATTTCTTCGTCGCGGCCGATCACGGGGTCGAGTTTGCCCGAACGCGCTAGTTCGTTAAGATTCTTGCCGTATTTTTGCAGCGCGTTGAATTTCGCCTCGGGGTTGTCGGAGTCGGCTTTTTGGCTGCCGCGCAACTCTTTGAGAATTGTCGCGAGATTTTTTCGCTCTAGGCCGAGCGCTGCGAGTTCGTTTTTCAGCGCAAAGTTGCCATTGGTGTACGCCAAGAGTAAGTGCTCGAGCGACAGGTATTGGTCGCCGAGGCCGTTCATTTCTTTTTCGGCGAGCTGCAAAAATTTTCGCGCGTCGGTTGCCAAATTCGCGCCGGCATCGAAATTGCCCTGCGCGCGCGGTAGCCGCTTGAGATAATTTTCAAATAGCTGCACCACCCGCTCGGGTTCGACGCCAAGCCGGTGCAAGACCTGCACGGGCAAGCCCTCATTTTCGGCAAAAAGCGCCGCCATGAAATGTTCGGGGTTTAGGTCGGCGTGGCCGAGCTCTTGCGCGCGCTGCACCGCCGCTTGGTATACAGAACGTGTCTTTACTGTCATTTGTTCAGCATTCATATATGCTCCTTTGAGCGATAGCACTCAATGAATGATAGTGCTAATATATGGATAATGTGCGCAACTGGCAACTTTTTTCGTTAAAGTTGGCTTTCGCAGAAGTTTTCGAAGCTAATTAAACGGTACGCGCACAAAGCCTTCCATCAACACGCGCGCGCTGCGGCTCATGATCGCCTTCGTGACGACCCATTCGTTGTGCGTCTGCTGCGCTTTCGCACCGACGCGCAAGGTTCCCGACGGATGGCCGAACGTGACGACCTCTCTTTCTTTTGCGCCTGCGGCGATATTTACCAACGTACCCGGTACTGCGGCCGCTGTGCCGATCGCGACTGCGCAAGTACCCATCATCGCGTGGTGCAGCTTGCCCATCGACAATGCGCGCACGTTGAGATCGATATCCGCCGCCTGCACGTCTTTGCCGCTCGACGCTTTGTAGGGCGTCGCTTTGCCGACGAACGCGACCTTCGGCGTATGTTGGCGCGATGCCGCTTCGTCAATCGTCTTGATGAGGCCCATCGCAATTGCACCGTACGCGCGAATCGTTTCAAAACGCGCGAGCGCTTTAGCGTCTGCGTTGATGTCGCCCTGCAGCTCGGTGCCTGTGTAGCCCAAATCTGCGGCGTTCAAAAAAATCGTCGGGATGCCCGCGTTGATGAGCGTCGCTTTGAAGGTGCCGACGCCCGGCACATCGAGGTCGTCGACGACATGCCCCGTCGGAAACATCGAGCCTTCGCCGTCGGCGGGATCCATGAATTCGAGCTGAATTTCTGCGGCGGGAAACGTCACACCGTCGAGTTCGAAGTCGCCGGTTTCTTGTACCTCGCCGTTAGTGATCGGCACGTGAGCGACGATGGTCTTTTTGATATTCGCCTGCCAAATTTTGACGGTGCATATACCATTCTGGGGGATTTTCTCCTGGGCAATGAGCCCGTTCATGATCGCAAAAGGCCCGACGGCAGCGCTCAAATTGCCGCAGTTACCGCTCCAATCGACGAACGCTTTGTCGATCGCGACTTGACCGAAAAGATAATCGACATCGTGATCGCTCTGGGTAGCCTTCGCGACGATTACCGTTTTCGATGTCGACGAGGTCGCGCCGCCCATGCCGTCGATTTGTTTTTCGTATGGGTCGGGGCTACCAATCACGCGAAGAAGCAGTGCGTCGCGCGCGGCGCCTGCGCTTTGGCATGACGGGGGTAAATCCGCCAGATTAAAGAAGACACCTTTCGAGGTGCCGCCGCGCATATATGTCGCGCGAATTTTGATTTGGGGTGCAGTTGGCATGGAGCACAATCGAATTTTTCAATAGGTCGAAAAGTTTAATCCGTTTTACTGAGCGGTTGCGGGCGCGTTTTGTGGTTTTCTACTGAGCCCCGATACCCAGCGAAGTTAATTTGAATTTATTTGCAACCGATGTGCGCTCCACAACATCTAATCGATATTGAAACCGTCTAAAAACCCCCGTAAAAAAATCGCTGCAATCCGCAAAGTCGAACCGATTCGTTTGCAACACACGATGCTCCGCCGCAAGAAAGGGCATCTCACCCGGTTTAGAAAAGCGATGCGCTATGAGCTCGCTAATCTGTTGACGCACGGCATTGGCTTAGGGCTTGCCGTCGCCGGCACCGCCTTCATCATCGCCCACGCAGTGAGCGCGCGCGATACGCTCAAAGTCGTCAGCTACAGCATCTTCGGCGCATCGATGATATTTTTATACCTCGCATCGAGTCTTTACCATTCGTTGTGGAGCCCGAAAATTAAAAAAATTCTGCGCCGCATGGACCACAGCGCCATCTTCTTTGCGATTGCCGGCACCTACACGCCGATACTTGTCGTGACGTTGAACGGCCCCTTAGGCTGGACATTTTTCGGGATAGTCTGGGGACTTGCGCTATTAGGTATCTCATTCAAAATGCTATTTGGGCATCGCTACGAGGGCGTATCTTTAACCGCCTATATTCTCATGGGCTGGCTCATCGTTTTTATCATCAAACCGATTTTTGTGTCGCTGAGCGGCGGCGGGCTGTGGTTGCTTTTTGCAGGGGGAGTATCGTACACTGCGGGGACAATCTTCTACGCAATGTCGCGACTGCCGTACCACCATATGATCTGGCATCTGTTTGTATTGGGCGGCAGTATTTGCCATTTCCTTTGTGTGTATCTATATGTGTAAAGTGAATGGGTGTGGTGTGTTAACAAATCACACCCCTTCGCTAAAGTGATGCGCCGTAGGCGAATCACTTTACAAAAGACCGACTATCGCGACAGTTGCTGCCATGTGGCGACTCTACCTGACCAACTTTTGGTTTATGTGTTTGGGGCTGATTGCACTCCCCTATCTCTTGATTCGCTTTCGGCACGGCGATAATACCAGTCTTTTCATGTACCTCTACGCCGTCGTCGCCGAGCGTATTAGTGGCATTCGTATCGAGGTTACGGGGCGCGAGAATATTTTGCCGGCGAGCGCGGTTTACGTGCTCAACCACCAGAGCTCGCTTGACGCGCTGCCGTTAGGCAAACTGCGTATCCCGCGTCTCGCGATCATCGGCAAAAAAGAAATTGCGTATATCCCGATTCTTGGTTGGGATTTCTATCTTGCAGGTAATGTGCTCTTGAATCGCGCCGATGGCCGCAAGGCGAAAGGGCAGCTCGACGCTGGCGTTGAGGCCATTCAAAAGCGGCGCATGTCGATCGCGATTTTTCCCGAAGGTACCCGTAACAAAGATGGAATCTTGCCGTTCAAAAAAGGCGGTTTCTTAATGGCGATCGACGCAGGGGTGCCCATTGTACCGGTCGTTATCCAGTCGTTTCGCCATGTTTACGACAAGGCGACGAAGACACTGCGCTCGGGTGTTGTCCATGTTAAAGTTCTACCTGCACACCCCACCCGGGGATTACAGCACAAAGACGCAGCAAGTTTCACCCAAAAGATCGAGAAACAAATGCAAGTGGAGTTTCAACGTCTTAGCATAAGGTGACTCAGGTCGCCACGTAATTATGCACCGCTCAATATAAATTTGACGCACCGCTCATGTTTTATATCTTGCACTCAGAGCAAGGTTAAGGAGTGCGGTTCATCCGCCCCTGCCTTACCTTGACTTCAGGAGGATTTATGACAAAAACGGATCAAAAAATTAAGGTACGGCGCATTAACTTCGGCCACGAAAGCGAAGAAAAGCGTCACTACTTTCGTGATAACCCAATCATGACGCATTTCATGAACTCGCTGCATACGGTTTTTCCGGATGGGGAACGTCTGTTCATACGTAGCGTCAAATACTTTGACAAAGAAATCCAGAATCCCGAACTCAAAGAGCGCGTGAAGGCGTTTATCGGCCAAGAAATGCAACACGGCATGCAGCACGAACGCTTCTTGCAAGCGCTCGATAAAATGGGACTTGAAAGTACCGCGTTTGAAGAATGGTATGCGAAGAATGCATACGTCTCAAAAGAAGATAAAATGTCGGCGGAGCGTCTACTGTTAACGCCGATCGCGAAATTATTCGGCGAGAAAGCTGGCGAGCGTATGGCGCTCTCGGCGACTGCAGCGCTTGAACACTACACGGCGACGTTGGGCGAAGTCGTTCTCAAAGGTGAAGATTACTACATGGAAGGTATGCCTGAAAACCTAAAACAACTCTTTCTCTGGCACGCCGCCGAAGAGGTCGAACACAAATCGGTCGCTTTCGACGTGTTTCAAGAAGTCGCGAAGGGTAACTACGCCGAGCGTCAACTCGGTTTTGCGTTTGCCTCGTTCTTTCTCGCGTACTACATCGGTATCGGCTGGGTTCACTATTTGACGCACGATAAAGAGCTGACGCTCGAACAATTGGTAAAAGCGGTTCCCCCGGCGATTCCTGTATATTTCAATTTGCTTAAAGATGTGATTGGCGGAGCCTTAGAATACTTGAAGCCCGGCTTTCACCCCGACCAGATGGATAACGACGAGCTTGCGCGCTCGTTCTTCGAGCGCTACGGCAGCGAATTTCAAGCAAAGTCCGCGTAATTGAAAGCTAACTTCGGGGCTAAGTCCCCGAAGTTAGCTAATTGACGCGGCGTTTTTGAAGCAAATTTTCTCCCATGGCCGCCAAGAAACAACCCGCAACGCTCGCGCTTGCGGCAGATATAACGTTCGAGAAGGCGCTCGCCGAACTCGAAGAAATCACCGAAAAGCTCGAAGACGGTAAAGAATCGTTAGAAGCGTCGATGCAGCTTTACGAATATGGCCTTTTACTCAAAGAATTTTGCGAACAGAAACTCAAAGAAGCCGAAGGGAAATGGCTTATGCTGAAAAAACAAAAAGACGGCACGGTTTCTGCCGAAGAAATTCCCAGCGATAAAATTCCCGAACCGAATGCGCTACAAGGGCAAATGTTTTGAAAGCGGATATCTTAAGCGCTATCGAAGACACCTTTCGCGCCGCAGAAAGCTCGCTCACACAAAATCTCGCCACACCCGGCTTTTTGAGGCAAATTGCCGTTGCGGCCGCAGTGCTTTCCGAATCCAAGAATAGAATTTTAACCTGCGGCATGGGCAAATCGGGGTTAATCGCACGCAAAGTCGCAGCGACACTCACGTCGACGGGTTCCCCTGCGGTATTTCTTCATCCCGCCGACGCGCTTCATGGCGACATCGGCAATTTACAATCGAAAGAAGTCGTGCTCGCTTTCTCAAATTCGGGCGAAACGCGCGAGATTGTCGAGCTACTGCCGCATATCAAACGGCTACAGGGTAAGCTCATCGCCGTAACGCAAAATGCAGAGAGCACGCTCGCGCGCGACGCCGACGCGGCAATCACGTATTCGATTACGCGCGAAGGTTGCCCGCTTGAGCTTGCGCCGATGGCGTCGACGACGATGTCGCTCGTGATTGGCGACGCAATTGCAACGGCGCTCATTAAAATCAAAAGATTTCGTCGCGAAGATTTCGGCAAATATCATCCGTCGGGCACCCTAGGACGCAAGTTACTCACGCGCGTGCGCGACGTGATGCAACCCGCGAAAGATATTTTACTCGTGCGCGCAACACCGTTCGAGAAAATATTGCCGTTAATGATTTCGGCAAATTTAGGCTGTATGCTCATCGTCGGCGCTAAAGGCCATTTACGCGGAATTCTCACCGACGGCGATATCAAACGTTTACTCGAAAATTTTGCAACTACACCCGAGGGGCTCTTTAAGGCAACCGCAGGCGAGATCATGATGCCCGACCCGATTGCGATTCGCGAAAACACGCTCGTCGATGCTGCGTTTGCGCTCATGCAAGAAAAACACACCTATATGCTCCCCGTCGTAAACGCGCAGAAAAAGCCCGTCGGTGTTGTCAGAATGCACGATTTGATGAATTCCTAATCACTTTACAGTCTGCGTCGCATTCAAGGTAAAGTGGATAATAGAATTACCTGAAAACTTTTATGGAAGCAGAGACAAAAGCCGTCGACAAAACTGAAAAAGCGATTCGCAAACTGCAGCGCGACCGCATCGTAATTTTTCGTATCAACGCGCTCACGCGCTTAGGTCGCGACGAACTCATGGGTATGTTCGTGCGCTTGTTCGAAGAGTTTCAACTCAACCCCGGTCTACTTTTCAACCTGTACTCCGCCGTCGTCGAAGTGATCTTTAACGCGATTAAGGCGAACGCAAAACACGTCATTTTTAAGTCGGA
>JAFEGD010000159.1 GCA_018240245.1 Spirochaetota bacterium | reverse complement strand
ATGTTTCGGTGAGCCGCAGCGCCATCGCTTCGTGGCCGTGGCTTTCGCGCACCGCTGCGGCGACCGCTTCGATCGCGTGCGCCGTCGCTTCGGCCAACGCTTCGATTTCACGCGCGCGCCCTTCGGCTTCGTTAATGCGCTTCTGCTTTTCACCTTCTGAGCGATTCACGAGTTCGGTTTTTAATCCCTCGGAGTTGTTGATGTTCGCCTGCATATCGCCCTCGGAGCGGGCAATCTGCGCACGGCGTTCGCGCTCTGCGGTCATTTGGCGCTCCATCGCGTTTTTCACCGAAACCGGCGGCACGATATTTTTTATCTCGTAACGCAACACGCGAATGCCCCACGTCTGCCCGACTTCTGAAAGCACGCTCACGATCTTTTGATTGATAACCTCGCGTTCTTCAAACGTGCGGTCGAGGTCGAGCGTACCCATCACCGAACGAATCGTCGTTTGCGCGAGTTGAATCGACGCGAGACGAAAATCGGTAACGCCATAGCTCGCAAGCACCGGGTCTACGACCATCATGTAGATCACGCCATCGACTTCGACCTTGACGTTGTCGTGCGTGAAGCAATCTTGCGGCGGCACCGCGATCGCCTCTTCTTTGAGCTCTTGCACAAAAGTGACTTTGTCGACAAAGGGGATTAACACATGAAAACCGCTCAATAACGTGTTGTGATATTTACCGAGTCTTTCGACGATGGCGGCAACGCGCGGCGGTATCACGCGCACCGAGCGCACGAGTTTATAAAGAAAGTATAAAAATAGACCGCCCCAAATGGCGAGATCGAATGGGTTCATTTTGTCCTCTTCGCTGCTACTGCAGCAGGCTGTGCCGGTTTATTCGGCTCGCTAGGATGCGTCAGCGTGCTCAAACCTTGAAAGTACGCCTGCAATTCGGCGATGCGCGCGGGCACCACAGAGATTTTTGCGTGCGCAAGTACGTCACCGAGTTCTTCAAGAAATTGTTCGACGATACGCATCTTCACCGCCGCACCGCCCCCCGGCTTGCCGATTGCCTGCGCAATGCGTTTCAATCCTTTTGCCGACGCATCGGCGACCAACGTTATTTCGGCGCTGCGTCCCTCTGCTTCATTAATTCGCTTTTGCTTCTCGCCCTCGGAAAGATTGATCGCCGCCCGTTTCTCGCCCTCTGAGACGTTGATGCGCGCCTGCTTTTCGCCCTGTGCGAGAGTAATATCGGCGCGCTTTTGGCGCTCGGCTTCCATCTGTTTTTCCATCGTGTTGAGCATATTCGCCGAAGGTTCGATCGTACGAATCTCATAGCGGATAAATTTTATACCCCAGGGTTCTGAAGCCTTATCGATTTCGAGAACTATTTTATCGTTGATTTTATCGCGCTCGCGAAAAGTGTCGTCGAGATTCATTTTGCCGATCTCAGAGCGCATCGTCGTCTGCGCGAGCGAAATCACGGCGCCGTGATAATTGGTGATGCCGTAGCTCGCCTTCTGCGCGTCGGCAACTTTGAGGTACACGACACCGTCGACATCGACTTCGACGTTATCGCGCGTGATGCAACGCTGCTTCGGAATATCGATCACCTGCTCGCGCGAATCGTGCACGTACGCTATCGTATCGATAAACGGCACAATAAAATGAAAGCCAGGCTGCAAGACGCCCTTGAATTTACCGAGCCGTTCTTTGACGGCAAGCACGCGCATCGGTATCACGCGAAACATGCGCAAGAGTAAAATAAAGACAGCGAGCGCGACGACGGTGAAGATACTTTGCATTCGTCTCTATGCTTTTACGCGCTCGAATGTCAAATCGAAATATCTTGTTTGTCGATTGTTTAATTAGTTTTTAGTCTTCTCACCAAGTAATGTATGTTCTCGCGCCCGACAATTTCGACCGTTGCTCCCTGATGAATATCGCTTTCGACGCTGCGTGCCGACCACGTTGTGCCCGCAAAGCGGATGCGCCCCGAAAAATCGTGCGCGGTGATATGCGAGATGGCGTGCGCCTCTTGCCCGACAACCAACGCTTCTTCGTCGGTTTCGCTTTTTTCAATATCCGACGGATAGAGACGCAATATCAAACCGCGCAACTTAGCCAGCATCGCAATCGATGCCAATAAGAAACAGAGCAAAATATAAAATGGGTTGTGAATCCAGCCGAGGTAAATTACTCCACCTGTTAAGAGGGCGCCGAGTCCCAGAAAAACAACAACCAACCCTGGCATAAAAAATTCCAGCAGAACGAGCACTCCGCCCGCAATGAGCCAATAAAGGTAATTCTGCAAATACTCCACACGGTGGATTGCGGCATGTGCTTCAGTTTGTCAGCTAATTCATGATTTCAACGAGCACTCCACAGTTTTTCGCCGACCGCGCGCTTCAAATTAAAACCGGCGAGAATCGAATAATAGAGCGATTCGAGACGCATCAGCTCGACTTGCAAAAGCGCAGTGCGCGCATCGAGCATCTCGCGCGATGTAATCGACCCTGCATTATAGAGCGAGCGCGAACGCTGCGAGGCGTCGCGCGCTTGTTCGACCTGCGCGTCGGCGGCCGCAATTTTTTCTTCGCCCGAGCGCAAATCTTTCACCGCCTGCAAAATATCGGCGCGCACCGAAATGCGTACGTCTTCGAGGCTTGCGTTAGCGGCTTTGAGTTTCGCCGTGCGCTCTTCGATTTTTGCCATATCGCGAAAGCCGCTAAAAATCGGCGCTTCGACTTTTACGCCAAACGCCGCATTCGGGAAAAGTTTATTGAATTCGAGCGGATAGCCGTTTTTATATCCGGCGTTTCCGCCCGCATACAAATCGGGCAAGAGTCCGCTTCGAGCGCCAGAAAGTTCTTCTTGCGCAAGGTCGCGCTGTCGCAACGCGATCGTGAGTTCGATGCGTTTCTGCGAACCTTCGCTTAACAGCGTAGTTTCGTCGTGTGACGGATTCGTAAAGATTAGCTCGCCGACGACGTTGACAGATACTTTTTCGTCACGGCCGAGCAACCGATTCAATTGAATTTTTTGCGTTGCCAGCGCATTGGCGAGATCGATGCGGCGACTTTTCGAGAGCGCGATGCGCACGTCGGCGTTTAATACGTCGTAGCGGGTCGCAGCTCCGGCACGCACACGACTCTTCATGAGCTTGCGGTTTTGTTCGAGATCTGCTAACTCGGCGTCTTGCACTTCGAGACTCTTACGCAAAAGTAAAATCGAATAGAAAATTTTGATCGCATCGAACGCCAAGCGTTGCCGCGTCAGATTCGTGTTCTCTTCGGCGATGTCGCTCTTCACGCGGTTCGAGGCCACCGCCGAAGAAGTCTTACCGAAGTCGTAAATTTTGAGTTGTAAGCTCGCGTGCCCGTCGAAGCCGTTCGCGGTACCAAACGGCATTGAGAGATTGCCCAGCGTAATAAGCGGCACGAACGTAAAGTGTTGATACTCTGCGCTCACGCCAAACTGCGGGTAATACGCACTTTGCGCTTCTTTAATGTTCGCTTTTGCCGCATTACTCTCTTCGGTCGCGCTGATAAGCTGCAGCGAATTTTGCATCACCGTGTCGATGACGCGCGATAAACTGTAGTCGTTATCGCCCAATTGTTGCGCTGGCGTTGGTGCGGCAGCAAGCGGGTGGATTAAAAAAGCACCGTAAACTACCGCTGCAAGATAAATTTTTCCGAAAGTTGTCGCTATATTTTTTCGTAGCATATTTACTCCATTATGACCGGTTCTCCCGGCGTGTGCACCGAAGGCTTATTAGGTAACAAGAATGCGGGTAAGAGCGAAATGAGCGCGAGACAACCGCCAATGATGAACGCATCTTGAAATGCACTGATTGACGCACTCGCCGCAAGTTGTGCGCCAATTTTTTGTTTTGCAATCGCAGCCGATTCGGCGTGCGTGTAACCTAATTGCAGAGCGCGGTGCATGAGGTCGCTCGCATTCGCCGCGAAACTCGCGCTCGCCGAGCGTGCCGTTTCGCCGACCACCGCTAAATGATAGTGTAGGCGATGGCTCATCGCCATCGAAAGAACCGCGATGCCGATCGAACCGCCGATCTGCGTCATGAGATTCAACATCGTCGACGCCATCGCCGCTTTTTGTTTCGAGACCGCATTCAAGGCAGCCGCCATTACCGGCGCCATGAGCATACCCAACCCTAAGCCGCGAACAAGCGTGGGCTTTATGAAATCCCACATCGTGGTGTTGGCATCGAGGTCGCGGTACATGAACATGAAGATCGCCAGAGAGATCATGCCGATAATCACGGGAATACGCGGCCCAATTTTATCCGAAAGCTTGCCGGCAATCGGCATGAAGAAACCGATGACGAGCGCACCCGGCAACAGCACGAGCCCGCTATCGATCTCGTCGAGCCCCATGTGTTGCTGCAAGAAAAGCGGTTGGAGAAATACCGCACCGAAAAGCGCAATCGAGCGAATGACGGTTACGAAAATCGTTGTGCTGAAAATGCGCGAGCGAAACAGGCTTAAATCCAAAATGCCGTGGTCGCTATTGAGTTCGACGACTAAAAAAAATCCAAAACTAAAGAACGCAAGAATTGCACACGTCACGATATAGGGCGACGTCCAACCTTCTTTTTCTCCCTGCGACAAACCTAATAAGAATGAGATAAGAAAAATTGTTAAAAAAATAAATCCCCAGAAATCGAAACGCTGGCGCGCGTCTTTTGCCGGCTTGTCGGCGTGCAAAATCGCACTCGCCAAAAAAATACCGATTGCCCCAATGGGTAAATTCACCAAGAAAATCGATCTCCACCCGAAGTCGTGCGTGAGATAGCCGCCGAGCGTCGGGCCAAACGCGGGACCGACAATCACGCCGACACCCCAGTAACCCATCGCTTTACCGCGCTCGGCGGGCGAAAAGACTTCTGAAATCATTGTGAGCCCAATCGGTGTGAGTGCGCCGCCGCCCAACGCCTGAATAATGCGCGCAGCGACCAACGAGGGGAGATCCCACGCAAGACCACAGAGCAACGAACCCAAAACAAATACGAAAAGGCTCATCATGTAGAGCTTCTTCGGGCCAAGTATCGTTTTGAGCCACGCGGTAATCGGCATGAGCGCCGAGAATGCGAGCATATAACCCGTTACGACCCACTCGATGTCGTCGAGCGGCGAACCGAAGTCGGCCATGATAACCGGAATCGAAACATTGACGATGCTCGAATCGATCGCACCCATGAGCGTGCCAATCATGACGACGACGAGGACCCACCAACGGTAAGAACTCGAATCGGATGCGTCGGCAGCAATGGACATAAATTAGTGTATCCGAATTTTGACGTAGACCGATTGCCCGAGACGTAGTTGTTTTCCCGGATGCGGTTTGAGCGCAATCTTAATCGGAATGCGTTGCACAAGTTTAATGAAGTTACCCGCCGCGTTATCCGAAGGGATTAACGAAAACGACGACGCGGCTGCGGCACGCACTTCTAATACTTCGCCTTCGAGCGTACCGCCTTCGTCGATGGATATTTTTACCGACTGGCCCGGCTTTACCAAGCGCACCGCTGTCTCTTCGATATTTGCGGCAACCCAAGCGTTATCGATATCGACGATCGAAACGACGGTCTGTCCCGGCTCGGCGATATTGCCCACCTCTGCGGGTTTCTGCACGACAATGCCGTCGACCGGGCTTTTGAGATACGTGTTGTCGACGTCGATTTGCGCAAGCTTTGCTTCTGCCTCGGCCACACCCGCTTCGGATACCGCGCGCTCCATATCGCGCGCGGCGAGGTTGCCTTGCTTATAAAGCGTTTGCGCGCGCGAGCGTTCGCTCTGCGTATAACGATAGCGTGCAGCCGTACGCAAGAGCTGTGCCGCTGCGGTACTATGATCGAGCTCGGCGACAACCGCGTCGCGCTTCACCACACTGCCTTCGGTGACCGCAAGTGCGACGACACGCCCGCCCTTGCCCTGCGGTGCGAGGCGCACCAAGGTTGCGGCGACGCGCGCATCGTCGGTGGTGATATAGGGATGTAGAAAAAAGAACCAAAAAATGAAACCGATAATAAAAAGCGCGGGAGCGATGCGAAACGCCCAATACGCTGCCGGGCTTTTGAACCACGGCGGATTGACGCCTTTCGCTTCGCTACGCGCGGATTTCTTAAACATGTTCATATTTTACCTTCTGATTTTTTGAGTTTCTGCATGCCGATCGTGGCGCGCTTACGCATCGCTACCAGTTCGAGTTTTACTTTATGGATTTTTTCTAATTTGCTTTCGACAAGTTGCAATTGTTCGTCAATGACGCCAACGATCTCTTTCAATCGATCTTGTTTCTTCTTGCGGTCGGAGAGGTTTTTATAGTCCTCGCGGTAATCGTAGAGAGCGTCGTTCAAGTGCATAAAGCGCTGCATTTCTTCGAGAGTAAAACCCAACGCAACTTTCATCTGTGAAATCTTGCGCAGAACATCGACATGCTCTTGCCGGTAACGGCGCGTACCGCCCGCCGAGCGTTCGGGTTTGGGAATAAGTCCCAAATCTTCGTAAAAACGAATGGTGCGTTTTGTGAGGCCGCTTTGCCGCGAAACGTCGTCGATTTTGAGGCTTTTTGTTTTCTCTTGCGGCATTTTAATAACCTTAACGTAAACGTTAGATTTATGACCACGCCTAAAATCCTCAACACGGCGAAAATCGAATTCGCGTTTACGAGCCAGAGTGAGATTTATTAAATATGAAACAAATTCCCATGCGCCTCGAAACTCGGCACCTCAGCGTTAAGGACACCGAAGCCGGCGTGCGTCTCGACCAATTTTTGACGAAGCGCTTTGTACGCTTCTCGCGTAGCGAATGGCAAAAACGCCTCGCCGCCGGTGAAATCAAAATTGCCGGGCAGGCTGCACGCGCTTCGCGGCGACTTAATGCGGGCGACACGATTGAGTTTACCTACTCGATGCGCGACGAGCCCGAGGTGCCGACTGAAATCCCCATTATTTTTGAAGACGATAGTTATCTCGCAGTGGATAAGCCTGCGGGCCTGCCGGTGCATCCGTCGGGCATTTATAAAGAGAGAACGGTGACGACGCTCTTGGCTCAACGCGGCACTCTCAAAGAACCTTACCTACTGCACCGCATCGACCGCGAGACGAGCGGTGTGCTGGTGCTCGCCAAAAATCGCAAAGCCGCCGCCGCGTTTCAAAAAGTTTTACGCGCAGGCAAAATTGATAAAGATTATTTAGTCGCGGTCGAGGGCGATTACGCGGGGCCGCTCGATGCCCACGGCTTCATTTATCGGCGAACGAATTCACGCCTACCACGGCAGCGTTTTTTTACCGAGGGTAATCCCCCTGCAGATGCCTTAGAGGCACAGCCGTGCCGCACGGTGTTTAGCGTTGTGAAAAAGCAAAAGGGGGATTTAACGCTGTTACAAGCCCGGCTTTTTACAGGGCGGATGCACCAAATTCGCGCGACGCTGGCTTCGTTGGGGTATCCGGTCGTTGGCGATAAGCTCTATGGCGTCGACGCAGACGCTTATTTTCGTTTTGCCGACGAAGAAATGACAGAGCACGACTGGCGGCGTTTGCGCATCGCACGGTCGGCGCTACACGCGGCGCAGCTGTCGCTCACGCACCCGCTGCAGCTCACGCCGTGGCAAATTGAAGCGCCGCTACCGGTAGAGATTGCCGGGCTATTTTGACTCTCAGTGCAAGCTACGCTTGCACTGAGAGTCGAAATGCGACATAACCCCCTCGCGCGCATAAGTAGTAATACGTAATTTAACCCTATAGAACAACTCACCCTACCAAATTATCCACATTTGTGGAAAAGAGTGTGAAAAACCTGCCGGTTTATGTCACTTTTTGAAACACGCATTATGTGCGCATGTTCGTAAAATCTATAGTAAAAAAATTGCTTCGTTAGCGAGGCGAGAAGAAAATCCACTTCAGCAATTTTTAGAGCGCCCGATATATTGAAGTACAGATGTTGCCTCTGAATCTACTCACCAGTTCGTCCATCACTCCACAAACCTTAAGCGAACTACGCCCACGCACCAAACCCGTAGAAGAAAAACATGCGGGAGCGGATTTCGGTGCGTATCTTACCGCGCTTGCCCCGGCGCAAAAAATAGAAATTTCAACGGCGCAACCGGGCACGCAGCGCGAAGAGTTGCGTAGCGAGCGCACAGCTATCCCTATAAACGATACGACAACCGTGCAACCACAGAAAACAGGCATCGATGTGCCTATCGAAAAAAGCGAAACAAGACAAGTCGCTAAGGAAACGACAACCGAGCATGAGAGTGCGGCACCGACAAAGAGCGAAAAGGCCGGCGTTGCCAAACCCGCCCGCGAACTCTTAGAAGCCTTGGGGATTGATATTCGCAAAAATATTGCAACCGTAGCCGCCGCGCAGAAAAAAGAAACGACAAAACCAACAACGCAGACGACGACGGCATTGCCTTCGCAACATATCGTCTTGCAGCGCGGCGATAAAAGCCAACTCGCGGTCGTCGCACTGAACCAATTACAAAAAACCCCCGATATTCTGCTCGCCAATAGCGACGGTTTGCGTCGCCTCGGCGAGAAACTCGGCATGGGCTTCTTGAGTAAAGTTTCCGAAAAGCTGACTGAAAAACATGTTAAGCGCGAAGCGACGCCCGGCATCCATTCACAGACAGAAAAAACAGAATCGAAGCCACAACTCATCGCATTCAAAGGCCAGAAAGCGGGCGAGCGCGAGCAAAGCTTTGCGCACGAAGGCCAGAACAAGTACGCCAAGCAATCCCATCTCAAAAATGTTTCACGTGAAACAGCCCTCACCCCGCCTACGGCTTCCCTTCTCCCAGAGGGAGAGGGGCTCAAGGTGAAGCCTTTGGTAAGCGAAAGCGTGCCACCGCGCGCGCAATTGCCTGGGAACACAGAAATACGCTTGAGTGACGCGGTCGCGCACGTGCGCCATAGCGAAATTCAACGCACGGCTATGGAAAACCATAGCCTACAGGGAATGCGCGGCGAACTCACGCGCCAACTCAATGAAATCATCACGCGCGCGAATGTGTTGGTCGCCGACCAGCAGAACGCGCAATTTTCAGTGAAACTCTACCCGCGCGAACTCGGGCGCATGGAAATCGACTTGAAGCTCGTCGACGGCGAAATTCGCGGCAAGATCGTCGTCGAATCCGAAGACGTGAAGAACGAGATGCAGAACTTTTTACAGAAAGACCATAGCGAATCGGGAGCAGAGCAATTCGACATGAACCGCATCGATATCGAAGTACGCTCGGGCAGCCAAAACGCACAGCAGGGCGAACGCACGCCTGAAAGCGAACAGTTATTACAAAATCTCGTGACGCGCACCGCGACGAACGCCTACGACGCACCGCTCATAACGCCCGCGCAAGGGAACGCGATCTATGCCTGACGTAGCGGAAATATCGGCCTTCGATCGCGACGCGGCGATGCTGCGCGATATTCAGGCGAAGCGCACGAAGCAACCCATTTCAAAAAACGGCAAGACGCCGCTCGTGCGTAAATCGGGCTACGACGCTCTCGATAAAAACAGCTTTTTGAAATTGCTCGTGACGCAACTCTCGAAGCAAGACCCGACGAACCCGATGAACGACAAAGAGTTCATTTCTCAGATGGCGCAATTTTCGTCGCTCGAACAGATGAATAACGTCGCGAACTCGATGAACAAATTACGCGGCGCGCAGGCGAGCCAACTCATCGGTAAAATGGTCGAGGGCAAAGATTTTGTTACCGAAAAACCGATTCAAGGGATTGTCACTTCGGCGCTTTATCAACCGAACGGCGACGTATTGCTCAAAATTGGCGGGCGATTTACCAAATTCGACGATGTTGTTTCCGTCACCGAGGTGACTCCGGCATCTACCCCATCTATGGCTTCCCCTCTCCCTGCCGGAGAGGGATCGAGTGCAAGGAGTGTTTCACGTGAAACAATCCTCACCCCACCTACGGTTTCCCCTCTCCCGCAGGGAGAGAGGCCAAGAGTGATGCCTATTACACAGACTAATTCCGCGCAAGCGGCGAAAGTATATGAAGCAAATCAAAAGAGTGCCCCACCAACCGGCGCTCCTCTCCCTGTGGGAGAGAGTCATGGGGTGAGGGTGCCTGTGAAAGT
>JAFEGD010000158.1 GCA_018240245.1 Spirochaetota bacterium | reverse complement strand
GCGGGTCGCCTGCTGCCGTGAGCCGATCGAGGTGTTTGTTGAAATCAAAAAGTTGCGGAATTCGGGACATCGTTAAGCTAAGACACAAAAAAATGAAATTGCAAGTCTTTTTTAGAGGTGCCCTTTTGAAGTTTCACCGTCGGGATAGTTCAGTCGGTACATGCGATTTTGAATATCAAAATCCGCAGTAAAATGAAAGCTCTTCGAAGGTATGCCTAATGCGACAGAGCCGATACTTTGAATCCACGACACCACGTTGCCCTTATCGTCGTAACTATACTCTGTGCTGCCGGAAGCATCGGTAATTTTTGTTAGACGACCGATACCGTTATTTACCAACGGGCTGTCGTATTCGTATGTGACATTTGGCTGGGTACCACCATAGTCGATCAGTGTTGGTCGATTTATGGCATCGTAGGTAAAAGTTACTTGTTGTCCTTTGGGATCGATCTTCTTGGTATGATTTCCCAGATCGTCATACTCATGCTTCCATATCCCGGTACCCGAGTCGACCAACATAATTTTGCGTCCCAAGCTATCGTAATATATGCTGCTAATCTTGCCGTCGGCGTCGGTGATTTGGACAATGCGTCCAGATGCATCATAGACAGAATTTATCGTACTGCCTTCTGGTTCGAATACCGTTAACGTTCTGCCCCGACTGTCTTTGACAACAGTTCGACTATTGCCCATCGTATCGGTCGTGGCCGTGGTTAAGCCAGCATAGGTCGTTAACCCGAAAGAACCATCAGGGAAAGTTATCTTTTTTACCCGAGATGCTTCGTCATATGTGTAAGTGGTAAAAACTGGCGTGTCCCTAGGGGCTAAGTATGCCGCAGACTCCCTAAGCACACGCGCTGGTGCGTCAAAAACAGTATCGACTGTTAAAATGAGCTGTTGGCTGATTGCAGTGTCAAGGAAGCCAGTTTTCTCTGTTTTGTAAACGCGACCTAAACCATCGAAATGCTTTCTGTTAAATTGAAAGTTGCCTGTGCTGTCGGTTCTGATTTGTTCTTCCGTAAACTGTAGATTTGGATTACCCAGCGAGTTATCGTTATAAATATTTCGTTTGACCCAATTGCCTGCAGGGTCATCTTCTTGCACAAATCGCCCGAACACATCATAGCGTACAATGTACGTGTCGCCATTACCGATATCAACTTCCTTTGTTTTCTGTCCCGTACCGGGGTCATACTTGTTTTGGATTTTATGACCCAAATGAGTTGTGATTTCTTCCACGAAGGTTCTGTAGTCCACATCGTATGCGTAAGAGGTTGTTCGATTGAGCGGGTCAGTGCTCGTCAAAACATTGCCGTATGCGTCGTAAGTAAATTTGACGGAAATAAACCGATTTTGTGGGCCGTTGACATCTTTATCTAACCAGATTTGCTTGTGGCAGACACGGAATTGTCCGCATGAACCATCTCTTATGCTTTTTTCCCAACTGACAACCTGACTGTTGGCCGTGATTTTTTTGTCTATAACGTGATTCAGTATCCCATTAGCAAGATCATATTTATAAACCTGATCGGTAATAACAGTCTGCGTACCGTCCGAAGCATCTACAGTCTGAGTCTTGTTACCGTATTGGTCGTAGGTGAAACTTTGCGACTTCGAAGCGATAAATACGTCACGCTCATAAAAGCTGGACGTTTGATTTGCAATGCCGACAAACGCTACCCCAATATAAGGCGTCTGAATTAAATAATCGAATGAAGAAATACGCATTAATCTGTTCAGCGCATCAAAACCGCGAACTTCCGCTGGCTTTCCCGCTAATTCAGGAGTATTTTGTCGGTAAAAAGTTTGCTCACTTTGACCAGTTGCAAGATCAGTCTTCTTCACCCACTCGAACCCCGCATCGCGGCGTGTTGCAAAATTGCCGTTCACAATTCGTGCATTATTGTACTCGAACGTGGTGGCGTAGGCGCCGCCACGACCATCGCCGACCGTCATCTTAGAGACCAGCGCACGGCGTAGTGGATTAGGTTGCGATAGCGCCGGGCTACCATAGGGCTTAACCGGGTCGCAGAGATAAAAGCCCGACTGCGTGTAACAGTGCGGTGTAAGGGGCTGAATGGCGCCAGCCATTTGCGACGCGGGCGTATAATCGAGAGTGAGCTCCATCCCTTGTGGTGAGACCAGACGCCGCAGCTTATCGGTATAGAGCGTCTGCGACGTGAACACCGTAAGGTTGCGCGTAACCCCGTATGCGTATTTTTCGTTGAGATAAACATCTGCAATGCCATCGCCGTTAAAATCGGCGACAATCGTGTTACCATAGTTGCTACTCCATGAAGAATTTGCGGCGGATGTCGTAAACGTTTGCGCGAGCGCCGGTGCTGCGTTGGACCACTCGAATCGATGCGGCGGCAAAGCGGCTGTGTCGTCGCTACCGAATTCTTGAAGCGAAACCAAAAGACTGCGGCGCAAATACAGACTCTGCTCGTATCCCAAATGGTAGCGCCTCACCAAGTCGCCGGTGAAAGGGACTGTTATTCCCAAAAAAGTAATTACATTGGTTTTGATAACAATGTCGCGTAGCCGCCATTTTGTTTGTACGAGGCTTAGAGTCGCATAACTAACCGTATAGTCGGTGCGCGAACCTTCTTCGTATTCGAACTCGACAACGCGGTAACGTGAAATACCGCCGCTTATGTTCTGTGTATAAATAATTTTTGCGGGGTAAATTTCCCCGCTGTCTTGGCGATAACCGACTTCATAGAAGTTACCGTTCAAGTCTATAATTTTTGTGAGCGCCCAAAGTCGTACGGAGTTTGGCGCGTTAAGGGGTAAATCCGCCGTAACTTTGGAATCGGCGCTATCTCCATAGAGATAGACTAACCCGCTGCTGTCGGTGACGCGCCAAGAACAAGGGCCGTCGCCGCACAAACCGATGGGTTCGTACCGACTGAAGTTTTCATTACGCGTATGGTATATCGCAGAGGCATCTAAATCGCTGACTCTAACCAAAGGCTCGCCCATGAAGTAATAACCGTCTTGCCCGTCACCCGAGAGATAATCGGAAACGTCGTAGTTTATACCGCCATCAAACTTCGCCCAGCGCGTAATTGCCGGCAACCCTTGTAAGCTCCAACCTACGCCGACCATGCCATTGCTGCCATTCGAATTATACTGCAACGCCAGCTTCGGCTGCATGCTGTTGGTTCCCGGCGGCAGTTGGATTTCTACTGTGTGCGAATACGAGCCGTTAGGCAAAACTTCACCGGCATAAAGCGGAGCACTCGCTATAAGCGCCAAAACAGCGCCCGCTGAGCGCAGTCGAAGCGCGCGCTTCATGGTGTCCCCTCATCGAACGGGCCAAAGCCACTGCGCCTGGTGAAGTTCACCTGCGTGTTTGATTGTATAAATGTCACCGAAAGCGTGTTATCCGCGACGCCGTTAATCCGTAGATTTTTATAATCGGCGTTGATTGCGAAGTCACTTGCGGAAAACGTCGCTAAGATGCTGCACGGGTCGACAGTGCAGGTCGAGTCGATGAGATCGACAGAAGTAAAATCGACATGCATGAGTCGCGTCTGCGCGTTGTATGTGTAGTTGCCGTTATAAACGTACTGTGGAGCAGTAGAATTGAGATACCGCACCTCGCCGTTGGTTTGAATGTATACAACCAGCGCTTCGGAATTAACGACACCTTGCCCTTTATACTCGTTGCGTATTTGGCTACCGGGTGTAAAAAAATCTTGTAAAACAACCAAGCTATCGACGCGAGTCAAATACCAATCGGTATCCGTCGTACCAAACGACGCGCGCCATGCGTTAAATCGTGGGTATGCGTTTTCAACGAACGCGCCTTCGATCGGGTTCGCCCAATCCATCGGCACCAAGAGCCCGCGCGGCCAACCGTTGGCGTCGCGAAAGCCCTCGCCCCAAGTCGCGCTCGGGTTATTCGTCGGTGATAGCGGCGGCTTGCCGAGTAGATGCACGTCGTACCCGGTGTCGTGTACATAGATATACGGGTCGAACGGCGCATCGTCGAGGAGCGATACATCCACCGGAGTGTCGAATGCAATCGTAAAATTTGTGCTGTGGCCATTCGAGCGCGGAAAACAGTTGGTTGTCGGCACGAACGGCTGACAACTGTTGTAACCGTTATCGACACCCGAACCGCCGTTGAGGCGTGTGAATGCCTGCTTGGTATTGTTGAAAATAATCAGGTTCGCTTGATCGTTCGCGTGATAGGCGGATGTCGAAGTTTGCGCACCATTGTGATCGTTGTAGCGGATATTTACCTGTGCACCCACCCCGGGAAAATTTATTAAAATGCCAAAGCGATGGTCATAGTCCGCAGCGCGCGCGACGGCCTCGGCGATGCCGGTCAGCTCGACAACTTTACCGTCGGCGTTCGTCGTTCGACTGACATAGTAACGCGCGACAAAGTCGTTAAAATCGGCGTCACCGACACCGGGGAAATTATCTTCAAACGCCACGGTCAAAAACCGTACTACCGGCACATCGACCTGAAACGCACGCAGCGGGTCGTTTGCGAAAGCATCGTAGACATCGGCAATACCGTCGCCATCGCTATCGGTGAGTGGCGGTATCGCCACCGACTCGTTCGATTGTACGAGCGTGAGTGTGCGGTTAAGGCTTTGAATTTTCGCCGCTTGCGGTAGCGCAAATGTTTTTGTGCCGACGCGCGTTCGCTCGATTGTTAACGTTAAATCGTCGAATCCGGGTTGCAGCGCTATTTTCGCCTTGAGTTTGCCCATCGCATCAGAACGTCCCACGTAAATCGGCTTCTTCTCGCGGTCGTTGCGGATGATTACCGTCGCGGCCACGGGCTCGTGTAACAATAATTCTGCCTGCCGGTTTTCGCGTTTTAATTTTTCGAGTTCGCTGTTCGAACGCCCAACGACGTTATAGATTTTTATATCCAAATCGACGGTTGTTTCCAAAAGACTTGCAAAATTAAACCGATAGATGCTGCGCGGCATATCTCCCGAACTGTCGCCCGGTAGCTGCATGTAATAATAATCTGCCGTGCGCAGT
>JAFEGD010000157.1 GCA_018240245.1 Spirochaetota bacterium | reverse complement strand
TTACTACCAGGCAAAAAATTACGAAAAAGCGGCGAACTATGCGCAAGATTATCTATGGCTGAAACCCTCCGATGCGCATTTTGTCTATTTCGCGAGTTTATGTTTTCGCCGTATTAAAAATTTTCGCAAATCGATCGACCTTGCGGAGCGTTTGCGGTTACGCGAGTTTCCGTTAGCGAAAAATCTCGCACTCTTAACCGATTTACATTTACGCATGGGTAACTTGAAGCGCGCCGAGTCGATCTTGAACGAACTGATTGAACTCGACCCATCGTTTGGTAGCATCGAGCTTCTGAAGAAGAAACTCGCCGAAACGCAAGCAACGGCCGCACAGGTTTGATTTTCAGCCTGTCTCGCTATCTGATAGCAACCGTCGAGAGCTCTTATGCATAAATTTGTCGATGAAGTATTAGTTCGCGTTCAAGCGGGCAAAGGCGGCGCGGGCGAGATTTCATTTTTGCGCGAAAAATTTATCGAGTTCGGCGGCCCCGACGGCGGCGACGGCGGTGACGGCGGCGACGTTATTTTTACCACATCGGAGCAACTGCTCGCGCTTTCGCATGTGCGTCCCGAACATCTCTATAAAGCGCGCAACGGCTTTCCCGGCGAAGGGTCGAATTGCAACGGCAAGAAAGGCGCCGATCTCGTCGTCAAAGTGCCGTTCGGCACGCAGGTGATCGACCCGTTGACAAATGCACTGCTTTGCGACTTTACCGAGCCGGGCGAATACGTCGCCGCCAAGGGCGGGCGCGGCGGCAAAGGTAACGCCTTCTTTCGCACCGCGCGTCGGCAGGCGCCGCGTTTCGCGCAGCCCGGCGAAGAGACAGAAGAGAAAGAATTTTTGCTTTCGCTCAAGATGATCGCCGACGTCGGCCTCGTCGGTTTTCCGAACGCCGGTAAATCGACGCTACTCAAAGCGCTCACGAAAGCCAACCCTAAAATCGCCAACTATCCTTTCACCACGCTATCTCCCAATATCGGCATCATCGACGACCTCATGCCGCGCCCCTTGATCGTCGCCGATATTCCCGGCATTCTCGAAGGCGCGTCGAAAGGCTACGGGTTGGGATTGTCTTTTCTGAAACATATCGAGCGCGTGCGGCTCATTGTATTCGTGATCGATCTCGAAAACGCTTTTGTCGAAGACGAACTTAAAATTCTCACACAAGAAATTGAGACTTATAGTGGAGAACTATTGAGCAAGCCTTCGCTACTCGTGCTCAATAAGATCGACCGCTTCGACGACCGTAAATTTCTGAAGCAACTCATCGCCTCGTACAAGACGCAAGGCTTGAGTCCGATTTCTATTTCAGCCGAGACAGGCGAAGGTATGCCGAAGCTGCGCAGCGAACTCAAGCGATTACTGAGTCGAAAACAATCGCAGGTCGTCGGTGCGAAACGTAAGAGTGCTAAGGCTGCTAAGAAAAAATTACCTATTAAGAAGTCGCGAGCAAAAAAATCCCGTTAGGGCTCCGTGCGCTTGCCAGGAGGTGGGAGGTGTGTTTCTGAGCTCCAAAAGGTTATGAACTCCTCTACAAATCCCGCTTCAGCATCCCACTTTGCCGCCATGCAATAATAGTTAGTCGAAAAGAACCGGCGAATCGCGCGGCGTGAAGGCTTCAGCCACAGTTGAATGACGCCATAAATGAGCGACGAAACACTTACCCGTAGCGACGAAGCGACATAATGCAACGTGTCGTACTCCGCGGCTGTAAATCGTGTTGTCACGATTACGAATTTTTGCCCGCAACGATTGTACGTGCGTGTTACCTCTCGCCGCACGTGCTGTCGCATTTGCACTCGTAAATACCGCTCCGCAAACTGCATAATTTCAAAACGCTCATCCCGCCAAAGTTTTGCTGCGCTGATGGGTAAACTAACGCTTGTCGTAAGAATATTTTGCATGAACCCTCTACTTATTAAATACCAAAAATCGACAAATTTTTCTCACTCATTTTATAGTTTTTTAGTTGCCACCCTGTATATTATTATGTCTCATTAGCCGTTGCTTATGCGCAGGCGGATTTCTCACGTTCTTTTTTTGGCGTTTGTAATGCAGTCTTTTCTTTTTGCGCAAGAGAAAGCTACCGTTACCGAGTCGAGTGTCGCCGACACTAAGACGGCAGAAACCGATAAAAAAATCAATCCGCCCGCAAATAGTAATCGTAAAACCGATTCGCTCGAAGATTTTGAAAAGCAATTGCAAAAAGAACTCGAGGGCACGCCCGATCGCGCGAACAACGCCGCTGAACAGCCGTCGATCGTATGGCAATTTATCCGCACACTGTTCACGCTGGCGATCTTGCTCGGTATTTTTTACGGAATTTTTCGTCTCTACAAATTCAAGCGCGATATACCCGCGCAGAGTTTTAGCGCAGTCAATAATTTATACGAATACCCGCTCGGCAATAACCAACGCTTGCAAATCGTCGAAATCGCAGGGCGGGTGATGATTTTGGGCGTCAGCGAAAATTCGGTGCAGCTCGTGAGCGAAGTCACCGACAAGTACACGATCGACCGCATCAAACTCGATTGCGCCGAAGACTCGAAACAACCGCGCGCCGATTTCTTGACCGAGTTATCGCGCGCTATTAAAACCAATCTCGCCGATCGTTTCGGTAAAAAACCACCGATGGGGCAAATGGGCGCGGGCAATACGACCGCCGATGCGTTAGAGTCGCAGCGCCAAAATTCGATGAATCGTCTACGCAAGTTGAAATCCGATAAATTCGATTGGCGGGATAAGGCATGAAAATCACGGTACGAATTATTTTTATCGCCGCACTTCTTGTCGGCGGCGCACTCGCGGCGCAACAAGTGCCGATTCCGCGCGTCGATTTTAATATCGCGCAAGCGAAAAGCCCGCAGCAGGTCGCGCTATCGTTGCAGATTCTCTTGCTGCTGACAATCCTCTCGCTGGCCCCGGCGATTATTTTGATGCTGACGTCGTTTACAAAGATTATTATCGTTTTCGATTTCATGAAACGTGCGCTCAGCTTACAAAACATGCCGCCGAACCAAGTGATGGTCTCGCTAGCGCTTTTCATTACGTTCTTTATTATGGCGCCGACGTTCGACGAAATGAATCGCAAAGCGATCACACCATACCTCGACGGCAAAATCAGCAATTCGAATTTTTTCAAAGAGGCCGCCGTGCCACTGCGCAAATTCATGATTAAGCAGATCGGCCGCGAAGGCATCAAAGAAATTGCGCTTTTTGTTCGCCTCAGTAAGGCCGAAAAACCCAAGAAGATCGACGATGTGCCGATGCAGGTGTTAATCCCCGCGTTTATGCTCACCGAAATTAAGAAGGCGTTTATTATCGGTATCTATCTTTTTATTCCGTTTCTGATTATCGACATGGTTGTCGCGAGCGTGCTCATGTCGATGGGCATGATGATGCTACCGCCGGTCATGATTTCGTTGCCGTTCAAAATTATACTCTTCGTACTGGTGGATGGTTGGTCGTTACTGACGTATGAAATTGTTAGGAGCTATGGGACTAGTTAGTTCACGCGCCATAGTTAGCTAATTTAGCAGAAACGAAGTTACTTCAGACATTTGGCACGTTATTTGCCACACTCGCTATAGAGCGGGGCAATTAACGATGCAGTTCAGCGAAGAGCAAAAAGCGATTCTCGAAAAAATTTTTGCCGAAGCATTTGCCAGAGGCCAAGCAGCGGCGACGACCGACGCAACCGGCGCACACCGCGAAGAAGTGCACGGCACGGCGATTGCCGACCTATCGCGCGAAGAAGTCTGGAAATTCGAAGAGCACGGTCTCGATATTTGGGAAAAGCTCGTACACCATGCGGGCGCAAATAAGTTTCCCGAAGGCGGCGACGTCTTTCGATTCAAATTTCATGGACTCTTTTACGTCGCACCGGCGCAAAACTCGTTCATGTTGCGTTTGCGCATCGCCGGTTGCAAACTGAGTTCGACGCAGGCAGAGGCAATCGCCGAAATCGCCGAGCGCTGGGGCGCAGGCACGATCGACGCCACCACCCGCGGTAATTTTCAGATTCGAGAAATTCAACCGGCGAATATTATTGCGGTGCTGACGCGGCTCGCCGACGCTGGCCTCACATCGAAAGGGTCGGGCGCAGATAACATTCGCAATATCACGTCTGCGCCTACGTCGGGGTTCGACCCAAACGAGGTTATCGACGTGCTACCGTTCGCGCTGTCGCTACACCACTATATTCTCAACAATCGCGAGTTCTACGATTTGCCGCGTAAATTTAATATTTCATTCGATAACGGCGGAGCGATTAGCGTTGCCGTCGATACGAACGACATCGGTTTTGTCCCCGTTAAGATTCGCGGCGACGCAGAAATTGCCGACGGCGTTTACTTTCGCGTGCTCGTCGCAGGCATAACCGGACACCAACGCTGTGCGCGCGACGCGGGTATTTTGGTTAAAGCCGATAACGCCGTTGCGCTTGCAGTCGCGATGACGAAAGTTTTTATCGCGCACGGCGACCGCACCAACCGCAAGCGCGCGCGCTTGGTTTATCTCGTTGAAAAATGGGGTGTTGAAAAATTTCTCGAAGAAACGCAGAAGCATCTTGCGTTTCGACTCATCTATGCGAGTGTCGACAAGCACCCCGCGAATACTTTTAAATTACCGCACGGCCACGTCGGGGTCTACCGGCAGGCCGAACCCGGCATGAATTATGCGGGCATCGCGGTGCCCGTCGGCCGCTTGACGGCGAAGCAGCTTCGCGGCATCGCGCAGCTCGCCGCAAAATACGGTAGGGCGGATTTACGGCTGACGGTATGGCAGAACGTCGTGATTCCCTATATCGCCGACACCGATTTAGCCAAATTTAAGCGCGAGCTTTCGGCACTCGCGCTCGGTTGCAGCGATAGCGCCGTCTCAAGCGGGGTTGTTGCCTGTACGGGTAACACCGGCTGCAAGTATGCCGGTGCGAACACGAAAGAAACCGCACTACGCACGATGAACTATCTCGATAAGCGCATCACTCTCGATAAACCGATCAATATCCATTTCACCGGCTGCGCGCATAGTTGTGCGCAACACTATGTCGGCGACATCGGCCTTATGGGCGTGCCCATCGCCGGCGGCGAAGGTTTCAACATCGTGCTCGGCGGAGGGCTCGACCGCATGCAGACTATCGGCAAAGAAGTCTTCTGGAAAGTTCCCAGCCATGACGTACCTAAAAAACTCGAAAAAATCCTGAAAGTATACCAAGCTCGCTCCGCAAGCGGCGAAAGTTTTGCCGCGTTCGCGCGGAGGCACGACGTTAAAACCTTGCAGGAGTTATTCGTATGAACCCCGCACCTGTTATTCCCGATTCGGCGCCTTTCAGTCTCGAACAGCGCATGTGGCTCAACGGCTATCTTGCCGGGCTTTTCGCACGCAAAGATGCGCCGCTTGAGGCGCCACCCCAAAAGTTAATCCCCCTCACCATTCTTTTCGGTTCGCAGACCGGTACCGCCGAGACTTTGGCCAAGCAGGTCGCCAAAGCGGCGATTGCAAAACAGTTTGTCGCAACGATCGTCGATATGGCGCAAGCGACAGCAGAAACGTTTCTGAACGCAAAGCACCTACTCGTGATTACGAGCACGTACGGCGACGGCGAGCCGCCCGATAACGCGCGCGACTTGTGGGATGCTTTGGCGGCAGAAAATTTTCCCGTACTGCCAGCGATTCCGTATTCGGTGTTTGCGCTCGGCGACACGAGTTACGAGCAGTTTTGCAAGTTCGGCAAAGATATCGACGAACGCCTCGCCGCGCTCGGTGCCAAGCGCATCTACGAACGCAGCGATGCCGACACCGATTACGAACAGGCGTTTCAAACCTGGTGCAGCGGAGCGATTGGCGCGCTATCATCGGTCGCGGGTGAAGGCGGCTTTAGCGTAACTGCGCAAAATGCGACTGTCATGTCGACAATCGTAACGGAAAGCGACGATAAAAAATATTCGAAGAAAAAGCCTTACTGGGCGAAGCTCGTCGAGAATCGACTCTTGAGTCTCGCGGGTTCGGAAAAAGAAGTGCGCCATTTCACGATCGGTATCGACGCAGCGATTACGTACGAACCGGGCGATGCGCTCGGCGTAATTCCGCAGAACAATCCCGCAGTCGTCGATAAGATTCTCAAGGCACACGGGTTCGGTGACGATACTTTAATCGAAATCGGCGAAGGGCAGACGCTATCAATCCGCCAAGCACTTATCGAAATTTACGATCTAAAAAAATTGCCGGAGAACACCAAGAGCGCGCACGAATTTGTCGCCGCACTCAAGAAAATTCAACCGCGTTTGTATTCGATTTCGTCGAGCCCGCGCGCGCACCGCGACAAAGTACAGCTCACCGTCTCGATCGTGCGTTACGCGAGCAATAATCATATTAGCGAAGGATTATGTTCGGCGTTTCTCGCCGATCGCGCCATTACCGCAGCGCTGCCAATCTATGTGCATACCAATACGTCTTTTCGCTTACCGACAGATTTGACGACACCGATTATTATGGTCGGCCCCGGCACGGGCATTGCGCCGTTTCGCGCATTTCTCGAAGAGCGCCGCGAGGCCGCCGCTAGCGGCAAGAACGTACTCTTTTTCGGCGAACAGCGCGCGAATACCGATTTCTATTATCGCGAAGAACTCGAACAAATGGTCAACGATGGGTTTCTTACTTTGCATACCGCTTTTTCACGCGATCAAGCCGAGAAAATTTACGTGCAGCAGCGCATGATTGAAAACGCGCAGCAGATTTATGCGCTACTCGAGCAAGGCGCGTACTTCTATGTTTGCGGCGATGCAGCGCGCATGGCAAAAGACGTCGACGCGGCGCTGCACCGCATTATCGAAGGCGCGGCGAGATTCGATCAAGACGCCGCCAAAGACTATGTACAGAAATTGCGTAGTACGAAACGTTACGTCCGCGACGTATATTGAACGCCGTTAGCCGGTCTTCTTTTTTGTCTCGGCTTCGGTGACGACGCGCAAATTTTTCTTGAAATTCCACTTGCGATAAACCGAGAGTGCGTCGATGCGCGCGTTCGGCAGAAAAAAATAATTCGAACCGTATTGCACGATTGCGCCTTTATAGTCGGAGTGCTTACCGCGAAAATCTACCTTGCCGATTTCTTTTACTTGGTTCCAGTTTTCGACGTTCTTTAAGACAGGCACTTGGTAGAGATGCAACTCGCGGATGCTACCCTCTTCGAGCGCGCGTACCATCAATTGTGACCAATCCATCGATATAAGATCAAATTTGCCGAACACGAAGTCAAGTTTTTTCAATTGGCGCGCTGTGTGGCAACGCAAAGCACGAGTATGCTATTGATACGAACAGTTTTATGTATCGCCTTCGTTGCAATCGTGAATACAATTTCGGCCGCAGAAACAGTTACCCCGCAGACCACCCCGACAACAGCCGAACCGCAAAAAGTAGTGAATCCCCCCGCCCCCGCTGAACCATCGAAAAATATTACGCCGCCCGAGATGCCCAATAAAATTAGCACCCCGGTCGCCGCGCCACAAAAAGATAATACCGCGCGCACCGAACCCCACAAGACGGAAACCTGCAAATGCGAGCCCAGCAAGAATGCTATCATTTCTACTCCGGCCCGCTATGCGCTTGAGCGCACCCTCGAAGTTTCGGGATCGCTCTTGTTTTCTTTCGCGAGTAATAATTACACCTTTAGTGGCGGCTCGCAGAGCAGTTTCACTCAGACACAGTTCGGATTTGCCCCCAATATTTCTTACTTTTTTTTCGACCATCTTGCGCTTGGTGTCACGGGTGTATTCTCAACAAATTACACCAGCTCAAATAGTTTGGTAAATGTTGCTGCCTACCTTGCGCCCACGTACGTTTTTGACTTAAAAAAAGATTATTTTCCGTATGTGACTGCACTTTTGGGTGGTGCCAATTTGTGGTGGAACAGCGCGAACTATGCTGGGTTGGGCGTCGGTGCCAAAGTGGGAATTAAATTTGCGCTCTTCGAGCGTGTCATGCTCGATCTGGGTCTACAGTACTTATACCAAGATTATGCGATCACTGGAATCTATTCAACCGCCTCGACGACACAGACGGATTATAATCAAAATGGTATCAATGCATCGGTTGGCCTTTCGATCTGGTTCTAATTTTTCAAGGGTGGCGGCAGTTCGTACTTTCGTCGTACTTCGGCGGCAATTTCGTCGATAAGAATAACGGGTAGCTTACCTTTCGTATATTTTTTTGAGAAGACAATCTCAATCCCGATGAGCTTTAGCGCCGCTTTTTCGCCGAGGTAGCGATCGTTTTGGCGAATTTTTTGCGAAACCGGTAGCGTCAGCTTACGCCAACCGCGAAATTGTAAATCGCCGCTGTCGATGAAATGCCGCACCCCGTCGCGATCTTCGACGATGAGCGACAACCGCGCGTGCGGTTTTTCGACGTTGAGCCAGAACGTGAAAGCACGGCAATGCTCGTTGACCACAGGGGGATTGATGAATTGCAACCTCGCTCGCCGCTCGCCGCTTTCGAGAATATGCAAGCTCGCATAGCGCTGCGATTCGGCAATCGGTGGCGCTAACTCAGTCGAGAATTTTACCTGTACTCTTGTTTCTTGCGGAAAAAATATTTCCGCGACTTCTCTGTCTTCAAAATTTTCGAGCATTACGGTTTTGTAGATGCGCGCGTCGATGTCGGCAAAGTCCGCAACTTTATTAGGATTAACTTTTTTTACAGGGTCGGCAGCGAGTAGAAAGAGAAGAAGCCACATGATTTTACGGACAATGGGCATAAGCCCATTGTCCGTAAAATCATATTATCAACATCGCGTCGCCGTACGAGTAGAAGCGATAGCGCATTTGAATAGCTTCTTTATATGCGCGCATGAGCAGCGTTGGCTCGCAAAATGCGCCGACGAGTAACAGCAGACTCGATTGCGGCAAGTGAAAATTCGTGATTAATCCTTCGACACTTGCAATCGCATCGCCCGGCTTGACAAAAATTGTCGTCTCGCCTTCGTCTGCGCCATAGTGTTGGCGCGACAAGAGCGCACGCAGCGCCGTCGTGCCGAGCGCAATTTTACGCGGCGCGTTGTCGAGCTTTTCAGCCGTTGTCGGCGGTATAAAATAATGCTCGGCATGGAGTTTTCCCTCTGCAAAATTTTCAGCCGTGAGCGGGGCAAACGTGCCGTAGCCGATATCGAGGCATACGGGGTGAAATTCAACGCCGCTTGTAAATAGCTTATCGTAGAGCGCCGTTGTGAAGTGTAGCGCCGCCGTCGGCGAAGCCGCCGAGCCTTCGATTTTATTTTTTTGCTCCATCTCTTCACTGAAAAAATTTTGATACTGAGTGTTGTCGCGTTCGGTCGCCGCGCGGCGCATATACGGCGGAATCGGCATTTCACCGATTCGCGCAAAATCTGTGATCGCGATGGACTGCGACGCAGTGAGAAAAATTTGCCCCCCGGCGCGCTCGAAAGTAAACGTGTAACGCGCATCTTTGAGAGCGACAAGACGCGCATTCTCTTTGAGGCGGCGCGAATTGCGCATGAGCACCTGCCATTTTTTTGTAGATACCTGTTTCAAGAAAACAGATTCAAACACTGCCGCCGATGCCGAACTCTCGGCACTCCCTCTTACTAAATAAACCCGCCGTTCTTCGACGCGCGTCGCGTTGTAAAAGATTGTGTCTCCTGCCGAAAGGTATTTTGCGAGATTGTAGAATCGATCGTGCGTGATCGACTGCTGTGCGCGATCGACGACCAATAGCCGCGCGCTATCGGCGGGGGCTGCGGGTTCAGTTGCGATGAGTTCTGGCGGCAGTTCAAAGTCGAGATTTCGGAATTTATTTGGCCAAAAATCTATGCGCATCGCCCAAGACTTTGATTTCATGAAATCTGGCGCGACAAGCGTTTTCAAATTATGTCGCATTTTAATAAAGGTGCATGCCCATGTCACTGCGCCTGTTGCCAATTGTTCTTGTTTTCTTCTGCGCCACGAAGAGCGTACCGCGTACGACTCTCGACGCTGAGCCACCGCGCATTGCGAGCGCATTCTTTGGTCTCGACAACGCAATGCCCGGTATCGCTCGCTTAATCTGTTTTCAGGCACCGGGTAAAGATGGCATGCCGGTAACATTCAGTCGCCGCATAGCCGGAAATATCGATCCTTCAGCGTTCACCGTACAAACTGTTAGCGGCGAGGTACGCCGACCCATCTGTGCGACACTAAGGCCTGCACATGCCGCAGCCAAACGACATACGGTCTTGCTGATCGGCGAATTCGGTAACTCGAATGCGAACGCTCCGGCCTCAGTCGAGGTGACGGGCGATCTTATGCTTGAAGGCGGAGAAAATGCCCGCGGCCTTAAGGCTCCTGTGACACCGCTACGCAGCGGCCCGACTCTGGTGTTGGCATTGCAATTAGACGCCGGGAGCATCAAAAATAATTGTCCTATCGAAACGCAAAGAATCGTGATTGCAGTCTGGTCTGGCGGTGTTGAACCACGTTCGGGTTCCGATGCCACACAACATCTAACAGGCTATGATTTGAAAACGTCACAAGGTCGCGCAACGCCTTTTGCATTGAGTGACATCAACGACAGAGATAACTATGTCTATCTCTGTTTACGAGATAATGCGATTGCGTACGAATTGTCATTTGCTGCCGGAATTCTTGTCGATCCAAATGGAGATTTGAACCCCCGAACGACGGTACCCGTTAGCGTCCAACGTTAACGGGTAAAATATTCCTTAAACTTCTTATCGGCATTTTTGCCGAAAAGAATTTTACATGCTTCGCGAATGCCTTTCGAGGCGCGAATATCGTCTTTACGCATCACAAGCGCGATCTTCGAGCGGCGGCGTAAAAAATCTTCGAGCTTCGTCACCATCTCGCGCCGTGCGGCTTCTTTGATTTCGCAGCGCGTGTATTCGGCACCGTGAATCAACACCTGCGCCTCGGCGGGATTCTCGCGAATCTCTTCTAAAAGTTCGAGCGCGTGCGCGCCGTAGCGTCGCCAGAAGCGTGTCGAGAGTTGTTCATGCGATGTCGGCGCGGTGTAACTGTCTAAATCCATGAGTTTAGCTTGGTGAAAAAAATCTTCGCGTACCGACGCATGCCCCTCGCCATACCAACGCCGTTTGGGAAAACGCAAGTTAATCCGCATATCTTCGACGAGCCGCGCAACTTCGTCGCCGACATTGAGACAGTCGGTGAGTTTGCCGCCGAAGATTGTGAGATACTGGCGTTCGAAGTTGGCTTCGACTTCGTGCTTGCGCGAAAGCTGCATCCAATCTTTGTTGTTACCTTTATCTTTCTTAGTGACGAGCGGACGTACGCCGCAGCGCTCGGCGATAATATCGGCGCGTGTCAGTGGCGTGTCGAGTTCTAAGCGTTTGTTGATGTTAGTTAAAACAAAATCGCGATCGTCTTCTGTGACCTGCGCGTCGGGCGTAGGCATGCGCGTGTCGGTGGTGCCGATGCACGTTTTCGCTCCCATGGGGATTGCAAAAAATAGCCGCCCGTCGTCGGCAAAAAAGGTCAGCACGCGCGATTCTTTCGCAAGGCGATTGACGACGAGGTGAATGCCTTTCGAGAAAACGTGCTGGTGTTCGGTTTTGACATGCGCTTTACGATTGAAATCGTCGGCGTAAGGGCCGCACGCATTCACGAGCACGTCGGCGGTGATTTTGAGTATCTTCTTTGTGAGCGTATCGCGCGCTTCGATTTGCCATTGGTTGTGGCTGCGTTTCGCCGACACGACCTCGACGTAATTCGCCGCGATGCAACCGTTGTTCATCGCCTGGCGCACGAACGAAAATACAAAGCGCGCGTCGTTATCGTGCAAATAAGCGTCGGAGTATTCGAAGCCACCGACCGCATTTGCCGTGTTCACGATCGGTTCGTCTTTGCGAATGCGGCGGCGTGTGAGATAGCGCGGGCGGCGCGTGAAAAAATTACCGATCAGCCAATAGAACCACGTACCGAGCCAAATAAACCAAACCGGAAACCGAAAACCTTTTTCAATCGTCGTAAAAAAGCGGATCTCTTGCACCGTCGATGGGTAATGCCGAATGAGATGGTTGCGCGACATGCAGAGCTTGCGCACCAAGCCGAATTCGAGCGTCTCGAGATATTTAATGCCACCCCACGCGAGATTCGACGACTCTTGGCTTGTCTCCGCAGCAAAGTCGCGGCGATCGACGAGCGCAACCTTTGCGCCCTTTCCCGAAAGCGCGGCCGCCGACACGGCGCCGTTGATGCCGCCGCCGACGACGAGCACGTCGAAGTGAATTTTTTGCAGCTTTGCGAGGTTATTAGTACGTAGGTTCACGGTTTAAGAGCGGGGGGAGGTAAAATTGCGGCGAGCTCAAATTCGATAGCGGGCACGGCGGTCGAAGCAACGAACCCCGTAACAATTCTCGATTGCATATATTTTCCATTTTGCGGCTCCGTATGAATTTCGAGTTTACGTTCGTCGGCGAGGACAATCCAATATTCTTTGACACCGGCCGTTGCGTAAAGATGCGCCTTATAGCGATCGAGATTGACGCTCGATACTGCAATTTCGACGACGAGGTCGGCGGTTGTCGGGTGTTTCTCCCAAAAATCGTTTTCGTTCGCGCGGCAAACCATGATGTCGGGTTCGGGTTCAGAATCGACCGCTGCGATCGTGAGTGGCGATTCTTGAGAAAGTACGAAATCTTTCGATAACAACTTTCCGAAAATAGCGACAACGCGCCGAATAATATTTGAGTGCAATGCTGATTTTGGCATAATATTAAAAACAAACCCCTCGAGCAGTTCGGTTTTTTCAGGCAACTCACCCGCTTTGCCCTGCGCGTGGTAGCGTTCGACCGAAATAGTATCAATCGCGCCGCCCACGCGCGGGTCTTCGAGCGCCTTCAAGAGTTCGGGGTGAATACCCTTCATGCAGTACAATGCTAATTTTTGTGGCACGGTCAATCGAAATTGCAAAATAGAAATGCGAACGGATGGAAGCGGAGATAAAAGATATAGTTTACAAATTATTGTCTCTCCGTATAATACCCGCCGCATCTAAAAGTGTGAAAAATTTTTGAGGAGTTAATATGCAAAAAATTAAATTTCTGACGGTAGCTATCGCTGCATGCGCATTCGTGGCATGTTCAAGTGCCAGTAAGCGCTATCCCGATCAAACAACAAAAGTTAATCTAAGCGGTAAGAGTGTACTTATCGTAGCCGAAGATAACGCATCGGGCGACGCAGCGGCGGCAAAAGCGTTTGCTGCGGCTGTTGGTCAAAAACTGGATACGGTGAAAATTGTCCCTTCGGTTCCCGCACCGGCGCAAGGCATCAGCCGCACCTATGCGCAGTTTGGTTTGAACAATCAAGGCGTGGTTGACGCAACGAACGCTAAGGTAGTGACGCTCGACCAAATTCTTCAGCTTGCTGCAAAAATGGGCAAATTTGATACGATTGTTTTCGTTAGCGCCGAAAAAAGCGGCGGCATGGCGATTCCCAAAACAATCTCTATCGACCTTTATGCCGCTGTCTACGATATCAACGCCAAAAAAGTAACGACCGCTGTGTCAGACACAACGACAACTGCCGATACCGGCCTTGTTGCGCAAATGCCCTTAAAGGCTCGCGACATCGTTTCGGCTTTGCTCGACGGTTCTCCGGCGAAATAGTTACATTTCTAAGACCTTCTGTGCAATCTTTGCGCAGAAGGTTTTCTATTTAATTATCCGCAGAAGCTTTTCAAATTCAGGTTGACAGCAAAGCCCCCCGCGCTTTGCGAGAGCATGAGTGCCAAGCTAGGCCTTCTCATGATAACACTGTGCCTCGTTCGCTGCGGCAACGGTAGCGATATGACGGATGCGCAAAATTTCGCACCCACGACAGCTTCGCGAACGACCGCCGTAAAAACGACCGCGAGTTCGAATAGCAATTGCACGAGCATCGGCGATTTCTACTGGGAGATCGGTAATGTCGGCGGTATGCAGACGAGCGGCAGCATCGGCTCAACCTACGGCGCTAGCACTAATATTTCGATCGCGTCGGCCTCGAAGCTCGTATTTGGCACGTACATGCTCGAGAAGCGCGCGGGCACTTTAACCGCAGCGGATCAAGCCGCGTTGCAGATGCAGACGGGGTACACCAATTTTACCGACTGCGGTTCGACGACGACCATCGACACCTGCTGGACCTACTCGACGAATAACCAACAAACGTCTGCGAATGTCGGCAAATTTTATTACGGCGGCGGGCATTTTCAATACGAGGTAGATGTCACTTTAAGCGCCGGTGCCATGACGAGTGCGCTCCTCACTACCGAATACCAAAACCTGCTAGGGAGCGATCTCGGTATGGTATTCACAACACCGCAGCCCGCAGGCGGCCTTTATACATCCGCCAGCACATATGGCGCCTTTTTACGAAAAATTATGAACGGCACATTTAGGATTAAAAACGTACTCGGGCAGAACGCCGTATGCACGCTGCCCGCAAGTTGTGCGTCGGCGGTCTATTCGCCCGCGCCATTGGCATGGCACTATAGCTATGGCCATTGGGTTGAAGACGATAGCACGGGCGACGGCGCGTTCAGCAGCCCAGGCAAGCTCGGTTTTTATCCGTGGATTTCAGCCGACAAATCGACATACGGAATTCTTGCGCGCGTCGATAATAGCGCGGGAGCATATTACGCTTCGGTGTTGTGCGGCCAAAAGCTGCGTAAGGCGTGGACGACTGGGGTATCACAATAATTTCAAGGGGGGGACTATGCATCGCAAGAAATTTTTGGTAGCGACAACGGCGTTACTCGGCATTGTTCTGCTACTCCCATTAGCTTGGCGCGCAGCCGAGGCGAGCCCGGTAGTAACGACTGAAATCAATGCGAACCTCAGCGATATCTACTTCGGCATGGGCTGTTTTTGGGGAGCCGAAAAACGACTGCGCGCGGTGCCGGGCGTTGCGGCGATCGAGGTCGGCTATGCGGGCGGCGACGCGGCGCAAGTCAGCTATCAAGATGTCTTGCGCGAAGAGCAGCGCATTCGCACAGGGCAAAGCCAAGCCGTCAATCACGCTGAGATCGTGCGGGTGCGCTACGATGCAAACACACTCGACCTGACACAACTCTTCGCCGCATTTTGGGAAAACCACAACCCGACGCAAATCGGCGGTCAAGGTAACGATATCGGTAGCAACTATCGCAGTGCAATCTATTTCACGACACCCGAACAAAAAGCGGTGGCGCTGTCGAGCCGCGATGCATACCAACGCGCATTGAGCGATGCGGGCTTTGGGCGCATCACGACCGAAATTTTACCCGTGCGGCACTACAACCGTGCCGAAGACTACCATCAAGACTATTTATTGAAAAACCCCAACGGCTATTGCGGCCTCGGCGGTACCGGAGTTAAATTCGGTCAAAACGCACAGAGCGGTTATCTGCCACTCGAAGGGAGCGCACTCGTAGCAGCGGCGCAACTCGTCGTCTACGAGGCCGAAGATTGTCAGTATTGCGAACGCTTCAAGAAAGATATACTGAACCATTGGCAAAGCGGTGTGGCGGTCGCCGCGACACGCTCGCAACGCGCACCCAACGGTTGGACGCTCGGCGAACCTCTTGTCGCGACGCCCACGATCGTGCTCTTCAAGAACGGCAAAGAAGATGCGCGTTTCACGGGCTATGCGGGCGACACGAAGGCTTTCTGGAAATGGCTGGGGTTTCACCTTTTGAGCGCCGAAGCGCAACAAATCGCTTTCGAAAGCGGTACCGAATATCCCGGTACAGGGCCTTATCTCAAAGAGCATCGCCCTGGCACGTATGTCGACCCGATTAGCGGCGTCGCACTTTTTCGCAGCGACGCCAAGTTCGACAGCAGTTGCGGTTGGCCGAGTTTTTTCGAACCGATGCCGGGCGCTCTCGAATTTCTGCAAGACACAAGCCACGGCATGCAACGCATCGAAGTACGCAGTGCGAGTTCGGGCATTCATTTAGGCCATGTTTTCGACGACGGCCCACCGCCCACCGGCAAGCGCTATTGCATTAATGGCAAGGTGTTGAAATTCGTACCCGATAAAAAATAGTTGTACTGAAAAGGCAGAGATCGCAGACGATACCGACCTTGCGAAAGCGCAAGGTTTTTATACGCTCGCAAAGCATCGCTATCTCAACCCACATGCTGAAACAAGCGCGCTACTTGACTTTTTAGAGAAGAGGTTAGTAACAAGCCGTAACAGCGATTAATTCGTGTTCTGGACTAATTTCTGCAAATCGCGAGAAAGGCCGATAGGAACAAAAAGATTTTTTGGATAGAGGTAATCCTCGCCCGATTCGTCGATAATTCGGATAAGATTTTGGACTGTTGAATTTGAATTTGGTATTACATTGTAAATTTTACGCAATTCAAGGCTCGCGGGGAATTCATCGTTGTTCACGCAAAGCACGTATTTTGCCGCTGAATTACGTTTATTCAAGGATATACTTGATTTTTGTTTCTTTTTTACCAATACCATGTGCTTCATACCAGTGAATCTCACACTTGCCCACACGCTTCCCGTCAATGCTTACGACGGCAACACCTTTTTGTTTTTTCCAACGTCCCTTGCCGTATACTTTTATTAAGCGCTCTATCTCGTGTATATTTTTTCCTGAGGCAATTGTCTGGACTTGCTCAATTTTGTCTTCAATTAGTATGCTTTGATATATGGGGTTTATCTTCATATATCATAAAATAGGAAGTTCGAGTAATCTTTTATGATATTTTTTATCCCCTCGCCCGAATAAGTAGCCGCCGTTCGATTTCAAAAATCTTCTCGGAGATTTTCTCTTTACCCATGTCTTTCTTGTTGTTTTCTTTGATAAAAAGATCGGCGCCATATTTTTCGAGTGCGGCTTTGGGCTTGATGTCGCGTAGACCAATCACTTGAAACTGAATCGCCCCCGCTTTGAGTTTTGTATCGATCGACTCTTTCACGAGCACGCGGTGAATGCAATAGACGGTTTCGCCCGATTTCGACGGCTGCGTGTGGTAGCCCTCGGTATAGCCTAAATCGGCGAGCGCATTTTCTGAAACGTCGCGCCCGGCAAGACCCAAGAGCCACGCAAACACGAGGCCGCCGTAAGTGATCGGGTCGCCCGACATCGCACCCGACATGCCCTGCGAATAAAGACGATCGAAGTGCAGTGGGTGCGTGTTGCCGACGCGGTATGTCCATGCGAAATGCTCGTCGGTGATTGTGCGTCCGTTGGGCGACACGATAATATCGCCGACGTTAAAATCTTCGTAATAGGTATCGGGGCGAGTCGCTGTTGTCGGCCACTTACTAGCGTCAAAATCGGGAATCTCCATCTCGACCGAATCTAAGTACGGCGGTACATCCACCGAAGACGGAATAAACTTCGGCGGCTGATAACCCGCAGGTGCGGGCGGCACCATGATTTTGCGCATGTACTGCGCGACACGTTCGCCGCGCTGGTTATTGCCGATCGTGTTGATCGTGACGATGCCCGGCTTGCCTTCGCCGCGTTCTTTCTTGTCGATAATTTTCGTGAATGAGGTAATTGTGTCGCTGGGGTACACGTTCTTCAAAAATTTGACGTTGTAATAACCCAAGTTCGCGTATGCTTTTTCAGAGTCGTTCTGTACACCGAGCGACAAAAGCAGATTAAAAACGAGCATCGGACTCGCGGGGATTGCGGGATGCCCCAACGCTTTTGCGTATTCGAGATTCAAATAGAGCGGGTTCGCTTCGAGAAACGTCGTCGAGAAATCTTGAATCATGCCCGCCGAGACGGTCATGCCGCGCGGGTGCTCGTACGTTTCGCCGACGACGAAGTCGCCGAGGTATTTACCGTATTGCTTGTACTTAACTTTGCCGAGGTCGGCGGCCGCTTCAGCCGAGAGTTCTTTCATATTGGGATTCACAATTTTCATGGGGCAAAATAGCGAGAAAAGATAGCGGGTAAATCTATTCTTCACTATGTGCAGTCACAGAGGCGCACCTAAACAAAAATATATTCATACTTTATGAGAATTATATTGACAATTTGTATGAATAAATGTTTGCATGTCTCATGCCACAATATCGTCTTGCTACGCCGACAGCGCTGCGGCTCGCGCGGCAATATCCCGTATTGACACTGACGGGCCCGCGCCAATCGGGTAAGACGACAATGGCGCGGCAAATTTTCAAAGATAAGCCATACCTTTCGCTCGAAGATCCCGACGTGCTGCGTATCTCGATCGAAGACCCGCGCGGGTTTCTCGCCGAATACCCTAACGGTGCGATACTAGACGAAGCGCAACGAGCGCCGCATCTTTTTTCGTACATACAACGTATTGTCGACGAGCGCGACAAGCCGGGTCTTTTTATTCTCACCGGCAGCCAAAATTTTAACCTCATGGCAAATATCAGCCAATCGCTCGCAGGCCGCACCGCGATTTTGCATCTCTTACCGTTCAGTCTCGCCGAAGCGTATCCGCGCACAAAACCCGAACTCGAAAAAATGCTCGTCACCGGTTTTTATCCTCGGGTGGTTGCAAAGAAGCTCAACCCCACCGAAGCGATGGCGTTTTATGCGAGCACATATGTCGAGCGCGATGTGCGGCAACTTTTGAACGTGAAAGACTTGCGTCTCTTTCAAACGTTTATTCGCCTCTGCGCCGGCCGCACGGCACAAGAGGTCAATTACTCTGCATTGGCCAACGAGTGCGGCGTGAACCACAACACGATCAAGAGTTGGATTTCTCTCTTAGAGACAAGCTTTCTCGTAGTGCAGATTAGGCCGCACCACGCGAATCTCGGCAAGCGCCTCACGAAATCGCCGAAGTTACACTTTGTCGATTCTGCGCTCGGGTGCTATCTCTTGGGCATCGAGTCCGCGAAACAACTCGCGACACACCCGCTGCGCGGCGCAATCTTCGAATCGTTTGTCGCCATCGAACTTTTGAAGCAGCGTTACAACCAAGCGCTGAATAATAATCTCTTCTACTTTCGCGAAAACAACGGCCAAGAAATCGATTTGATACTCGACCACGGCGACGAGGTCGACGCCGTCGAAATAAAATCGGGCAAGACGTATGCATCCGATTTTTTCAAGAACATCGTTAAGTATCGCAAACTCAACAACGCTTGTCGTAGCGGCACGGTTATCTATGGCGGCAAAGATAGCCAGCGCATCGGCGAGAATCGCCTCTTGTCGTACCGCGAGCTCGATAAAGAATAATATGACTGGCGCCACTTCAGAATTTTTGACCGACGGCATTCGTGTGAAAGCCGAACCGCGTTATCTACCCGAACGCTCGATTCCCGAAGAAAATCAATTTTTATTTACATACAAGATTACGCTTTCAAACGAAGGCTCCGAATGGGCGAAGCTCAAGGCCCGCCATTGGATTATTATCGATTCGGACGGTAAACGCGAAGATGTGTACGGCCCCGGTGTCGTGGGCGAAGAACCCGAACTCGAACCGGGGGCAATTTATAGTTATTCGAGCTTTTGCCCGATCGCCACCAACTTTGGCACAATGGAAGGCTCGTTCAGCATGATTCGCCGCGACGGCCAGCCGTTCGAAGTGCGGATTGCCCGCTTTTACTTGGCGGCAAACGAATAGACTTTTGTTAGCGAGCCGCTTGCTACTAGTTGGGTGCGCGATTTTTCAGGGAGAACCGGAAGCTTTGCAGGCAGGCGCTTCGCCGCTTCAGCAGCGGTTTTTCTTAAAACCGCGAGGCCTGCAAAACTTCCGGTTTCGCGCTGATGGTGCGATTTCGAGAATTTACTCCCTGAAAAATCACGCACCCAGTTCTTTATTTCCCTTGCCTAAAAGCTTTTTCGGAAAATAGAGTAATGCGCGATAAAGCAACATGCCGAGAATAATCCCCATGATGACATAGATGAGCGATTCGAGCGTGAACGGCAACGCGGCTTGAAATTGTACATTCTTCGCAAGCGACCAGTCGACGTGCTTTAAGAAAATGAAAGGCCGCGTGATTGCCGAAGCGTTTTTGATTGCGTCGAACGCGGCCTTGGCGTCTTCAAAATGCTTAATCTGACTTTGGTGGAGCTCTCCCGATTTATGCGCGGCCTGACTCGGCGATTTGACCAAATCGTCGATGAAATCTTTTGTCGTCATGCCAATCTCGGCGGCCTTTTCACCGATCTCTTTTACCGATTTTTCGTACGCCGCTTTTGCACCCGACAAAACGTTGAGGTAGAGATTCATGTATTGCGGCGCTTGGCTCATGAAAAGCGCCATGAAAAACACAAAAAGCCGCTCGGCGAGCGAACCAAACAAGCCGCCGATAAAGCGTAGAATAAATTGCATCTGCCCTCTTTATAAGATGTGCGGCGACGTAAAGCCGCTATTCGACAAAATACATCGGTAGCGGGCCTTTGCCTTTAACGGCAATTTCACCCCGATACGTACACGCAAACTTATCTTGAATAAGATGAAAAGTTTCAGCCGAGATGTTAATCCGTCCGGGTTCGCCTGCCGATTCGAGACGGCTTGCCGTGTTTACGGTATCGCCCCAAACATCGTAGATAAATTTTTTGCGCCCGATAACGCCGGCGACCAAACGACCAGTGTGCACACCAACGCGAATTTTCCAAAAGCGCGGGTTGGCCGCGCGGCGTGCTTCGGCGAACGCGATAATTTCTTGCGCGGCGCGCACGCATTGGGCGGCGTTGTCGGCGAGATTCACCGGAACCCCGCCCGCGAACATATACGCATCGCCGATTGTCTTCAATTTTTCGAGGCCGTGGCGTTCGATAATATCGTCGAACGCCGAAAAACAATCGTCGAGTTCGCGCAAAAGATCGGCGGGGTCGCGCGCCTCGGAGCTTGCGGTAAAACCGACAAAATCGGTAAAGACAACCGTCACCGAATCGTGCTCGACAGGTTCGACGACACCGTTCTTCTTGAGCTCGGCCGCAATCGGCGGCGGCAAAATGTTGAGCAATAAATTTTCAGACTCGCGCTGCGCTTTTTCTAATTGGAGCTCGGCGCGTTGGTTGCCCCAATAAAAGTAAAGACATTGCAGCGCGAGCAGAAAAAATACCGACCCCGATGTGAAGTAGCGAATGATTGTGGCGGTATCTTCTTCTAAACGCACGATCGGGTCGATATAGGCGTTGATGTATTGTATCAGCAGATACTCCGCCGTAAAAACGACGAGCGCGGGAATAATCATTATTTTTTGGTAGCGATCGACGACGAAAAATATACCGACGAACGCCGCGAAAAAAAATTGATCGAGGCCAGAGCTTTTACCGAACGTGATGCAGATCGCAAAGAGTTGTACGACGACGGTTGCGAAAAACAGCAACTTCGCCAATGTATGCACTTTGAGATAATTGAAAAAAATTACTCCAGCATACGCGAACAAAAATAAAATCGACCCCGAAAGTAACAGTGGGTTCATATCGACGTGCAAATAAAGATAAATAAAAGGATATGGCAGCGTAACCGTTATTACAACGAGTGCGTAGACATTCGTATTGACAATATAACGTTGTCTGTGCGCATCTAAATCGGCACCTGCATGCGCGAGAGAGCGTACAAAAGCGACCATGCAAGAAGTTTTTACGGTTGTGCGTCGCGTCAAGTGGAATGACAACCTGTGTTTTATAGTTGCTCCTCTGCCTTGCTGTATCGATTTGCCGGTCAATGGCTACTCCCGCCGAACAGCAATTTCAAATCATCGAAGAAGTCGCGCAGACATATTACTTTTTCAAGGTCAAAGGCGCCATGAACTCGCAAAATACGCACGAAGTGCGGCGCAAGTTTCTCGATGCGGCGACGAAGAATAACGTACTGCTCGATTTAAGCGAAGTTGAGCTCATCGTGTCTACCGGCATCGGTCTACTGTTCGAGATGAGCGAACAGCTTTCGCGCGGCAGCAAGAAATTAGTTCTCATTCAACCTTCGGCGCGCGTTCAACAGGTCATCAGCATGACCGGGTTTACCGAAATGTTCTCTTATGCGCAATCGCGGCTGGCGGCTGAAAAGCTGTTGGCCTGACGGTGCGATCGATGCAAGAGACGCAAGAGCAGAAAAAACTTTTCAGCCGCGACAATCAGCCGGGCGACAAATTCAACTATGCGCGCAAGCTCTTTCACGTCGTCGGCTTGATAATTCCCGTAGGGTACTTTTTCAACTTGCTCGACGGCATCAGCCCTTTCAAGTTCGAGCAAACCACGCGCTCGGTAATTTTTTGGATTACCGGCTGCGTCACCGTCTTTTTTCTTATTATCGAGTTTTTGCGCTTTCGTTTTAAGTTTTGGCAAGACGCCTTCGTCAAAGTTGCCGGGCCGATGCTCAAGGGCAAAGAACACGATAAAATGCACGGCAGCGTGCCGTACATTCTCGCGCTTTGTATCTCTGTCGGTTTTTTCCCAAAAGAAATCGCGATACTTTCGATTCTGTTCTTAACTTTCGGCGACCCCGCCGCAGCGCTCGTCGGCGGCAAATTCGGCACCATCCGCTTCTATAACGGCAAGAGTCTACAAGGCACATTGGGCGGCATGGCGGGCGCGTTTCTTGCCGGGTTAGTCTTTCTTTTATTACTCTCGATTTTCAACGTCGCATCCGACTATGTGCTGTGGGATAATCATGGCATTCGTCTCGAAAACTGGTTGGTGTTGATCGTCGGCGCAATCGCGGCGCTGCTCATCGAATTCGTGAGTCACGAAGGCTTCTTCGACGATAACTTGACAATCCCCGTCGGCGCGTCGCTCGTCATGATTGGTATGCACGCGCTCTTTACCGGCCACAGCCTCGTCGGCTATTTTTATAATTTTCGCAGTTTGGTGACACCCATTCACTGACGTGCCCGACACAATACTCAACGACAATTTCGAAGATACCCTCTGGCCGCTCGTGCGCCTCAAGCCGCTTTTTTTATTGCGCGACGGTATTTTTTCGCCGTATGAAAGAGCGAAACGCGCGGGTGGATTAACCGCTGTCACGACACGGCGTTCGTTAGCAGAAGCGGCGCTCTTAAAAGCGCACCATGATTTTTTATCCAGTGATGTTTGGACGCATGGCGAAGCGTCGCCCTTGCAGCCGTTGCAACTCTTACAGAATATCGGTGCCAACATCGAAGCCGATTTACCGCACTTTGCTCCCGGCATAACAATGGCGCGGGTAGATGGTTTACAAGTCGAAGCCGGCCATGCGGCGATCAGGATGCATCCCACTGCGGTGGTTTCAAAATACGCCGTACTCGACGCGAGCGCAGGGCCGATTGTTATCGACGCCGACGCGCAGATTGGCGCGCTCTGCCTTGTGCGCGGGCCCGCGTACATCGGCAAACAAACGCGGCTCGACATGTGTAATTTTTCGAATACAATTGCGGGCACGAATTGTCGCCTCGGCGGCGAGATTGCCGATTCGATCGTCGGCGATTTTTCGAACAAGCACCACGAGGGCTTTCTCGGGCATTCGCTCGTCGGCGATTGGGTCAACTTGGGCGCGCTGACGACAACTTCTGATCTGAAAAATAATTACGGCGAGGTGCGGTTGGTTTTCGGCGTGCAAAAATTCACATCGGGGACGATAAAATTCGGTGCGATTATCGGCGACTATGCGAAAACCGCGATCGGCACGATGCTCGGCACGGGCGCTATCGTCGATGTCGGTGCAAACCTATTCGGGCTTGTCCACCGCTCGGGCTACTTTCGTCCGTTTCTATGGGGCGAAACCAAAATCTACGACCGCGCCAAATTCATCGCAGACACCGAGCGCATGATGCAACGGCGTTCGCAAATTCTGAGCGTGCCGCTGAGGCAATTGCTGGTGGGGATACGATAGCACACGCAACCTATCGGTTGCGTGTGCTATACAACCTTACTCCGCTTTCGCTGCGGCTTTTACGACTTGAAACGTCACACGGCGATTTTCGTCGTTCGAGAGTTTCGCATCGTGCTCCGACGACCCCACGCCGCGATAGCTGAGCTTGTCGGCCGGCAAGCCGCTTTTCACGAAATAATCGTACACGGCCTTTGCGCGCGCAACCGACAGTTTATTACTCGTACGCTGCGCCTTATCGGGGGCCGGGTTATGGTGGCCTTTAACTTCAAGAACATAACCGTCGGGCAGGTCTTTGACAATCTCTTGTGTCGCGGTCAGCGCGGGCTTGGCGCTCGACTCAAATTTTGCGCCGCTAAACGAGCTTTGAAACGGGGGCAAAGCTAACATCGGCACTTTCGAGAGCGTCTCGTTATAGGCGTCGATTTTGACTTGTGGGTCGATCGGCGCGGCTTTGACGACCGGCGCTTCTTCTACTTTGGGCGGTTGCTGCACCACCGGCGCGGGTTGCTCGACCTTTTTTTCTGTCGAACTACAGGCGACGGCAAGCGCGAGGGGTAGGAGTGATAATAGACTGGTATACTTTTTCATAATGATTGAGATGCCTCGGTATCGGTATCGACCGTCAAGTAGATTCGGGCATGGCGTTTGGCTAAGCGCGCGCGATTTGTAATAGTTATTACATTTTGCAACTAATCTTGACGCATAGTTCATATTTTATAATGCGTCGCACTAACGGCTATGGAATTCCAGCGCCGTGCAAGGGGGAAAATCATGAAAACAGAAAAATTTGACGTCTTAATTATCGGGGCCGGAATCTCAGGCGTCGGTGCCGCGTGTTACCTAAAGCGCGAGCTGCCGAAAAAGTCGTTCGTAGTGCTCGAACGACGCGCCGCGATGGGCGGCACGTGGGATCTATTCCGGTATCCGGGCATTCGTTCAGACTCGGATATGAACACGTTCGGTTATGCGTTTCGCCCGTGGTCAGAGACACGAGTGTTGTCGGACGGGCCTTCGATCAAGAAATACGTCGAAGATACCGCGAAAGAATTCGATGTCCCCCGCCACATCCGCTTTG
>JAFEGD010000156.1 GCA_018240245.1 Spirochaetota bacterium | reverse complement strand
GAGTTCGGCGATGCGGCGCCAGCGTTCGCCTTCGGTGTCGTGGTCGTGCAGCATCACGCGAATTGGGTTCTGTACTGTGCCCATCGGCGACGGTGTCGCGACAGCGTTATCGTGCTTTGCTTTCGCGAGCTTACGAATTTGTGGGAAAAGCATTAATTCTTCTTTTTTCATGTGTACGGTAAACTCTCCGCCCGATTCATGAAAGAGTTGTGCCACTTCGATGAGTTCGGGGTGGCGATCGCCATGCACCTGCGCAATACGTTCGAGATAAGGCATAATTTCTTGTACTTTTGCCTCAACATAGCTATGGTGCTTTTTTTCGATATAGTCGGCGAGTAAGTCGAGCGGCCATGTTTTGAAATCTTGCGCGGCGCTTTCTTGCTTCTGCGTAACTTCTTGTAGCGCGGCAACGAGTGCGTTCGCATCGAGCTGTTTCTTTTCGCACGCCGCGTGAATGCTGCGGTTGCCGTTGCAACAAAAGTCGATGCCGTTCTGTTTGAAGATCGCTGCGGTGCGGTAGTCTTCGGCGACTAACTCGCCGACGATTGTATCGTGTGTAATATCCATATTTAGATGTTAATATCTTTTTTAAGTCTTGGCGAAAATTTTTGCTACATGTAAGTTAAGCTACTACATGACTAAGCGGGAACTCGCTGAAACGAATTCGCATAGTAGCTTAAATGTAACTGTTACAATACATGCGGTGACAAGTGTAGCCATTCGGATGTTTTTGTAAATAATCTTGGTGGTAAGCTTCGGCCGGCCAAAATTTCCCCGCAGCGCCGTGCTCTGCGCCTAAAGGTTCGAGCGTCGTGACCACCGGCTTCGCCCAGCGCTTCGAGGCATTCACAATTTCGATAAAATCGCGTGCCACCCGCAGTTCATCCGCATTGGCGTAAAAAATTGTCGATCGGTACGAAGCACCGATGTCGTTGCCTTGGCGATTGAGCGTCGTCGGGTCGTGAATTTGAAAAAAGAAATTGAGCAGTTGCCGAAAATTGGTTTTTGTTTCGTCGTAAGTAATTGCAACGGCTTCGGCGTGGCCGTCGTGGTTTTGATAGGTGGGATTAGCAACGGTGCCGCCACAATAACCGCATTCGGTGTCTGTCACGCCGGGCTGCGCGCGCAAGAGTTCTTCGAGACCCCAAAAACACCCACCGGCGAGAATAATCTCCCTCATGGCGCTCCTTTCGGAGCGCCATGAGGGAGAAATTTTAATGAAATTGAATTCACACAATGCCGTGTATTCTTTGCCGTAAAACCCTCGCCCTCGAACACATGCCCTAAATGCCCGCCGCAGTGTGCGCAGACAATTTCAACACGGCGACCGTCGGCGTCGGGCACTCGCTTCACCGCACCGAGAATTTGATCGTCGAAACTCGGCCAACCGCACCCCGAATCGAATTTGTCGTCAGATTTGTATAGCCCCGCATCGCATTGTTTACAGATATAGACGCCCGTCTCATAGTGCTTGTTGTAGATTCCCGTGCCGGGGTATTCGGTGCCCTTGTGTAAGACGACGTGCGCTTCTTCAGCGGTGAGCGAGTTCAGTTTCATAGATTCGTCAATGCAATTGAGTTCAGTCGATGCTTTGGCAATCACTCTTCTAATTCTATATCCATTGTGATCGAACCGCGATTATTATATACTTCTTTGTCGTTGATGCGGCATTCTAAGGCACCTGCTATGCCTTTAACATCCCATGGATTAGAAACGCCGTAGATCATATTGCGCTCGCCGATGCGGCAAATGAGGGCGCCATGGTTTGCGGCGGTGAGAATGCGATAATCGCCGAATATCGATGGGCTACTCGAAACTCCCTCAGGACCGAATGTAAATTTGTCGTTGGTCATACTCCAACTGCCGGTCGCTTTAACGTGAAGTTTCGCGACATTTCTGATAACGCAGCCAGTACTTTGCCAACTGTCGTCGGCTCGAATCGTCGCACGGCAGTCTTCGCGCTTGGGATATTCGTTATACGCATCGTTCAGAAAATCGTAATAATCGACGACTTTCGTGGCTGCCGCCAAAACTTTGCCTGTTTCAACCGCGACGATGCGCGCGTCGAATTGAAAAACGCCATCTTTCAGTTGTACACTCCCTAAAATTATTGCCTTTATTCCCTGAATTCGCAGACTTGGGATACCGTCGCTTTCTGTGATACCGAGTCGATGGAAGTCTAATTCGCTCAGCAAAGCATCGATTTGAGATCGCTCGATCAGATCGAATCTTGCGGGGTTGAACATCTCTGTTTGCAAAGCGTTCGCAATCAACAGACCGAGTTTCGGCGTCACTAATTTGTATTTAAATCTTGCGGCCACCAAATCGTTGCGCGAAAAGCCCGCAACGGCCAAGGTTGTTTTTTCGCTATTTTCATATTGCTTCAGCAGGTCTTTACGCAATGCGATGGCTATATCGTCGATGAGTAGGCCGGGGGTTTTCTTGTAGTCGCGCGATTGGCATGCGTTGAACACCAGCGAACAAAATAATAATACCGAAAGTCTCATTCTCATTTATACTCCCTCTGCTAATAAATTTTCACACACGCTCATTTTTAACAAATTTGCTTGCCAAAGTAATGACGCTTCTATCTCTTCAATTATGAAAAAGTCAGTGCCCTTCGCTATCTTACCTATAATCGGCTTCAGTGTACTTTTTAGCGCGATCGGTTGCCGCACTACCGATCGCGGTTCGCGCATGTGCGAACAATCGAATACCGAATGCCATGAAAATTGTAACGAAGCGATGCAGGATTTCAATTTGTCAACAAACCCTTCGCAGAGAATCAACACGTGCGATATGAACTGCGAACGATATTTCGACAACTGCATGCAACGCAACGCCGACAGACAGGCCAACGAAAATAAGATTAGACCTTAAGCACATGGCGTGCTTTGCGCCCATTGTACGCACGCACCTGTTACCAGTCAGAACCGCTATCGCCGCCCCCGCTGTCGCTACCGCCGCTATCGCCGCCGCCACTATCGCTGCCCCAGTCGCCGCCCGACCCCGAGTTAACATCGAAATCGCCGTTGTCGTCGTTTCGCCAATCGTTCGACGAGTTAGAGTTAGAGTTTGAATAGTTAGTCGAATCGTCGCGATAATAGTTCGAATCGTGGTGGCTCGAACCGAAAAATTTATCGTAGATGTAGTTACCAGCCACCGCGCCAAAGATACCGCCCATCAGCGATGTCAGAAAGCCGCCGCCGCCCATGCCCGTGTATGTTGAGGGCGACGACCCCGCTGCTGCGGCGCTATTGGCGCGCGAACTGATAAACCACCCGATCAAGCGAAAGATACCAAAACCGATGAGGAGCACGATAATCCATTTGAGCCACCCACCGCCGCTCGTTTCGTTCGCCACGCGCGTATTCGGCTGTTGCGCCGAGGCACGGTGTTCATCCGCCTGAATGAGCACGCTATTGGCGTTACGAAAAAGATCGCCGATATATTTAACCGTGCTCGCAAGCGCCGCGTCGGGCGCTTTGCGCAAGTTTTGCTTGAGTATCTCGACCACCTTCTGCCGGTGCTCGAAATTAAAAACGAGGCTCGTCTTTTTGCCCGCGATAACTTCGAGCTGCGGCGGATTTTTCGTGATGACGATGATTGCGCCATTGAGGCGGCGCGACACGGCCTCGTCGTGCGAAAAAATCTTGAGTGGTTTCGAGCCGGTATCGACAACCGTCAGAATCAAAATGTCTTTTTTTGTCGCCGCTTTGATCTTATCTAAATCTTTATTCGCGCGCGCCACCGCCGCCGGAGAGAATAATTGTGCGCGGTCTTCGACGGCGGCAAAAAGCGTATTCGTCAGAAGCAATAGCGAGATGAATACTCTCATCGGTATAGTATACAGCAGCCCGCCTTGCCGGTCAAGTTTTTGTGGCTGGTTCGGGCACCGGGTCATAGCCCGCTTTCGCGAACGGCTGGCAGCGCAGAATGCGCCACAGCGCCAGCATAAACGCGCGGTGCGCAGGGTGCTTCTCAAAGCAACCGACAGCGTACTCCGAACACGTCGGGTGAAAACGGCACTGCCCGCCCAAGAAAGCCGCGAACGTGTATTGGTAAAAACGAATCAAAAATATACAAAGCTTCTTTAACATTGCATTTCAACGCCGTAACTTACGCAGCACAAATTCGAGATCGTTCACGATGAGCGCATAGTCGACAACGGCAACGTCTTTCTTGGGGATTATCGCAATATCAAAACCTGTACTCAAATTGGTCGAGGCTTTCATCACTGTGAAAAGCGCTTCGCGCAGACGCCGTTTAATACGATTGCGAATATGCGCATCGCCTAATTTGCTCCCCACCGCAAAAACCACACGCAGCGGGGGATTCGCTTCTGCCACAGGACAATACCGCACCATGAGATGGCGCGCGAAAATTTTCTGACCGCTCGAAAATAGGTATTCGATGCGTTTCTTGAATTTGAGGCTAACGAAAAAGCGAGAGCGCGAGTGCTTGATAGCGATTCAACGCCGCTTAGCGCTTGACAATGTCCCAACGGCGGCGCTCGTCGGATACCGTGAGCTTCCAGCGGCCTTTTTGGCGGCGGCGGCGCAGCACTTCGCGGCCCTCTGCGGTCGCGTTGCGCGAGCGAAACCCGTGCGTGCGGTTGCGTTTTTTGTTTGCGGGCTGCCATGTCCGTTTCATAGGCGGCAAAATGGCGCAATCAGACAGACTGTAAAGCGGATTTACACCGTATCCAAACCTCGAACCGTGTCTTGCTGGCATTTTGTCATAAGAATGACAAAATGCCAGCAAGAGGAAACCGGTGCAAATCCGGTACTGACCCGCAACAGTAATGGCGCTTTCGCTGACGCGAAAGCTAAATTGCTGAGGAATGACACAGGGCTACGCCCTATGCCATTCCTCAGCTTAGCCTAAGTCTGGAACTCTTGTGTGCGTCGCCCGAGGACACGGCGGCGCGCCGAAAAAGTTCGAGTAAATTTTTATGCTCGATTAGCGGGCTCCGGAACCTAAGTTCCCTTGGAGCAGAAAATGATTTTCAGACAATTTTTTTTAAGCGGCCTTGTTTTGGCAATGGTCGTCGCTGCAGCCGGTTGCGTTAACCACGGCGGCGATAATAACAGTAACGGACAAAGTACGGCGACACAGAGTACATCCTACTTGCTTGCCTATGCGCACTCGGCCGATTATGCGACGTATAAGCTCGATTGGTTACAAAAAACCGGCAGTACGTATGCTTTGATGACCAACCAGATTTCGGTGAGTTCGTCGGGCTTGCATTCGCCGACGGTGTATAACGGCTATTGGTTGATCGTCGATAGCAGCGCGACCGGGCGGTTGCTTGCGTACCGGCAATCCGATTTATCGCTCGCCGGGCAAATTAATGTGGGCTCGTATCTCGGCGACATGGTTATAGCGGGTACAACCGCATATATCGCGAACGGCGCAACGCCTACGAATTTATTGAAGCGCGTCGATCTGAGCAATTTACCGTCGCTGGCGTTGCTTTCTGATATTGTCGTTGGCAACCAGCCCTCGGTTGTCAGAATATGGAACGGCATGATCTATGTCGGCAACCAAGATTGGAATAACAAAGTGCAAGCGACAATATCGGTGGTGAATCCGGCGACGAATACCGTGACGAACACTTTTAATACCGGGCACAATAATATGGAAATTGCATACGACGGCACGCGCATCTGGAGTTTTAATTCCGATTGGTACAACGTCTCTTACGTTTGTCAAAATGGCGTCTCGTTGACCTATGCGGCACCGACCGCGTACACGCCTGCGACAGTGACCGCTCCGGCGGGTTACACGGCTTCGTCGAATTGCGTCAAAGCGGGTCTCGCGTTTAACAACAACCAAGGCTATGCGGCGTTTCGGAATGCGTCGGGCAACTTCGATTTATTTTCGATTACGGGAACCGCAGTGAACGCGACCGCCATCGATACGACGAACCAATACAAATTCGTCGGCTCGGGAGGCACATATCTCTATAAAATCCACAACGGTAACGGTTCGACGAATAATTTGACGACCAACGTCGAAGACATGAACGGCAATCTGCTGACGACGCAGACGTTTACGAAAGACGCCGATATGTACTTTTTCGCGATGCAATAACCAATTTGTCTATCAAATCGAATCCGAGAGGGTTCGATTTGATTTTTAAGGAGAAAAATATGAAAAAAATTTCTTTACGCACGGCGACTCTTGTCGTCATAATTCTCGCGGCGGCATTCAGTCGCATTATACCGCACATGCCGAATTTTTCGCCGATGGAAGCGATCACACTTTTTGCCGCCGCGCATTTCGCACGCAAGTGGCAAGCGTTCGCGATTCCGTTTGTCGCGATGTGGCTATCGAGCCTTTTCATCGATAATGTGATTTATGCGGCATACCAACAAAGTTTTGTGTGGATGTACCCCGGCTTTCACTGGCAATATTTGAGTTACGGCCTTATCGCGATTTTCGGAATTTTTATTTTCCGCAAGGGGACATCCGCCCTAAAAATTGCGGGGGGTGGTTTAGTCGCGGCGGCGATCTTTTTTGCCGTGTCGAATTTCGGCGTTTGGGCCGAGGGGACGCTCTACCCGCGCACGGGTGCGGGCTTGGTCGCGTGCTATACGGCAGCGATACCGTTCTTTCGCGGTACGCTCGCGGGGGTCGCGGTGTATGTGCCGCTGCTTTTCGGTAGTTACGCGCTCATCGCCCGTGCGCTGGATTTCCATAGCTATGCAAGTACTCGTGCCAAAGCCGGCTAAAACTTTTTTCAACTGGTCGACAGGCAAAGACTCGGCGCTCGCGCTTTATCATTTGCAGCAAGACGCTCGCTATAGCGTCGAAGCGCTCATCACCTCGGTGAACGCCGAGCACGAGCGCGTCTCGATGCACGGCGTACGCCGCTCGCTTATCGAGTCGCAAGCCGCGGCTTTAAGTCTGCCCTTAACCACCGTCGAGATCGGCACCGATAGCGCTATGGGCGAATACGAAAGCAAAATGGCAGCGACAATGAAGCAGTTTACCGAAACGGGCTTTCAGGCATCGGCGTTCGGCGACATCTTTCTCGAAGACTTGCGCCGTTACCGCGAAGAAAAATTAACCGCAGTAGGATTAACCGCTGTCTTTCCGCTCTGGCAACGGAATACGGCAAAGCTTATGCGCGAATTTATCGCGCTCGGCTTTAAGGCGATTGTCGTTTGCGTAAATACAAAATTTCTCGACCAGAGCTTTGCCGGGCGCACGATCGACGAAGATTTTTTACGCGATTTAACTGTAGGCGTCGACCCGTGCGGCGAGAATGGCGAGTTTCACACTTTCTGTTACGCTGGGCCGATTTTTCGCGAAGAGATAAGATTTAATATCGGCGAGCGCGTGCTGCGGCACTATAAAGCGCCTGCGGGCAGCGAAGGCGATTACGAATTTTGTTTTTGCGATCTAATACCTGAATAAGTTTTAAGGCTGCCTAGAAAATCGCGATTCTAAACCCGCGCGTGTACTCTTAAAGTCGTTGAGATCGGACATGAGCCCCGATAGATCGTTGCGCAATGCATCGTACGACAACCGCATTCCCTGCGCGGTGTCCGCAACGGTGCGCGATTCGTAGCGTGCCGTTTCGCGTTTTTCGTTAAAGAGGTCTTCGCGTTCGATGCTATGCTGTGGAGCAGCTTCGGCAAGACTCTCGCGTTCGGCACGCCGCTCTTTTTTGAGTTTGAGCTCCGCCTCTAAACGGTCGTTTTCGAACGCCAAGCGATCGAGATATTCGCCAACCCGCGACCATTCGTCTTGCATTGCAGCCGTTTCGCTCATATCTTATTTTCGACGCCGCCGCAAAAAAGCTTGACTCTTGCGAGAGTGTCTCGCACCATCAACGACAACGAATTTATGAATCATAAAAATTTGGTTTGTGCAATTTTCCTGCTGCTGATAAGCTGTAGCCCAAAAGTTCGCCAGGCGGGGCTCATATTTCGCGACTGGTATGTCGTGAAACCGACGGTGGGAGCCACCATGACGGCGGCATACGGCTCGATTGAGAACACGCTTGCGACCCCCGCCCTGCTCAAGAGCATTACCTTCGACTGTGCGGTGGCGAGCGAAATGCACGAAACCGTCGAAACGCAAGGGCGCGTGAGTATGCAAAAATTGGGCGAGATCGCGATAGCGGCGGGTGCATCGGTTAAATTCGAACCGGGGCACAAGCATGTGATGCTGATGGGGGTGAGAGGCTTAGAAGAGAAACAGTGTTTGGGGCATTTTATTTTTGGGGCGCAAGCCGTAGCACTGGAAATTTCGATCAATGAACGGCCCCAATAGCTCACACTCTCAAACAGTGCTCCAAAGAATAAATTTAAGATATATAGATATATAATTCTACTTGTCGCCTGCATCGTTCGCTTATTCATTGGTTTATGAAAAACGATTTGCGCATCGGCTACTTCACCGCTCAACCCTCTTCGCTCGATCCTTTTCATGGCTTCGACCCCGACTCTTATACCGCAATCACGGCATGCCACGACAGTTTAACCTGCATCAACGAAGACGGCGAACTCGTGCCGGGGCTTGCAAAGAGTTGGCGCAGAATTGATCCGCTGACAACGGAGTTTACGTTGCGCGAAGGCGTTGTGTTTCATAACGGCGAACCACTCGATGCAGCGGCGGTCGTTGCAACGATTACCGCTCAGCGCGATCCGAAGATTAATTCACCAACCGGATTAGGAATTCTCGCTTCAATCAAGAAAGCCGAAGTCGTCGATCAGTTTTCCTTTCGCCTCCACACCGAATTTCCCGATGATATGCTCTTATGGCGACTGGCAATGTTCTCCGATATCGTACCACCGAAAGCGCTAGCAGAAAATGGCGTAAGCTATTTTAAGGATCATCCCATTGGTACGGGGCCATTTATATTCGATTCCATGGAACCCGGAAAATATATTCGGTACGTTCGCAATCCAAATTATTGGCGCGGCCCGGCCCAAATCGAATCGTTTCGCTTCGTCATTATGCCCGCTCCCAATTGGGTCGAGGCGCTGATCGAGAATAAACTCGACCTTGTTTACGGATTACATTCGGTGCAGCTGCCGCTTGTCGAAAATCGGCGCGATATTCTACTCAAGAATCGTTTAGTCGCACTGAGTCATTGGTTTTTGCTCGCGTCGCAGGGTCCGCTCGCCGATGTGCGTGTGCGCTTGGCGCTCAACTACGCTATCGATAATTACATGCTCGCCAAAATTCAAGGGCATGATAGCGCAATCCCACAACGCGCCATCGGTACCAGCGGACAATATGGCTTTAATCCAGACATTCTTGTGCACCCTTTTGATCCCGATAAGGCGCGTTTATTACTCGCGGAGGCGGGTTATGCCGACGGTTTCACTCTGCATGGCATCGTCGCCGACCATTCGGTGAGCCTGGTGCAAATGATCGGAGCGTATTTAGAAGATATAAAAGTCAAACTCGAATACGAAGTGGTGCCGCGCACGGTTTGGATGGACCGCGTGCCAAATGCGCGCATGAGCGGCGCGGGCAAATATATGGGAGACTTCGCTGTCGCAACCGTAGATAATCCGATCATGTATTCGGGGTTTCATCACTATATTTTTCTCTTCTCGCAAGGACCGTTCGCTCTTTTAGATAATCGCGCATACGACGAACGATTCTTGCAAGCAATGTCGGACATCGACGGTGGCGAACAAAAGTTGAAGAATCTCGAGCAATATGTACACGACGAGGCATTGCTCCTTTTTACCATCCAAGCGAGCGTTCACGTTGCGGCACGGCAAGGCGTCGATGTTAAGATTACAAAGAACGGCCATTTCGATAATTTTAGCTGGCTCTCACTCCGAGACGAGAGAGAATCTGAAGAGCACCCCGAATGGGATTACGATTTTAGCGAGACAGAATTACCAATACCCGCGCACGAGTTTCGTAAAGTTCTCGAAGCGACAGAAT
>JAFEGD010000155.1 GCA_018240245.1 Spirochaetota bacterium | reverse complement strand
CGCGGGTAGAGTTTCCACTTTCCAAAGACTATCAACCGCAACGCCAGCGCTTCATTACCGAATCGAATGCCGAATTGGTGTTCAGCGTCTAGTAGCGCTGCGCGCATTTCGACGCAGCTCAACAAACGCAAATTGCTCGAAGTATCCGAATTACTGGTTCCACATTTTTTCAACAACGCGGTATGTTTTGGGGTCGAACTTGCGTAGTTCGTCGCGCGTGAACGGTTGGTAATCGTTCACGCCGAAATACGCTTCGCTCGCTTCGGCAAAAAACTCCTCGGCGTCGTTGAGCGCGTACGCACGTAACACCGCGCCAGAAATATTTTTTACGCGCTCGTATTTCTTGCTCTTCAAAGCGTTGGCATAAGCGCGCTTAACCTCGATATTATCGTAGCCTAAAACTTGATCGTGGTATGCGTGCGAAAGTTCGTGCAATAATAGCATCGGTTGATCTTTAATCCATTGCAGTAAAATCGAAGCGTTGCCAATATCGATGCATTGCGCTTTGTCGGGGTTCCAGCCATTTTCAACGAGCCAATCGTGACTGGGGTGATATGTTGGGTTCGGCATAGCGTAATCGTTGACGCCTAACCAGAACGTTACGTGTGTAAGTTTTTTCACCGCATTGGCCGGCAGCAGACGGCGAATCTCGGAAAGTTTCGTCTGTAAGAGCGCGATGGCCCTTTTGCCGGTCGCCACATGTTTACCGTTGAGCAAATCTTTATTCACGCGCACCGACCACCCGGCGATTGTGCGTAATTCATAATGCGTTGTGGGTACAAACGGTTTTTTCGCTTTAAGCGAATCGTCGGCATACGGTGGATTAACCGCTGCAAAAAAAATTAACACAGCGAGTGAAAATAACAATCGCTGACGCGGTTCAAAATTTTGTTTCATTGGTAATCCCCCCAAAAATATTATGCGCGCTCGGGCTTGTCGTTCACTAGCCGATGGATAAAATACATCATCACGATCGTCACCAGCATCGTAGACGCAACGACATAGCCTAAAACGTCGTAATGCTCGAGCATGTGGTGCGCGTTTTCGGTGACGATGAGACCTGCAATCGCCGAAGAGATACCGCCCGAGATTTGTTGAAACGCCGAACTGATGCCCATATACGCGCCGCGATCTTGCGGTGCGGGCACGCCGCTAATCAGTGCCGAAGATGAAACGATCCGGCCCGTAATCATAACGAAGAGAACACCGTTCAAGATCATAACAAACCACAACGGTGTAGTACTCAACTGCGTAAAATAAAGTGCGATGACAATACCCGCGAGAGACGCTATTACAAATAGTGGATATTTACCGAAAGAATCGCTGAGACGACCGGCGACCGGCCCCGCAATCATCGCACAAACGCCTGTCACCATGTATAAGAGCGGCAAGTCGTCGAGCGTAAGACCTAAGTTACCAGTTGCAAAAGCGCTGCTAAATGGCATGAGCATAAAACCGCCTGTCGCTAAGAGCGTCGTCGCCGCAAAGCCTTGCAGATAGCGCGGTGTCGAAACCGTGTGCCAAATATGGTGAAACGGGTGGCGGTCGATCTTGAGCGCGAGATGAGCATTGATCGGTTGCATGCGTAGAAAAATTATAAATCCCACTGGTATGCCGAGAGCGACAATCATGATAAACGGCGAGTGCCAACCCCAATGGTTGGCTGCGTAGAGCCCCAACGGCAAACCAAAAACTTGGCTCGATGCGAACGCCATCTGCAAGAAGCCCATCACGCGACCGCGCACTTCCATCGGAAAAAGATCGGTGACGATCGCGAACGAGATTGCACCAATAACGCCGCCAAAGATGCCGGTAAAAATCCGCGCTGCGAGTAGCGTGTGATAATTCGGAGCGAGACCGCAGAAAAGAGTACCGACGAGAAAACCGACATAGAAGACCATCAGCATATTTTTGCGATCGAAGCGATCGGCGAAACCCGCAGCGAGTAGGCCCGATGCACCAGCGCTCAATGCATACGCCGACACGACCCAGCCGAATTGCTGCGGCGTGATATGAAGCGTAGGCATGAGAATCGCCCCCAAGGGAGCGAGTACCATGAAATCGAGAATCACGGTGAATTGGAGTATCGTGAGAATTGCGATGAGAAATTTTTGATAGCCGGTGAAAGTTACCGGCGCCGATTGTTTTTGAACCACTATGGAGAAACCTCCTATTGCGACGCCGCGTAAACTGCGAATGCAGTTTACGCATAGTTATTACAACGTTATGTCGCATCTTATAGCGCTTTTTCCTCATTAGTAGGCACCGCCACTCCGAAAATAAAGCGTGGACTTAAGTATCAGCGTTTATGAAAAAGAGGGCGAGTTCGTCGCCTCATGCCCCGAGCTCGATGTGTATACTTATGGCCAAGATGCCGCCGAGGCGCGGCGCAGGTTGAAGCACGTCATCGCATTTTATGCCAGTACAGCACAAGACTTAGGCTATAAAATCGATGCGTCGGAGTTATTGGCGAATCTACAGAAGCCCGCGCCCGCGCGGTCGGAATCCTTTCTGAATTAGCAAGCAACATAACGGCGCGCGAAGCGCGCCGTCATGTTGCTTGTTCTCTTCGTAATGCACTGAGTAACATTCCGCACATAACGAGATAGACGACGAGCGACGTGCCGCCATTCGATAACAACGGCAAGTTGATACCCTTCGTCGGCAAAAGCCCCATCGTGACCGCGCAGTTGATAATGACTTGAATGATGAGACACAGTAAAATGCCCGTTGCCAATAGGCGCATAAAATCGTCGCGCAGCCGCGACGCGAGCACAAGACCATAACTTGCAATCGTAAAATAAGCCGCGATGAGCACGATAACTCCCAGCGCTCCTAAATCTTCGGCGACGATCGCCAAAATAAAATCGGTGTGGCGCTCTTGCAGATGGTGGCGCACGAGTTCTTCGCCCAACCCTTTACCGGTGAGACCACCCGCCAGAAACGCTTTCATCGAAGCAACGAGCTGAAAGCCCGCATCGTAGCGCGACTCCCACGGGTCGAGAAACGCTTTGATGCGCGTGAGCCGAAACGGCGTTTTGAGAATAATGTACGTCACCGCAGCGACGCTCGCGGCGAGCGCCATCAGTTGCATCGTCAATGGGTAGCGTGTGAAAAACAATAGCGCACTCGCAGTCAGCACCAAATGAATCGCCGTACCCAAATCTTGCTCGATCGCAATCAAAAACGCGGGCACTGCGATAATAAAAAGCGTCATAAGGCTCAAACGTAAATCGACGCGCTGCGCGCTTTGTTTTTCGTCGGCGTTCGTCTGCGAATAGATGCGCGCCAAAACCAACACGAGCGCGATCTTCGCGAAATCCGACGGCTGAACCGAAATTCCTCCGAACGCAATCCAACGGTTGGCGCCGCCAGCGCGACGACCGATGCCGGGCACGAACACGAGCATGAGCGCGAAGACAGCAACCGCGAATATCGGCCACGCAAGATGTCGATAGCGATTCGGGTCGATCTGCGTCATCGCGAGCATTCCCAAAAAACCGATGAAGGCAGCGAACGCTTGCTTCTTCAGAAAAAAATACGGATCGCTAAACTGCTCGCGCGCCATAAACGAAGACGAGGCCAAGAGCACGTTGAGACCGAACGCAACGAGAGCGATAATCAGCCCAAACAAGAAAAGATTTGTGGGGTTGATTTGGTTCGACTGGTTTTTCATGCGATCTTGAAACCATGTGCTCGTGCCGCCGTAGCCAACTCAGTGTCTCTGGTAAGAAAGGTTAGTTTGCCGTGCAAAGTATTGCTCAATTTCAATGCCGTTGCCAGATGTAGAGCATCTAAGGAATGAATGGGTACAAAAAATGCCTCTGCTGCGCGGTTAATAATTTGAAGATCGAAGTTAACGAGTCGAATGCGCCGCAAATATTCGTTCAAAACGGAGCATGACTCCGAAAACTGCTGCTCATTCAGAACCCCCCTCTTGAACTGGCGGTCGAGAGTGCGCCGACACTCTATATTTAATAATACGCTAGAATAAATCTCCGCCTCCATGGGCAATTTTTTGACTTGCGACCTCTGCAAAATAGCCTGCATCAGCCACGAACTATCGATATATAGAAACATCGTCAACGCTTGCGCCGATCGGCGAGTAAATCTTCAAGGGGGTCAAAATCGACCTCGAAAGTTGTCGGCAAAATCTCGAAAGGCAAAACCGCCGCAGAAACGATAGATATCGATTCAGGACTCTCTATGGGCAAAAGTCGCGCCACAGGTACATCGCGCTGCACAATCTGCACCCCGCCCGATTTCTTAAGCTTCTTAATCTCGGCCGAAAGATGCGTCTTGAGTTGAGAAACGGTAATGGTCTGCATGAACCAAATAGAGTCGTTTATAGTCGTTATGTCAAGGCTTTTGCCTTCTCTCCCGCCTGCATCTTCGCCTCGCGTTCTGCGAGTAACAGCGCGTCGATTACGCCATCGAGTTTACCTTCCATCACTTGGTCGAGGTTGTGCGTGCTGAAATTGATGCGGTGGTCGGTGACGCGGTTCTGCGGAAAATTATACGTGCGAATTTTTTCGCTACGATCGCCCGAGCCGACCTGCGCTTTTTTTTCGGTCGCATATTTTTCGGCGCTCTCGCTGCGTTGCTTTTCGACGAGTTTCGACATGAGCGCCTTCATCGCCTTCGCACGATTTTTGATCTGCGATTTTTCTTCTTGGCAACCGACGACAATCCCCGTCGGTAAATGCGTGATGCGCACCGCCGATTCGGTTTTGTTGACGTGCTGCCCGCCCGCGCCCGACGAACGAAAAACGTCGATGCGCAAATCGTTTGGGTTGATCGAAATTTCGTCTTCGTCGGCTTCGGGTATCACCGCGACCGTCACCGCCGACGTGTGAATGCGCCCGTTCGCTTCGGTCGTGGGTATGCGCTGCACACGGTGCGTGCCCGCTTCGAGATGCATGACGTCGTACGCTCTGTCTCCGGTTACAAGTAGGATTGCTTCCTTAAAACCCCCGACGCCGGTTTCGCTCAAATCTTGAATCTCGTAGCGAATGCCCTCGGCGTCGAGGTAGCGCGTGTACATGCGAAAAAGATCGCGCACAAAAAGGCCCGCCTCGTCGCCGCCGGTACCGGCGCGAATTTCGACGTAAACGTTTTTGCCGGCGTCGGCGTCTTTCGGTATGAGTTCTAATTGCAGCGTCTCGGATAGTTGCGCGAAGCGTTCTTTAAGACTCTTGAGTTCGGCGCCGAGCTCGGCCTTCATCTCGCTATCTTTTTCGCTTTGCCAACCCTTCTCGCAGTCGGCGATTTGTTCTCTGAGCGACAGCCACTCTTGCGCAAGTTCGGCGGCGCCGATAATGCGCGCGCGTTCGCGCGAGAGTTCGGTGAGGCGTTTGTTATCGGCCGTAATTTGCGGGTCGGCCATGCGCTCTTCGATCGCGTGAAAGTTCGCGACAATCGAGCGCAAATTATTTTCGTTTAATTCTGCCATAGTTACTCGTACGCAAATGAAAGCGGCATAGCCGCTTTCATTTGCGTTTATAGCGCTGCGTCAGCCGCGCTTGTGCTCCCACCCGGAGTCGAACTGGGGTCTTCGCCTTAGGAGGGCGCTGCTCTATCCGTCTGAGCTATAGGAGCTATTTTAATGGGGTGGTTGTCGTGCGCTCTGCAAACCCGACGGCACCCCTGCAACAACCCCCGCCAAATACTGAATCACCAAGTCAAGCGCGCGGCTACGGTGGCTGTCGGCATTTTTTACCTCTGCTCCGGTTTCAGCCCACGTCGCGCCGCCTAACTCGGGCAAAAAAATTGGATCATAACCGAACCCCGCGTTACCGCGCGCGGCTTCGGCGACAAAGCCTTCTTTTCGACCCAAAAAATATACGGGATTTTTTCCGCACTCTACGAGCGCGACGCAAGCGATAAAGCGCGCGGTGCGGCGTGCTGCGGGCAATCCCCTTATCGAATCAAGAATTTTTGCGCAACGAGTCTTGTCGTCTGCGGCGTACCGTGCCGAATAGACGCCGGGCGCACCGCCCAACGCATCGACCTCGAAGCCCGAATCTTCTGCCAATATCCATGGATGGATCAGGGCCGTCGCCGGCACGGATGCCGTCTTTGCGTCGGCCAGTATCAGCCCATCGACCAACCGCGCGAGTGCGTGTGCTTTGATAAGCGCGTTTTGCGCGTACGTCTGCCCGGATTCTTCGGCGACATAGTTATTACGTAGCGCGCTCGGCAGATCGGCGACGCACAGCACCTCGGCCTGCGGCAACGCTGCGGCGAATATTCGTTGACTCTCGCGCACCTTACCGG
>JAFEGD010000154.1 GCA_018240245.1 Spirochaetota bacterium | reverse complement strand
GAATTATCGTTCGCTGCAGTTTATTCTCGATATTGCCAATCAGCTTATCGCACACAACAGCGCGCGCCACCCGAAAAATCTTTTCAGCGAGGCAAAGATACCGGGGCGCGCGACGGTCTTCGAAGCCGACGACGGCACGCTCGAAGCCGAGTATGTCGCCGACGCAATCGTCGCCGCCAAAGTGCGCTACCAACTCGAGTACTCGGCGTTCTGCGTGCTTTACCGCACGAACTTTCAGAGCCGCCCGTTCGAAGAAATTCTACGGCAACGCAATATCCCGTACCATGTCAGCGGCAGCTACCAGTTTTACGATCGCAGCGAAATCAAGGATGTCTTGGCGTACTTGCGATTTCTGGCGAACCACGCCGACGACCGCTCGCTCATGCGTATCTTAGGTGTGCCGCGGCGTGGTATTTCAGAAACCGCAGTACAGCGCTTGGCGCAATACGCGCAACTGGGGCAAAAGCATCTGTGGCAAATCATCGACGAGATCGAGATGTGCGAAATCGACATCAGCGCCGCGACGCTATCGGGAATTCTCGAATTCAAAGAATTTATCGCCAAGCATGTGCACGAAGTGCGCAAAGTCGGTCAACTCACGAAGGCGGTGCAAAACCTCGTCGACGGTTTAGAACTCGAACGCGAATATATCCGCCAGGGGCTCGCCGCCGAGAAAGTGACGAATAAGCTTCTCAACGTACGTGAACTCATGCGTTCGATCGAAGAGTTTGAAAGCGGCGAACGCGCTCTACCGCAACTCGGCGATATCGCCGAACGCAATCTCTATACATATCTACAATTCGTCGCGCTCCTCACCGCCGACGATAAAGACAACGATGCGGATTTAGCGCGAGTGCAACTGATGACAATCCACCAGGCGAAAGGACTCGAATTCGACACGGTATATATTACCGGAATGGAAGACGGCATTTTGCCGCACCAGAGATCGCTCGACAGCGACGGCGATCGCTCGGAGCAAGACGGCATCGAAGAAGAGCGGCGCTTACTCTATGTTGCGCTCACGCGCGCGAAAAGGCGGCTTTACCTCACGCTGGCGCGCACGCGCAAGAATCGCGGGCTCACGATCGACGCCACGCCATCGCGCTTTCTCGAAGAGCTACCGCAAGACTTACTCGAATGGGAAAGCGCGAACGACGCCCCGGCCGATTTAGCGGCGCTCGAAAACATGCTGCTGAATATTTAAAGGATTAGAGGCGCACTACTCAATAGTGCACCTCTAACTTAATTCGCATTTTCGTCGACGGCCTGTCTTTCAGACAAAATTTACCCGATGTTACAATTTGTCCTGAAGGCAATCTTTGGCTCGAAATACGAGCGCGACTTAAAGAGAATTCGCCCCTATATCGAGCGCATCAATAGCCTCGAAGCCGATATGCAAAAGCTCTCGGACAACGAACTTGCCGCGAAGACTCCCGCATTCAAAGAACGCCTCGCGAACGGCGAAAAGCTCATTTCTCTATTACCCGAAGCGTTCGCGACGCTCCGCGAGACATCCGTGCGCGTCATGAAAATGCGCCACTTCGACGTGCAGCTCATGGGAGCGATGGCGTTGAACGAAGGCAAAATCGCCGAAATGAAAACCGGCGAGGGTAAGACGCTCACCGCGACGCTCGCGATTTATTTGAATGCGTTGACCGGCAAAGGCGTGCACATCGTCACCGTCAACGATTACCTCGCCGGCCGCGACGCCGATTGGATGCGCCCGCTCTACGATTTTCACAGCCTCACCACCGGTGTTATCAAGAGCAATCTCGCGCACACCGCACGGCGCGCAGCGTACGGCGCCGATATCACGTACGGTACGAATAACGAATTCGGCTTCGACTATTTGCGCGATAATATGGTCGACCATCGCAACTACCGCGTGCAGCGCGGGCATTATTTTGCGATCGTCGACGAAGTCGACTCGATTCTCATCGACGAGGCGCGTACGCCGCTCATCATCTCGGGGCCAGCCGATCAAGATTCGGGCGAATATGTGCGCGTAAATAAAATTATCCCTTCGCTGCAAGACAAGGTCGATTACGACGTCGACGAAAAGGCGCGTACGGTGCTCCTGACTGAAATGGGCGTGCATAAAGTCGAAAAGCTCGCGAATGTCGAAAACCTCTACGCGCCGCAGAACGTCGAACTCGTACACCACGTACACCAGTGCCTCAAAGCGCACAAGCTCTTCAACCTCGATGTCGACTACGTCGTGCAGGGCGGCGAAATTATCATCGTCGACGAATTTACCGGTCGCCTCATGGAAGGCCGCCGATATAGCGACGGGCTGCACCAAGCGATCGAAGCGAAAGAGAAAGTCGAAGTGAAGCAAGAGAACCAAACTCTGGCGACGATTACCTTTCAAAATTTTTTCCGCATGTACGAAAAGCTCGCAGGTATGACGGGAACCGCCGACACCGAAGCCGAAGAGTTTCGTAAAATCTATAAACTCGACGTAATGGTGATTCCGCCGAACCGCATCATGATTCGGCGCGACGCCGCCGACAAGGTCTACCGCACACAGCGCGAAAAATTTGAAGCGATTGCGAACGAAGTCAAAGACTTGCACCTCAAAGGACAGCCGGTGCTGTTAGGCACCGTCTCGATCGAGAACTCCGAAAAGTTGGCGAAGTTACTCACCGTCAAAGGCATACCGCACAACGTCTTGAACGCAAAGCACCACGACCGCGAAGCCGAGATCATTAAAGAAGCGGGCCAGCGCGGGCGTGTCACCATCGCCACCAACATGGCGGGGCGCGGTACCGACATTATCTTAGGCGAAGGTGTAAAAGACTTGGGCGGACTCCACATCGTGGGTTCAGAGCGCCACGAATCGCGCCGCATCGACAACCAGCTTCGCGGGCGCTCGGGTCGTCAGGGCGATCCGGGGTCGTCGCGCTTTTATCTCTCGCTTGAAGACGAACTCATGCGCATCTTCGGCTCCGATCGTTTGGGCCCGATTATGCAACGCTTCGGCATGCAAGAGGGCGAAGCGTTAGAGCACCGCATGGTGACGAATGCGATCGAGCGCGCGCAGAAGCGCGTCGAATCGCACCACTTCGAGATGCGCAAACACTTGTTGGATTACGACGATGTCATGAACAAACAACGCCAGTACATCTATATGATCCGTAACGAGATTCTCGACAACGCCGACGTTAAGGCCCTCATTCGCGAGTTTGCCGAAGATTCGATCAATTTCCGTATCGAGCAGTTACTCCCCGGTAAAAAAGTTTCTGAATTTAATTTTGAAGCCTTGGCAGAATATCTGAATAGCGTCTTTCAAATCAAATACGATAACCTCGAAGACGAGGTGCGCCACAACAGCAAAGACGAGTTTGTCGAGAAAGTACGCAAAGAGGCGCTCGCTGCGTTGACTCATAAAGAAGCAGAGATCGGCGCCGAGAACATGCGTATTCTCGAAAAGATGATTGCGCTACAGGTAATCGATCAAAAATGGAAAGACCATTTGTACCTCATGGACCAACTACGCGACGGCATCTGGACCTTGGGCTATGCGGAGCGCAACCCGCTTGTCGAATACCGTTTTCGCGCGTTCAGCATGTTCGAAGATATGGTTGCCGCGATCAAAGACGAAGTTACGGAATTCATCCTGCGCGCGCAGGTGAAAGAACAACTGCACGAAGACGAAGCGAGCGAAGACGAATACGAAGAAATCGGCAGCGCACAGCACAGTACGATGGCGGGCTTCGACATGGCCGACGGCGTCGCGGCACAAGCAGTGGCAAAGCAGATTGCGCGCAACACCCCGGGTTCGACGACATCCGAAGCGGCTAAAAATACCGGCGGCGGTTCGTCGAAACGCAAAAGTTCTCGGCGCCGCTGAAAGCTGACAAATTATTGACAATCGACCAGCGCACGCTTATATTCCTAAATTAACAGCGTGTCTGTTCGCATAGAACAGCGCGTAAAAAAAATAAATCAGAGGAAAAACACATGAATTTAACAGCATTCTCCGATCACGGTGCGTTTCTGTTTCGATATTTTCATATCGTCGGCGGCGTAGCGTGGATTGGCGTACTTTGGTACATCAATTTTATCCAAGGGCCCTACGTGAATTCGATCGATGCGACGATGCAGACGGCGGCAAAGCAAAAGCTTTTCCCGCGCGTGATGTGGTATTTTCGCTACGGTGCGCTCTTGACGTTTATTACCGGCCTCGGTCTTATCGGCCTCAAAGGCTTCGACCCGAAAATGGCATTGCCCATGGGCTCTCCGCAGTGGAACGCTTGGTTCGCAAAAATCTATCCAGGTTTTATGTTCGCCACAATTATGTTTATTAACGTATGGTTCATCATTTGGCCGCGAACCAAAAAGATTATCGCAGCGGCAAACGGCGAAAAAGTCGAAGGTTTGGGGCCGATGGGGCGCCGCAGCTTTCTCGCTTCGAGAACGAATACGCTGCTTTCGATTCCGATGCTCTTTTTCATGGCGGCGGCAAACAACCTGACGCTGAATGTCGTCACACACGAAAAACTCAACCTGTGGATTATCATCGTCACGGTTGTATTAGTTCTTATCGAAGCGAACGCACTTTTCGCCTCGAACGACCCGACTAAAAAACCCGCGTCGACAAAGCCGATTGAAACGACAAAAGGTGTTATTCACACCGGCTTCGTATTAACGATTCTGCTCTACGTGGGCGTCGAATTCTTTTTGAAATAACCTCACCTCCCCCCTCTCCATGAATGGAGAGGGGGTAAGATTATCCCGCTTGTTTTTCGTACTGCTGCAGCGTCGGTTGCGCTAAATAATAATTTTCGTTATTCCACGGATGAAAATCGGGCTTGTAGTATTCTAAGAACTTGACGAAGGTTTTGCGCGCAAGTTCGTATTTACCGAAAAACGTATCGTAGATCGTCAGCCATTCGCGCGGATTAAAAAGCGACCTATCTTGCGCCATCATATAGAACGTATTGCCGAATGCCACAAGATAGAGTAAAACCACCGCAATGTTCATGACTCCGGTGCGTAACGCATAGCTGTCGTCGATCGCCAAGAGCTGATCATACGCGACGGCTTTATGCTCGATCTCTTCGGCGGCGTGCCACTCAAACAGGCGGCGCATTTCTTCGTGCATCGTCGCCATAAGTTCGGGGCTTTCAAAATATATTTCACCGAACAAGGCTGTGAAGTGCTCGAAACCCGCGACGGCCGCGTAGTTGGCCTTGTCGCTGATCGCATTTTCAAGCCAGTTGAAACCTACTTTTTTTACGACCCAAAGTACTGGCGTTAGGTTATAACCTTGCGCGCGCAAAATATCCCAAAGTTTTTCGTGCTGGTTCGCGTGCATTGTCTCTTGCCCGATAAAGCCTTGAATATCTTTTTTAATTTTAGGGTCGGTCACGGTCTCGAGCGCTTTCTTCGACCATCGGACAAAGTACCGTTCTGCGTCGGGAAAAATCGCCGTAAACGTATTCAAGAGATGCGTCAAGAAGGCACTCCCCCCGAACCAGTGCTTGGGTAACGAATCGTCGAATGCCACCGAAATGCGGTGCGGCTTAATCTGCTCGGGCTTAAAGCGCTGATGCGCGCTCGTAAGCTCGCTCAATTGGCCTCTGCGAGGTGTCGTGATTCCCAGCGTTTGCTGTGCGGCAAGTGATCGTCGAGATAGTATGCGTTGTTATCTGTAATCACCAAAATTTCTTCCCATTTGACGCCGAATTCTTCTGCGCCTCCTTCGACTGCGCTCAGGGAGCTCGAAATACCAATATGCGGTTCGAGTGCCCACAGACCGGGGTCGGCGCTGACGCGCGCATCGGCGTGCCAGAGTGCGGTGTGGTTATCCCATGGATTGACAAGCCGGGTAAGCTCTTCGCCCAATAGGTACGCAAACGTCGAAACCTCAAAGCGCATTATCGGTATCCGCGGAAAAAACCGCGTCGGAATTTTACCGACTTTGTGCCCCAAAACTCCCTGCGGATAAATTGCATGGCAGTTTTTGTAGCCCATGTCGGCGAGCGCCTCGCTCACTTCTTCGTAAATCTGCGCCATCGTCTTTTCTTTGCAGACGCCGCTCAAAATCAGCGGGCGAAAGACTTCGAGATCGTCGAGCGCTTTTTCGACCCTTGCATTTTCGCCGAAAGCAAACGCATAACCGACGTCGGCCGAGCAATCGTTAAAAATGGGAGCAACGTCGAGAATCACGCACATGCCGTCTTCAAGGCGGTTATCTTTCGGCATAAACTCTAAGCCGAAGTGCGGCGGTAACAACTTTGACGGAAACTGCCGTGTATCGAACGGACGCTCGATGCCGTGAAACGCCGTGCGTTCGCCGAACCACGCAAAGGGAGCGTGAAAATAGCGGTGCATGCCGCGCGCCTTAATTTCTTCGTCGATCATTTGCGCAGCTTCTTTTTCGGTTTGGCCTACTTGCAGGCGCCCTTCAACCGCTGCGACTGCATCGTACGCCAAACTTTGGCATTCGCGAAAATTCGACAGATCGGTTTCATTGTAAAACTCTTTTGACATGCCCGATGGAGCACTAATCGTGAACAAACTGTCAATTTTAATTGATGATTTTGCGCAGGCAAGCCATTTTTACTTTACATTTTGAGCAACCATGTTTCTTTCCAAGAATGCTGCGCATTGTGTCGATTGTGATTATTGGTTGTTCGAGGAATGGAAATTCTTTGGCTTCAACTGCGCCGACGAGTTCGCCTGCGCAAACACCACAGAGCAGTAGCGCTGTAACCATTCGTAAGCGCTTGCGACACTTGGCGTAACAAGTCTCATGTTGCTGCCTATTTTATCGCCGTGCATCAATGATAAGGAGCTTTGGGCATTCAACATATCGACAGCCAAGGGGGAATATGAAATTGCGTTGAAAGCTAGTGAAAAGATATTCGACAGATTTTATAGTCTAAGTTTTTATGAGAAAATAATTTATTACCAAATACTATCAAACTTGTATTCTGGAATAGGCGAGTTTCAGAAAAGTCTTAACGCTGCGCGAGCGGCAATCAAGCTTGATCCAAAAGAATATTATAATTTTGTGCTATCCGCGATGGCGAATCAAGCCATGCACAAAATTCCAGAGGCGTTACACGACTATGAAGCGGCAATTGCGATTTTAAAAAGCGATTTGAATAATACCACCCAAGAACACGATTTGCAGATAAAAGAAGATCTTAGCAATGATGCCGAAAGACTTGTGATCTTACTTCAAAGTAAAGCTCATTTGTTGAGGGAAATGCGAAAATTCTCTGAAGCAAGTACTGCATACGAAGAAGCTGCCACTTACTCAGAAGAAGAGACAGAGATAGCTGACTTACTTCATGATTCAGGTGCGATGTTGATGGAACTATCGAGTTTTCGGCAAGCCACACATAGATTTATTGCGGCTTTACATATTGAGCCTAAAAATGAACTTTTTGGGTATAGCTTAGCACTAGCTGCATACAAACTCAATAAACGGCAGATAGCTATTAAGATATTGCTGTCGAATCTTAATGATGTAAACCTTCTCAACCGTTTTAAGGAACTCGGTGAATTTGATAGTGGCTTCGTGTCATCTGTCCTACAACGAACCACAATTAAATCGTCACATGACTGAATGCAGAATTAGGAATCACAGATTACACCGATTACCCGATTTCACAGATTTGGTTGCGCTACTCGATGCTGTGCGGTACGAATATTTTCACGCACTAGTGAATGCATATGCAGCAGAAGTTTTCGGCAAATGGCTGTATTTAGCGGTGAAGTTTCAGAACAGCGCGTTAGGGATGCGCAGGGTTTTACCCCTCACCATTTGCCGACAAATGGTGAGGGGTAACGCCATCAAGACTCTAAAATATGTCGACGATTTGCTGGCAAACAAAGGCAAGATATAGTTTCTATTCTTTTTTTATCGTAGGGATATATCTACTTAAAGAATTACCGATAGGCATTTGTTGCCAGCAGGTTTTTCCGAATAAATCCCCGCGAAAGGAATATAATAATGCTAAAAAAAATTACAACGCTAACAGCGGCTTGCTTGCTCGTCGGAAGTCTAAGCGCGGCAAAGAATAAAAATGTCGCGACGGCACCCGTGTCTGCGGCAGAAGGCTTTCAGAAAGGCGCGCTCTTTCTTGGGGGCGCAGTGGGTTTAGGTTCTGGCTTGGGTTATCTGGGCGGTTATACGTTGATGGCGAACGCCGAGTATGCGGTGACGAATGACATCGGTATCGGCGGTTCGATAGGTTATTGGGGTTACTCCAGTTCACAAAACTACAATGGGTGCCCTGGCTACAGTTGTGGGGGCAGTAGCTACACCGTGACGTATAGCTATTCGATTATTCCGATTGTCGTGAGCGGCGCGTGGCATTTTCATATTGGCAATCCCAAATGGGATCTCGCTGCGGGAGTATCGGCAGGATACTATATTGTCAACGCATCGACTTCGGTTTCTAACAGCGCGTATGCGAATGCAGGTTTCTCTTCGGCAAGCGCAAGTGGTATCGCCATCGGTATCTTCGGTCAGGCTCGGTATTTTCTGAACGATCGCATCGCCTTACACGGCCGTTTAGGCTATGGAATCACTTTTTTAGAGGTCGGCGTCGATTTCAAGATTTAGTCGATCGAATCTACGCTTCGTTTGCGTGGGCTGCGCATAGCGTGTAGGTATAGAATAACAACGCCCCAAGATTATAGGCAGATTAAGCTTGCCATGTCCGGGGCTTTTTCACAAACTCCAAATAATGGTTTCTGTAGAAGCGTACCTATCATTGGGCGTGGTGATACTCCTGATTCTCGTCTCGCTGTATTTCACGCTCTATTTGCGCTTTTTGCCGCTACGCTATGTTTTTTACGGTTTTCGCATCGCGTTGACGGGCTTAGGCAAAGAAGACGAAGGCACGTCGTTGCCGCGTTCGCAGCGCGCGGGCGAAATTAATAACCTGCGCGCCATGTTTTTGGCGGGCAGCATTCAGGCGAACGCGGCGGTACTTTTAGGCATCCCCATAATCGTGCTTTGGGGGGGCGCGGCTTCGCTTGTGTGGGTAATCCTTTTTGGCTTCTTGCTCGCCTCATTGCGCTTTGCCTCGGGGCTATTAGCGGTACGCTATCGCGAAAAAAACGACAACGACTATCTCGGCGGGCCTTTTCAGATTATTGCGGCGACTTTTTGGGGGCGCAAGGGAGCGACAACGTATACGCTGTTAGCGCTCGTGGTCTGTCTCGTTTGGGGCGCACTGGCGCAGGCGGATTTATGGCAGAACTTTTATGCCTCGCACGAAAAATTGAGTACACCCTTCAAGCTTGGGCAAAATATTTTTTCGCATAAATGGGCGCCGCTTTTCATTGTGCTCACGGGTTTTGTTTTGAGCCTCGGTAACTTGCGGCGTGTGGGCCGTGTTGCCGCAATCATTTCTCCCGTCGTGACCGCGCTACTTCTCATTTTGTCGATTGTGATTATCGCGCAAAACTCGACGCGCGCCGCCGATTTTGCAAGCGCAGCGTTTGGCGCGGCGCTAAACTTCAAGAGCCTTTTTTCGGGCATTGTAACGACGCTCCTCGTTTTTAAGTGCGCGACCTTCGTCGGCATCGTCGCGCCCGAAGAAGTCACGGGCATCTCGGGCGCGGTAACTGCCGCATCGATCAACGACTATGCCGTGAAACAGGGACTCGTGTCGATGTCGACGGCGCTCTTTTATACCACATTGGTGATTCCCCTGCTCTGCCTCGCATACGCGGTGGGTATGCCCGAAGTCAAAGGCGTCGATGCGGCGATGGGTGGGGTCAAATCTTTTCTCGCGCCTGCGCCCGCCGCTGCGAGCGAAATGATTCGCCAGATACAATTCTCGCTCGCGCATATTTTTTCGAAGTCGTTGGGTTACGGCGGCTTTATTATTATTTCGCTCTCGGCGTTTGCCTTGGGTGCAATCGCTTCTGCCGTATGGATGATCTTAAGCGAGCGTTTCTTGATCTCGCTCGGTTGGCGCAAATTGCTCTGGCCGGCGCGCATTCTCTTCGTCTTACTCTTCGCGTTCTCGGCGCGCATCTCGAATTTATCCGACAAGGTACTCGTCGCATCGCTGATACTCTCGGTACTCGCAATCTTCTATTTAAGCGCGTTAGTCGGCAAAACACGCGAAGTGCGCCAAGTCGCGCGCGAATATTTCAATCTCTATCCGCATAAGCACGATCTTGCGGTAAAATTCTACGTTTTGATTCTGCGTATTTTACCGAAGAACATGGTTTCGAAACTCAACGGATTTCTCGCGGGGTTAAGACTCCCCCGCTTCTTAATGACTCCGATTATTTTAGCGTTTGCGCGGATTTATAAAATTAATATCCAAGAAGCCGAGTTAGAGATTCGCGACTACGAATCGATCAACAATTTTTTTACCCGCGCCTTAAAAAACGGCTCGCGCCTTATCGATCAAAAAGAAAGCGTGATCGTCTCGCCCGTCGACGGGCGACTCCTGGTTGCGGGCAGTCTCGAAAAAGGCCAGCTTTTGCAGAGCAAAGGCATGGAATCGTCGTTGCAAAATCTTTTGGGTAATAATCGCTACTACAAGCGATTTTTAGGCGGGCACTACATGACCATCTATCTATCGCCGCAAGACTATCACCGCATTCACTCCCCCGTCGCGGGCCGTATCGTCGGCTACTATTATCAGCCGGGGAAACTTTTTCCCGTGAATAACTTGGCGGTAAACTCGATCAATCAGCTATTTTCAAAAAACGAGCGCCTGATTACGTACATCGAAAGCGAGCAAGGTCTCGTCGCCGTTATCAAGGTCGGGGCAACCTCGGTCGGTAAAATTCGCGTGACGTACGACCCAAACATCGCGACTAACCGCTGGATTCGCCTCGCAAAAGAACATATGTACGAAGAAGATATTCAAATTCGCAAGGGCGCGGAGCTCGGGCGGTTTGAAATGGGCTCGACCGTTATGTTGCTTTTTGAACAGGGCACGGTCGATCTCTTAGAATTTGAAGAGAAACAAAAAGTTATTCTCGGCCAACCGATCGCAATTTTTACGCAAAAACAAACGAACGCAAAGCAGAAAAAATCTGCCGCGCGGGGGAGTAAAAAATGAAAATTGGCATCGTCGGTTTAGGTAAAATGGGCTCGGCGCTCGCGCAAGCGCTTTCGCAACGCTATGAAATTTCAGGCTTTGAGAAGAGCGAAAAAATAATTAAAGAATTACGGCCCGCATTACTGAAGAAAATCCGCTTAGCGTCGTCGCTCGAAAATTTACTCGAACAGAGCGAGACGATTATTATCGCCGTTAAACCGGCGCAAGTCACTGAAATTGTCGGCGCCATCGCCGACCATCGCCTCGTCATCAGTATCGCCGCCGGTGTGGCGCTCAAAAGCATCGATGCCGCGCGCAGCGCTAACGGGCCGACGATTCGCGCAATGCCCAATATACCGCTCGTCATCAAGCGCGGCGTCACCGCGTTTTCAGGAAATAAATTTTGTACCGACGACGACATCGCGCTGGCGCGCGAAATTTTTGAAAACACAGGTAGCGCGCTCTATTTAGAGCAAGAGAAACTGCTGCACGCCGTCACCGGGCTTTCTGGTTCTGGCCCCGCCTACGTTTATTCATTCTTGCAAAATCTCGAAGATGCGGGCGTGCTCTTAGGCCTATCGCGCGCCGACAGCCGCACACTCGCCTTACAGACGGTTGCCGGGGCGACCGAACTTGCACGACAATCGCAGAGGTCGCCGCAAGAACTCATGCACGATGTCACCTCTCCCGGCGGCACGACGGCGGTTGCACTCAAATCGCTACAGCGCCATGGCTTTCCCAATGCCGTTCAAGAAGCGGTGACGGCGGCAACGCGCCGTTCGATTGAGCTGGCGACACACGATTGACCGAAGCGAAAATCATTGCCGCGATTCGTGGCCTAAAAGCGTCGCGCAAAAATTCGCTAGCGGGCGACGATATCGGGTGTTTCTCGGGCGGCGCGCGCACGTATGCGGCGACCGATAGCGTTATCGCGGGAGTACACTTCGAACATGCGTGGCTTGGCCCCAAAGATATTGCATATAAGCTTTTCGCGCGCAACTGGTCAGATTTTCTAGTCAAAGGGATAAAGCCCGAATTTGCTCTGCTAAACCTCGCACTCGGCACCCAGTCGGCTGAACGGGAATTTCTATTGCCGTTCTTGCGCGCGCTCGATCGCTTATTGATCGCCCAGAATATCACCCTCATCGGCGGCGATACTGCGCGCTCGAATGCCGATGTTTTTACCCTAACTTTCTTAGGGTATCGCGGAAAATTTATTCCACGCCATGCGCGCACGGTGCGCGTCGGCGACGCCGTCGTGCAAATCGGTGCGGTCGGCGGTGCCAGCTACGCACTCAGGCAGCTATTGCGCACGGCCACACCCTCGCCCGCACATTTACGTTTTTTTGCGCGGCCACAAATTTTGCCTTCGCTTCCCCATGCGCACTATCTGAAAGCCACCATCGATCAGAGCGATTCTGTCGCAAAATCGCTGCGTCTACTTGCCGAGGCGAATGCGATAACGCTGCGGGTCGATTCCGAAGCGATTCTCCGCTCGCACAGCGCCGTCGCGGGGTTTCCGCACATTCTCGCGGCGGCAGAAGATTTGGCTCTCTTTGCTATTGCCGACGCTAAAATTTTAGCCGCTCCGCTGAAGCTGACTCCTGCTTTTCGCGTCATCGGCAATGTGAGTTCTATCCGGTGCAAGCAGCCGAGTGTCGCGTACACGCTAAGCCAGAAAATTGTTTTTAGCGATCGCGGCCAAAGCCTGCCATCCGGCGATGAGTTTGAACACTTCGAGCGAGACGCATAGAAGATCGGGTACCTTTTACGGGCCGACGATTGTTCTCCACCGCCCGCAAATTCCGCAAAACACGGGTAACATTGCGCGCCTGTGTGTCGCGCTACAAAGTCCCTTAATTATCACGGGACGCGCCGGGTTTCAATTCGACGCCGCTGCCGTCAAACGCGCAGGATTAGACCACTGGGAGCATTTACAGTTTCGGCATTTTGGCCGGTTCAAGAATTTTTATCGCTCGACTACGGGGCGGCGTATTATCGCTGTCAGTAAAACGGCAAAAACCTCGGCGTTGCAATTTTCCTTCGTCGCAGGAGACATTCTACTTTTTGGCAATGAGACGATGGGCCTGCCGCCTGCGCTGCTGAACCGAATCGAAACGCAGGTGTCGCTGCCGATGTCGGGCCCGGTGCGTAGTCTAAATTTGGCAAACAGCGTCGCGGCGGTCGCGTATGCGTATGTGCATGCGGTTTTCGCCGAACGCGCAATTCACGATATGGCGGATTATCCGCGTACCTACTATCGGCGATAGAATGAAAAAGTCGAACGAAACTTTTACACACCTGCCGCCGCAGCTTTTGGCAGTGCTCGAACAGTCTTTGCAGGCTGCGGCGGCAGGCGACATTGCTGCAAATTTTAATGCGCTCCCCCTGTTGGCGTGGCTCGATTTCTTACGTGCGCCAAAATCCGCGAAGCTTTGGGTCGTCGCCGACGACAATACGGCTATTGAATTTCACGACGCTTGGAACTCCCTCGCGGCTAGTACACAACCGATCGAGACCGCTGCGCTCGTTTCATGGGGAGTTATACCTTATAGCTATAGTTTAGCCGACCGTGAAAAAGAATATCGCCGCATGCGCGCAGAATTTCTTATCAAATCTCAAACTCCCGCGCTCATTATCGCCTCGGTCGAAGGTCTTACGCAATACATTGCAACCGATACCGACAGCTTTGCGCAAGGCGTGTTGCTCAAAAAGTCAACTCTGATGCAACGCACGGCACTGGTAGAGTTTTTAAGCGCTGCGGGATACCAAAATGCAAGCCCGGTAACTCGTCCCGGCGAATTCTGCCTCAAAGGCAATATTATCGATATATTTCCGCCCGATAGCGACTTTGCCCTGCGCGTCGATTTTTTCGGCGACGAAATCGAATCGGTTAAAGCGTTTTCGCACGAAACGCAGCGCAGCTTTCGCGAGATTAACGAAGTGCGCATTTCGCCGCTAAAACCCGTAGCGCACAATTTAGAGAAAGAAATCACACGCCTTGTGCAGAAGCAACAGGCGTCGCCTATAGAAATGCCGCCGATTCTTGCAACGCACGGCGCTAACCTCGCCGGGTACGCCGATACCTATCCCGCTCTGCGTAGCGTTACCGACATTAGCTCTCTGTGGCAAGGGCAAGTTTATCTCACGAACTCCGATGCCATAAATTCCCGATTGCAAGCCTTGCAAAACGAACGCCAGTATCTCTACGAAAAGAGCGAAGGGAAATTTAGACTCTCCCCCGCAGAGCTCTTTGTTTCATCGACGCAATTAATTAATTTTTTTGAGCGCGCTCGGCGTGTCCAAGAAGATACGGGCGCAATGCGCGAGGCGCAGCGCTTCGGCGGCCGCTTGGGTCTTCTCAAAGAACGTATCGCTGACGCGGGTGCCGCGCACTTTGTTTTTTTTATCGCCTCTGAAAACCAGCGCGAACGTCTACTGACGGCGATACCCGATATTTCTGCGCAACAAATTTTTCCCTATTATTATCCGCATGGTTTCGAGATCGACAATCTCGTTCTTTTGACCGAGAACGATGTCTTCGGGCGTGTCGTGCGCAAGTACGCCGCCGATAAGAAGATCAGCAAAATTCTCGAAAGCTATACCGATCTCAAAGAGGGCGACTACGTAGTACACGTCAATTACGGAGTCGGTCGTTTCGCTGCTTTGAAGCGCATGAAAGTGCCAGCAACAGCGCAAGGAGGCGCCGGGTCACCCGCTCCGGCGATTGCTAAGCAATCGCCTCGATCCGAGCGGGCGACAAACGAGCGCGACTTTTTAGAATTAGTCTTTGCCGATGGCGACAAGCTCTATGTACCGCTCGATCAATTAAATTTAGTCCACAAGTATATCGGCTCGACGGAAAACCCGCGTCTCGATTATCTCGGCAAAAAATCGTCTTGGGCAAAAACTCGTGCGCGCGTCAAACGGCTGGTCGACTCGCTCGCCGAAGAACTCATCGAACTTTATGCGCTCCGCCAGAAAGAAAAAGGTTTTGCCTTCGGCCCCGATAGTACGTTTCAACACGATTTTGAAGCCGCTTTTCCTTTTACCGAAACCGAGCACCAATTAACATCGATTCAAGCGATCAAACACGACATGGAGAGCGAGCGCCCGATGGATCGACTCGTTTGCGGCGATGTCGGCTTTGGTAAAACAGAAATTGCCATTCGTGCCGCATTCAAAGCGGCGATGGCGGGCAAACAAGTGGCGGTGCTTTGCCCGACGACGATTCTCGCGTTTCAGCACTACCGCAGTTTCTCGAAGCGTTTCGCCGATTATCCGGTACGCATCGATTTTATCAGCCGCTTTCGCACGCCGAGTGAAATTGCCGAGATCAAGAAAAAACTCGCCGATGGAAAAATCGACATCGTTATCGGTACGCACGCTCTACTGGCCGACGACATTAAATACAAAGCGCTCGGACTGCTCATCGTCGACGAAGAGCAGCGTTTCGGCGTGACGCATAAAGAAAAGTTGCGCAAGATTCGCCATAATCTCGATTGCCTCGCGCTCACGGCGACGCCGATACCGCGCACACTGCACATGTCGCTCACGGGAATTCGCGACTTGAGTATTATCGAAACGCCGCCCGCTGAGCGCAGAAAAATTGAAACGCACGTACTTGCCGAAAACGAAGAGCTGTTACGCATCGCGTTGCAGCGCGAACTCGATCGCGGCGGCCAAGCGTATGTCCTGCATAATAAAGCGAAAACAATCGAAGCGCAAGCGATGCGACTCAAAGCGCTCGTGCCGAATGCGCGCGTTGCGATCTTGCACGGTCAAATGCCAGAAAATGAAATCGAAGAAGTAATGGTCGATTTCTATCAGCACGCTTACGATATTTTGGTGAGCACAACGATTATCGAGTCGGGTATCGATATACCCAACTGCAATACACTGATTGTCTTGGGAGCGCACGCATTTGGTCTCAGCCAACTTTATCAGCTCAAGGGCCGCGTCGGCAGATCGGATAAGCAAGCGTATGCGTATTTCTTTTATCCACCGCCAGCGATCATGCCGTTAAATAGCGACGCCGAACGTCGACTCGAAGTCTTGGCCGAATACGACGATTTGGGTTCGGGCTTTCGTATCGCGATGAAAGATTTGGAAATTCGCGGCGCGGGTAATTTGCTCGGCCGCGAGCAGAGCGGAGAAATCAGCGAAATCGGCTTTGAGCTTTATTCGCAAATGCTCGCCGAAAAAATCGCCGAACTCAAAGGTCAAAAGCCAGAAGAGGGAGAATTTCATAGCGTGATTACGCTACAGTGCGACTGGTATTTTCCCGACGATTATATCGCCGACACGCGCGAAAAAATGGAATTTTACAAAGCTTTTTCTGCCGCCGAAAATCTCGACGAGTATCGTCTTGCGCGCGAAGCACTGATCGACCGATTCGGCAAACCGCCAGAGGTCGTCGAACTCATGCTCAACTACGAAGAGATTCGCCACCTTGCCGAAGCGCTCCGCCTCGCGCGTATCGGCTACGACGATGAGCTCTATGCGATTGTGAGCGCCGATCATCGTCTCGATATGCAAAAATTGCTGGCGCTCATGACGCAAGACAAGCGGATTCGTCTCGACGAAAAAGACCCCAAGCGCATCAATTTCTTTATTCCCACAAATACATCCACGATACTGTTTCGCGAACTACGCTCTATTCTTAAATACTTACTCGGTATGACCGCATAACGATGAAAAAGCAGCGACAAGATTTTCAATCGCGCATAGCGCAGAGTAAAAACTACACGGAGCTTGCCCGCGCAATATTCGCGCATTTTCCAAAATCGATGCAACCCACAGCCGTTGCCGCGTTAGACGGCTTGGGATTATGGCATATTTACCCGTCAAAAATAATCAGTCCTGCTCTAAAGAATTTTGAAATTCAGCGTAAAATCCCGCGTATCGCGATTGCCTGCGCGAAACAGAATCGCGGCGATATAATGTCGGAGGTAAAAAATTTTGTAGAACTTATCGCGTTAAAATTAGAGGCGATCGATCTATCGGAAAAATTGCGGCGCGCACAGTTTATTGAAAGAATTCGCGAAAAATATTCGCAAGATGAAATGCGTCAATTTCGCGCAAAACTCAACAAAGAGATGGCGGCAAAGATCGATCTATTCGGAAAATATTCGCACGACTTAAAAACTCCATTTTCGATGCTCATCTCGGGCGTCGAAAGTATGATCGTTCACGACGATAGTCTACCCGCGAAACTTCGCTTGCAACTTGAAGCGATTCGCGCGCAAATTCATAACGTGCTCCGTACCGCCGGGCAGTCGCTCGACGCGGCTCGCAT
>JAFEGD010000153.1 GCA_018240245.1 Spirochaetota bacterium | reverse complement strand
CACATGCGTGATTTGGATGGACTTCTCGGCCAAAAACTTCGGTTGTCGTGAACATTTCATGTAGAACCCTCTACATATTAAATACCACAAAACGGCGTTTTTTTCTCATAAGAGTGCAAAAAAAGATACAATTTTAATAAAAGCATTCACCGTAAATTCCCAGACTGCGACGCAGCTAAGGATTTCCATAGCTAAAATACCTTGCCTTGAAATAGCGTGGCCGCTGGTTTTCTCGTATACCCCCTGTCTCGCACTATCATTTTTGTGCATGGCAGAAAATTCCGCGACCGCGCTCATCGGCGGCGACCCGATAAAACCCGGCATCGCGCTCAAAGGTTTTTTTCGAAAAATATTTCTTTCAATTATTAAAGACGAACGCGACATCGATATCTTTACCACGATGCTGAAGCTGAGCGTGCTGTTTCCGGGGCTGGCGGTCGCGATCTTGCTTTTGCCGCAATACCGACTCTACTTGGGGATAGGCTATATCGTACTCTACCTTGCGTATCTTGGGCCTTATACGCTGATGCTCCACATGGTGTCGCACCGCCCGCTCTTTCACTACTCGCTGCGTTTTCTCACTTTCTGGCCGCACGCGGTGCTCGCGTTTTTCTTTGGTATGACGCCTTACACGTATTTCTCGCACCACATGGGCATGCACCACCCCGAAAATAATTTACTCTCAGACCTCAGCACGACTCTACCCTACAAGCGCGATAGCTTTGGGGGATTTCTACACTACTACTTTAGTTTCGCAATTTTGGGTATTTTCACTCTGACTGCGTATTTTATTCGCAAGCAGCGGTGGAGTTACTTGCGTAAAATTTTGCTCGGCGAGTTTTCATGGTATGCGGTCGTCGCGGCCTGTTTTTATTTCGCGCCCGAAACAACGCTTTTTGTTTTTATTATTCCTTTTCTGCTCACGCGCTTTTTGCTGATGGCCGGCAACTGGACGCAGCACGCCTTCGTCGACACGAGCGACCCGAATAACCCTTATCTCAACAGCATGACGTTTATCGACTCGCCTTACAACAAGCGCTGTTTTAACGACGGCTACCACATCGGTCACCACGTCAGCGCTACCCGCCACTGGCTCGATATGCCGGGGGATTTCATAGACAACATTGAGCTTTACCGTAATCAGCAGGCGATTGTGTTTCGCAAACTCGACTATTTTATCATTTGGCTTTTGCTCATGACGAAACAATTTGGCTTTTTAAGCAAATTCTTCGTCGACCTTTCGGATAAAAAACGTAGTAAAGAAGAAATTATCGCATTACTCAAAAGCCGACTTTTGCCCTTAAAGAAATCCGCATAAAGTTATGCCGCTCTCGGTGTTACCGCTTTTTCTTCAGGTCGACCCCGAGGCGCTGCGTCTACCCGCGTTCGACGCGGGCTCGCTTTGGTATCTCGTTTATTTTCTATTATTTATTATCGCCGTGTTTGGCTTTCTACACTGGCGGCTACGTAAATCTCTCGAAAAACACGCGCTCAGCAATCGCTTCATGCAAATTCTCATGCAGCGCGACCTGACGCGCACTCAACTCGACGCAGCGCAAGATTTTTTCAAAAACTTAACCGAAAATCAACAAAGCGAAATTTTACTCTCGCAGAAAAATCTTGCGCTCATGCTGCGCGAATATTTGAAATCGCATGCGCAACTAACGGCAAACGATCGCGTCGAAATTTTCGACAAGATTCTGCCCGGCATGACTTCGCAAATCGACATCAAGTCGACCGCCGATTTTCGCGTTGGCGAACTCTGTGCGATCGATCTTGCGAAAAAATCTTACCTCGCTACCGTGCTGAAGATACACGAACAGCAATTGCTGCTCTCCGTTATCGACAAAATCACGCTCGCACCCGGCGGCGCGCATCTTTATGCCTACCGCCCGCATTTGGGCGGTTTTTTGCTCGCGGGTGCGATCACGAAGACGAACGAGCAAGCGGTAATTTTCCGCCACGACGGGGGGCCGATCGAATTTCGCGGCGATCAACATCTGATGTGCCTTGTTTCTTTACCGCTGCAATTACAGCCGTGGCCGCACCCCGAAATTGCGGCAGAAACGGCGACGATCGAACCTGTCACCGGCGTCGATACGTTTTTGGGCACTACCGACAAAATCTCAGACCGCGCACTTGCGATACATTTTAACACTGCGCCGCCCAGTTGGGTTTTGAATCGCCAAGATTTATGGGAAATGACGCTCGGATTACCCGATGCACCGCTCGTTTGCCGCGTTAAAATCACCGCGTACAAAGGCTCGCAGCAATTTCTCGTGCGGCCAATCGATCTCGACGCCGTTGAGCGCGCACGCCTTTTCAACTTTATCGCAGCGCACGAACCCGTGCGCGAGCATTTCTAACATCAAATAATTTGGCGCTGCCAAATTATTTGATGTGCCAGGCTTTCGGGCGCGTGAAGGTTTCGATGCCGTACGTTGAGAGCGTCAGCCCCACGCCGCTCGCGCCGCGCCCCGACCACGGCAGGCGCGGGCTCACCCGATCGCAGCAGTTAATATATGCGCTACCCGCATTGACACCGTGCAAAATATTTTTCGCACGCGCCGTGTCGCGGCAATAAACCGCAGCGGTAAGCCCGTATGCGGTGTCGTTCATGAGCTTCTGCGCTTCTGCGTCGTCTTTGACTTTCATGATGCCAATTACCGGCCCAAAGCTTTCTTCGCGCATGAGCGCCATAGAGTGATTCGCGTTTTCTATCACTGTGGGTTCGAGAAAATAGCCCGTCTCGGTTTGCGCCCGACCACCGCCGTGGACAATCCGCCCGCCGTGCTTTACCGCATCGGCGATTTGGCCTTGTAAAAAATCGAACGCCGCTTTGCCGCGTGTGAGCGCACCGATGTAAGTATCGTTCGCTTCGGGGTTGCCGATTTTGAACGCCGCCACCGTCGCTTTGAAGTGGAGCACAAAGTCGTTGTAAATTTTTTCATGAACGTAGATACGCTCGACGCTGCAACAACTCTGCCCCGTATTATACATTGCCCCGTCGGCTGTCGCCTCGGCCGCCGCTTTCGCGTCGACGTCGTCGGTGATGTACGCGGGGTCTTTGCCGCCGAGTTCAAGCTGCACTTTAATAAATTTTTTCGCGGCAGATTCGGCAATCTTATGCCCCGTGGCGACCGAGCCGGTAAAAAATACGCCGTCGATCGGCTGCTCGACGAGCGCCGCGCCCACATCGCCTTTGCCGCAAATCACGCTAAAAATTTCGGCGGGCACACCGCTCTCGTGCAAGTAGCGCGCCATGAGTAGCCCCGAGTTCAACGCCAGCTCCGACGGCTTGTAGAGCACCGCGTTGCCAGCGAGCAACGCGGGTACATAGACGTTCGAGCCGACAAACCACGGGTAGTTCCACGCGGAGATATTGGCGATAACGCCTAACGGTTCGTGTTCGATCTCTTCGATCAATGGTAGAGACGCAGAATTCTGCGCCTCTACATTGCGATCAACAGGATACACAATTTCGGTCGCTAACGTTTTTTCGGTTTCGGCGAGAAAAAAATCGAGCCGCACCAAAAGCCCGTTGAGTTCGTTGCGCGATTGCGCGATCGGTTTGCCGACATCGCGCGTGAGCGTGAGCGCCGCTTCTTCGAGATCTTTTTCGATGCGGTCGCGAAATTTTTTGATGATGCCGAGCCGCGCAGGAACGCCCAAGCGATGCCACGCCGGTTGTGCGGCGCGCGCTGCAGCGTATTTTTTCGCAATGCTGTCTTTATCGTCGGCCGCAAGCTCGCCGATTTTTTTTTCTGTCGCAGGGTTAAAAAGTTCTATGTTCATTTTGTCATCCTCAAGACCGAACGGCGCACCTCGCACTCTTGCATAAAATCTTTGAGCAGCGCGTCGCCCGATAGCAGCGCACCGTCGGCATCGTCGTGAAATTCGGGATGCCACTGTACGCCGCAAATATACGGCGCGCCCTGAAATTTTATACCTTCGATAATTTTGTCGTCGTGCGCGACCGCTTCGACCACGAGGCCTTCGCCCAAATCTTTGAGCGCTTGGTGGTGAATGCTATTCGTGCGCTGTTTACCGCTGCCAAAAATTTTAGCGAGGTAAGAGCCCTCGGCGATGTCGATATCGTGAAAATTTTGATCGTAAATATTCCAATCGCGGTGATTAAATTTTTCGCCCACCTGCGTCGCAATATCTTGGTAGAGCGTGCCACCCAAGGCGACGTTGATAATTTGCGCTCCCCGACACACGCCTAAAATCGGTTTCTCGGCGGCCTTGAACGCCTTAAAAAGTTCGATCTCGTAAAGGTCGCGCACGCGGTCGCCCTGCCATGTGTCTTTGAGCGGCTTTTCACCGTAGCTTTCGGGCGCCACGTCGGCACCGCCGTGCAGCACCAAACCGTCGAGCTCGTCGGCATATTCTCTGAGCGCCACTTTCGCCTCGACCGCGACCGACGGAATCACGAACGCCTGCGCGCCAAGGCGCATTACCCAGTGCACGAGCGACTCTTCGACATAGAGTAGCGTCTTGCCCTTAAAGAGCGCGCGCGTCGGGTCTTTGTGCATAAAGCAAGCGGAGATACCAATTTTGAGGCGTGCCATGATAACCTATTTTCGGCACGATTGTGACGGCGTTCAGGCTGTAACCGCGAAAGCGGTAGTTGGAGCTTTGACAGCTAATGGGATTTTTTCCCATGGAGGTGGAGAGGTTTTGTCAACTACCAACCAAAAGGTGACATTTTCATCGATGTACCCTCCCTCGGGATCCCACTTGAGAGTTTCTGCGGAATAGTTAGTCCAAAAGAAACGCCGGATAGCTCGGCGTGTAGGTTTTTGCCAGAGTTTAATAAGGCCGTAAATAAGTGCCGACACGCTCACCCTCAAGGCAGCTGCGATGTAATGAAATGTATCATACTCAGCCGCCGTAAATCGCGAAGTAGTTATTACAAATTTCACACCTAGGCGCCGATTATATGTCCGCGTCACATCTCGACGAACCTTATTGCGCATTTTAATCCGCAAAAATCGCTCTGCAAACTGCATTATCTCTTTTCGGTTTCTCCGCCACTCTCCAGCCTCGATCTCGGGTAAACTGACGCTCGTAATCAATTTTTTTTGCATAGTTACTCCTTTGCAAGGACTTGCGAAGTCCCCTTATATTTTAAATACCATAAAATATCGAATTTTTCTCAACTCATTGGAAAAAAATTGCGCTTTCTTAGCTATGGAATTCCATAGCTAACGACAAAGAGGTGCAATCGCTTCTGAAAGGTATCCGCCAACAATAAATAGCTGGCACCTTTTCCCATTTACAACCATACCCCGCTTCTCAGATTGCTATTGACATAATATCAAGCATGATATTATGTCGCATAATCGACTTTCGGGTCGAAAATGAATTGTCTATAACAAGAAGGAGAATATATGAAGAAAATTTTAATCGCCGCTGCCGTAACAATGGCCGCGACAACCGCAAGTTTTGGTGCCGTGAAGGGTAACAAAATTGGACTTGATTTTTCAATGTCGAGTACACTCGCCACGTTGACTACACCCAACATTAACAATGGCTCTGGGTCGACTTCAAGCGTCGGCGTTTGGTGGCATGTGACTGATATGATCGCTCTGCGTCCGAGCATTGCGTATTCATCGACAACGACGACAGTACAAAATACTGTAACGAATACGAATCTAAGTACAACCACAAATACGTTTGGTGTTGGCTTATCTGTTCCCATCTACTTGGCTAAAATGAACCTGCTCGACCTCTATGTGGCACCCGGTGTTTCATATGGTAGCAATGGTAGTAATTTTACTAACCTCGGTATTTCAGCTTCGTTGGGTTTACAGGTTGCGGTCAACGATCAACTCCACTTCTTTGGCGAAATGGGTTTAGGGTATAATAGCAACACTGACAAATCAACAGCAAATCAGACCACAACGACCAGCAGCTTCGGCACTGCCCGCGGCGCGGTTGGTGTGATTTTCTACTTCAACTAAAATGAATCCCCACCTGACGCTGCGCGTCAGGTTGGGTCATGAACTCGCTGGCGCGAGTTCATGACCAGTCGCTGTCGGTCGACTGAAAGGTCTGCATTCGATCTCGATCAATATTTCATACCGCATTACACTCTACCTGCACTTGACCGAGAAAGAAATCATTCCGATCGATGTCGGCGGCCATGACGATGTGTATTAGGATATGATAGAACGCGCAGCCGCGCGTTCTATCATATCCTTAACCATTTAGTTAGAAAAAAAATCGACGATTGCTTCACCAGCCATTATATTATCGACACTTACTACTTGAGAGATTCAAGTGACCAAAAAAGTGACACAGAAACCTTCGAACACAAAATCCAAGACCGCCGAGCCGCTCTTCGCCCCCAAGTGCCGCAACTGCTCGGGCTTTGAAGAAAAGCTCGCGGTCGTCGAGCAAAACCCCGTCAAAGAAGAAGTCGCGCTCATGCACAAGCACGAGATTATTCGCCAACTTTCGACGCTCTTCGGTGCCGACGCGAAATCGCTCGTGCAAGCCGAAGAAATCTTCGAAAAATTTCGCTACCAAATGGCCGAATATGTCGTGAAGCACGAGTTCAACTGCGAAAACCGCCTCTCGGTGCAAATGGTGCTCTGGCTCGAAGAGAAATGCGAGCCGGCGGCAATCAACCCGCTGCACAACATCATCAGCCAATATCTCGCAAAGCGTGCTTAGCGCCTTGGGTGCCCACCACTTCGGTCAGCGACGCCATACCCACGTCAACTCGTGGCCGTTGTGCCACAAATGATAAATTTCGCTGCCTTGAATTTGGGCAAACCGGCGGATTAACCCCTTATCGGAAACTCCATGGAATTTAAGAGTACACACAATCGTCTGCACGCGCGGCAGCCGTAACCAAGTCTCGACCGACGCGAAGAGCTTCGCGGGTTCGCACGCCATGTCGCTCAAAATGTACGTCGCCGATTGCAGCCACTCTGCTGGGGGATTCAGCCCGTCACCCATTTTGAATTCGAGGCGAGAAAATTTTCGAAAAAGATTTTCATCGGGCTTTGCCCGATCGACCATGAGAACTCGCGCGCCTAATTCTGCCGCAACGTAGCTCCACCCGCCGGGGGTCGCGCCTAAATCAAGCACCACGTCGTGTGCAGCGGGGTTAAGCCCCATGAGCGTCAACGCTTCGTAAAGTTTCAGGTACGCGCGGCTCGGCGGCCCCGTACGGTCTTCGTGAAAGCGCGCGACACCCCCGGCATAACTCTGCTTCAAGGGGTTGCTCGTAAACAGCAGCGTTTCTTTATCGGCGAGCGTAAAGGCGTGCGCGCCCACACCCGCCGCCATCGACTCCACGGGAAATTGCAGCAACCCACGCTTTTTAATTTTGAGTGCGTCGGCGATGAGTTGGCCACGGCGAAAATTTTCTCCGCCGACATACATCCACCTTTTGGCGATGCGCCGTAATTCTTTGGCCGCGTGCGCAACCGAGGTAAAGTTGATGCGCATAACCGGCCAATAATCGAGTACCCAAAACTGCCGCGTACCTGCCGCTGAAAAATAAATATTTTTTGAAATTTGTCGGACAGAGGTTTTACAATCTTTCGCCTCGGCTAAAAATTCGCTGCGCAATTCGTCGCGCAAAAAATAGAGAGCACCGGCGTCGGGTGTTGTCAAGCGGCCTACAATCACCCGCGAAAACGGCGCAGTTTATCGAGCCAATTTTTTTTGCTACCGCCGGGGGTAAACACCACGGGTTTTAAATCGAATCCCTTGAGCGTATCGTGCACGAATTCGAGCAAATAATGAAATACTTTTTCGCGCACGAGCTGGTGCGTCACGAGCACGTGGTGCGTGCTCAAATCTTCGTCGAGCTTAAAGACAAACGCGCGCTTTTCGTGCGACGAAACTTTGCGAAAAATATAATGCATATTTTCGATGTGTACAGTTTTGTCGCTCGTCGCATGAATCAAACATACCGGCTCTTTGATGCGATAAAGCTTTTGTTTTATGCGCGCGATGCCGAGCTTGAACGAATGCAGAGCGGGCATCGTATACGCATCGTCGTAACCCACCCAAGGTATCATCACCTTTTCTGAAACCGCCGTCTGCGCTTTCGGAATATGGTTAATAAAATTCTTGAAAACTCCCGAAAGAAAAAGCCGCGCGTCTTTGATAATCGGCCGACCGTTCAAAAAACCGTTGAGCACAACCGGCGCCGAAATGCATACCATGCCGGTAAGGCTGCTTAATGGCGCGCCGTTTTCGAACGGGCTTTGCCGCGCCAAACTCGCTGCGACATTCAAGCACAGATTGCCGCCCATCGAAAAGCCAACGAGAAAAAAATGGCGAAAGCGCGGCCGCTCGCGCGCATACGTATCGCGCACCGCCTGCAACCAATGCTCGTAGCGCGTGCGCGCTAAATCTTTGACGTTCGTACCGTGCCCCGGCAAGAGCGGCGCGATCACCGTATGCCCTTCGCTATGCAAGAGCTCGCCCAAGTTGCGCATCGTGTACGGCGAATCTTCAAAACCATGCACGAGTAAAAAAGCGATCTCGGTTTTGCCTTGCAGCCGAAACGGCTCCGCGCCGCGCATGATTTTAATCGCGCTCGGCGTCTCTTGAAAATCGTGCGGATTAACGGTTTCAGGAAGCCCGTAATGGCCGAGAATCAGTATCGCGACAACGAGCAATAGCAACCAAATCACACTAGTACGACCTAAAACGACCCCGAATCGTCATGCCTGCAGTCGCTTCGGTGCGTTTCTCTTTGCGCATAATTTGCTCGACATACACTAAAACAATACCGTATTTTTTCGATAACTCTTTCGCCGTCGCACCGGCGTTGTACTCGCGCGCAACTTTACGCAGCAACGCATCGCTAAATTTTGCGCGTCCGTGATTTTCACCCGACTTCTCTTCGCGCGGAAGCCCCCGCATCTCGATATGCTTGGGGTTCACGCAACGGCTATTACCGCAGAGGCTAAACGGCTTCGAGCGAAAATTGCGGCGCGGCCCTTTTGGCGGATTTTCGAGCGCATATTTACGCGCATCGACGATATGCCGTTCGCCCGCTTGCGAAGAGATTGTCACAACCACGGGTACGCCGCCGCGCATTGCCCCCTGCCACTCGATGCAGTGAGTCTTCTGGCCCGAGCGCACGCGAGAGGTGCGTTTCGTAAAAAAAGTAAACAGCATGTGCGCACGCAGGCGCGCGGGGCGCGGCATCTGCACGAGCGCATCGAGCACGTGGTTCGCTATCTCGGTCAGAGTATATTTGTCGGTACGCAGCTTGGCGGCGTTGCGGCGAATATATTGCTCGAGCAACCGAATATTCGCCGCTGCGAGCGCAGGCTCTTTACTATAGGGAGAACGATCTTCGCTTCTACGCAACCTGCGCTTCTCTAAGCGCGCCGCATTTTGTCGTTCTACGGCTGGACGAATTCGCATCGATACTTAGTACATGCTCTCGATGAGCTTTGCGTATTTATCCGCGATCACATTACGCTTCATCTTAAACAGGTTGGTGATTTCGTCGCCCACTTCCATCGCCTTGGGTAAGAAGCGAAAATCGGAAATGCGCTCGAAACCCTTGAAACCGTTTTCGCTAGAGACCTGTGTCTTCACGATGCGGTTAAAGTGATCGACGAGTTCTTTATTTTTATTGAGGTCAGATTTAGCGTCGGCTGCAATCCCCGCGATCTCTTTGACTTTTTCAAGATTTGGCCAAATGAGTGCGGTTAAGGTCTTCTTATCTTGGCCAACGACAATAACTTGGTTGATCTGCGCGTCTTCGAGCAGTTTATTTTCGATCGGTACCGGCTCGACATTTTCGCCGCCTAAAAGCACAATCGTCTCTTTTGCGCGACCGCGAATCGAGAGTGTGTTGTTGTAACTGAAAAAGCCGATGTCGCCCGTGTTGAGCCAACCTTCTTTGTTGATCGTCTTCTCGGTCGCCTCGGCATTTTTGTAATAGCCTTTCATCACTTGCGGACCCCGCACGTGAATGACGCCTTTTTCGCCGGTGCGCACACGCTCGCCCTTGTCGTTCAAAATCGCGACTTCGGTGCCGTTCGGCACAAAGCCGACGCTGCCCTGAATAATGCGGCCTTCGGTGCGCACAGAAATAATCGGAGCGCACTCGGTCATGCCATAACCTTCGTAAACGGGTATGCCGATAACGTTAAAGAACTCGTCGACGTGCGCCGGCAGTGCGCCGCCGCCCGAAATGCTGCCGCGAAAACGCCCGCCCATCGCCTCGCGAATTTTGCCGAAGACGACGGTATCGGCGATGCGTGCGGGAAAATATAGGTTCGCCGCAACGAACGCCGATTGTAGCGTCTTTTTCATCCGCTCGATATCCGATTCGGGTTCCATTGCGAGCTCGTTGCCCGCGAGATAATCGGCGGCTTTCTTATAAGCCTTGTTAATATTGTACGCGGCCTCGAAGAGCGCCTTACGCGCGGGTTCTGATTTTTCAATACGCTGTTGAATACCTTGATAGAGACTCTCCCATAGGCGGGGCGCCGAGGGCATGAACGTCGGTTTCACTTTGGCAAAATCGTCGCGCACATCGCGCACGTTGGTATAATAGATCGCAATCCCTTTTGCAATCGCGCCGTAATCGACCGCGCGCTCAAAAATATGCCACACCGGCAATAACGAAAGCATGCTGTCGTCGGGTCTGAGCCCAATCGCTTTGGGGACTTCGTTAATATTGTAAACCATGTTGCCGTGCGAGAGCATCACACCCTTCGGCATGCCGGTTGTGCCCGATGTGTAAATTATCGTAAAAAGATCGTCGCTCTTCACGGCGTTGGCGCGTTGTTTGAGTTCGTCGAGTTTTTTGCCCCGCGCGGCAGCACCTTTTTCGATCAGTTGCGCGAGCGTAAAAATCTTATCGCTTACACCTTTGAATTTGGGGTCGAGAACGATAATCGTTTCTACGATGGTGTCGCCGATCACCGACTGCAATTTCTTGAGCGTCGCGTCGTTTTCGACGATGCAAATTTTACACTCCGCATGCGACATAATATATTTGATCTCGTCGAGCGTCACGTCGGTGCCGCGCGGCACGTCGCATGCGCCCGTCAAGAGCACCCCCATATCGGCGGTAATCCATTCGGTGCGGTTATCGGCGATGAGCCCGATACGATCGCCCGGCTTGACGCCCATCTCGATGAGCGCGATGCCGAAATTTTCGGCGTTTTTTAAGACTTCGCCGTAAGTGGCGCCGACAAAATCTTTTTTCTCGTTCTTACTGTAGAAGAGTTTTTTATTACCGTACAGTTCGCCTGCGTGGTAAAATATTTCGTTAATGGTGTTATACGACATAGCGGATTAACTGCGTACACGAACGCGGCGGTCAAGTAGTGTTCGGTTTTTTATTGGGTTTGGCATTGATTGCTCGAAACGGCCACACCGTTTCGAGCCATCAATGCCAACTCAGCTTCGGGTTTCTCGCCGCACCCGTTTCGTCGATGTGCGTCACAAACGTCTCTTGCGCACCCGCTTTGTGCTTTTCGGCATTGGCGCAAATTTCTTTAATCGCCGCGATAAAGAGATCCATTTCGGCTTTGGGCTCGGTTTCGGTAGGCTCGATCATAATCGCCCCCGTTACGTTCAGGGGAAAATATATCGTGGGAGCATAGAAGCCATAGTCTAATAGCGCTTTAGCCAAGTTGGCCGTGGTTAATCCTACCTTGGTTAAGCCGTCTTGACTGAACACGCACTCGTGCATCGAGGGTTCGGTTGAGGCAAGCGTCAGCGTATCTTTGAGCGCCGTGCGAATATAGTTCGCGTTTAAGATCGCGGTCTCGGCGATTTCATGCGCGGCATTACCCCACGATTTCATGAACGTCCACGCGCGTAGAATATTGCCGAATTGTCCATACCACGCTTTGACAAGACCGATATTTTGTTCTGGGTCGTAGAATTCATACTTATCGCCCGCGCGTCGCAATTGGTTTGCGGGTAAAAAGGGCAGCATACGCGCAGAACAACCGAGCGCGCCCTGCCCCGGGCCGCCGCCGCCATGCGGTGTGCTAAAAGTCTTGTGCAGATTGAGCTGCGTCAAATCGACGCCCATCGCACCAAAAGAGATTTTGCCGACCAGCGCATTCAAATTTGCACCGTCGACGTAGAGCAGAGCCCCGACCTCGTTGAGCATTTTCTTAATCGCGACAATATCGGTTTCAAAAATTCCCAACGTGTTGGGATTCGTAATCATGAGCGCCGCGACATCGTGGCTCAAAAGCTGCTTGAGTTCGTCGAGGTTGGTAAGACCGTTTTCGCGCGCACCGACTTTAATCGTCTCAAACCCCGCCATCGCCGCCGACGCGGGGTTGGTGCCATGCGCGCTTTCGGGAATAATAATTTTCGTGCGCTTTTCGCCTTTCGTGTGAAAATATTTGCGCATCATCATCACACCGATGAGTTCGCCGTGCGCGCCCGCTGCGGGCTGCAACGTCACGCCGGGTAGATCTAGCAGTTGCCGCAGCATCTCTTCGGTCTCAAAGATAATACGCAAAACTGCCTGCGTATGCTCGACGGGCAATGCCGGGTGCGCATGCGTCAGCCGTGCATCGCCTGCGAGGCGTTCGTTGACGAGCGGGTTATATTTCATCGTACACGAGCCTAAGGGGTAGAGCCCGTCGTCCCACGAATAGTTACTCTTCGCGAGGCGGTGAAAATGCCGCATCGTTTCGACTTCAGAAAGTCGCGGAAAAGGTTTTTCGGGAGAACGCGCTTTTTTCAGCAGCGGATTTGAGCTGGCCTCGAAATCCGCCCCGCGAATTTCTTGTTCGCTATACGCCGATAAGAGTTGCTCTTTGCGTACTGTCTGTTTCGTCGTGTGTGTCATTCTTTTACTCTTCGTTAATCGTTTTAATAATACCACAGATAAGGCGTTGAAAATCGTCTTTGCGGTGCGCGCCGATCTCAACGACTTCGCTATGCGAGAGCGGTGCCGCAAGACCCGCCCCCATATTCGTAATAAGGCTTAACCCCAAAACGCGCATGCAGCTCTGCCGCGCAACAATCGCCTCGGGCACCGTGCTCATGCCGCAAGCGTCGGCGCCCAACGTGCGCAGCATGCGCACTTCGGCGGGAGTCTCATACGTCGGCCCGGTGAGACCCGCATAGACGCCCTCGCGCAGCGTCAAATTCTGCGCCTTCGCGACCACGCGCGCGCGCACCATGAGTTCGGGCGTATACGTCGATGTTTGGTCGACGAAACGCTCGCCCCAATCGGCGTGGTGCTTACCGACGAGGGGATTTACCCCCATGAGGTTGATATGGTCTTGAATAATCATGATGTCGCCGGGCTGAAATGCGGTATTGACCGCACCGGCGGCATTCGTCAAAATAAGCGTGCGCACTCCTAAAGATGCCATGATGCGAATACCGAGCGCTACCTGCGCCATCGTATAGCCTTCGTAGAAATGCACGCGCCCCTGCATCATGATAACCGAGGCGTCTTCGATAAAGCCACCGACGAATTGCCCCGCATGCCCCGCCACCGTCGACTGCGGAAAGTTCGGCACTTCGGCGTAAGGCACCGCGACGCTTTTTTGTGCGCTCTCGGCAAGGCTCGATAAGCCCGAACCCAAAACAACACCCACCTGCAGCGGATAGTTAATTTTTGTGCGTAAAAAATTTGCCGCGCTTTCGATGTCGAAAGGCGTCGGCGGCGTTATTCCTTGAGCAGAGCGAATTTAACACCACCTAAATTTTTGCGCAGCGATTCGGAGATACAATAGCTTGTAATTTTTTGCTCGTTCGGCGACATTTTATCCCACGCCGCTTTCTCCGTCGAAATATAGAGTGTGCCGTCGTTCGACCAGATCGAACGCAAAAACAGCGGCTCTTTCAAGAGGTTGCGCGCTTTGAGCGATTCGATCTCGCCCTCGGGGCCTGCGAGAAGCTCGAGAATCACTCGCCGCGCTGTACTTTCGGTAGGGTTGAGTACCCGATTACCGATACGCCCCGCACTCTTGACGACATGCTTTTTCACCGCAATGACTTCGGCGGCAATGTCGTTCTCGCCGAGCGGTTTTTCTATATTTTTGCCTTCTGTGGCTGGCAACGCCCGGTTATTACCGGGTGTCGGTTTAGCGTCGGTATCGGCGTCTTCGAGATACATTTTTTCAAGACCCGTGAGCGAAAGCGAACGCGGAAAGTAGAGCTCCATCGCCGTTAAGCGCTCGCCGTGCGGCACAAACAAAACTGCCAAAGGGTTTAAGAGTTGTAGATAGCTATTTTTCGTCAGCGACATGAACGCGATAAAATCGAGCGCAAAGAGTAAGATTATAAAACGAAAAAGATTGAGCGGCGTACGTAAGTAGCGAATCAACGCATTGATTTTTCGGTGCGGAGCGCCAAAATACTCGATCGCTTTACTTTTCAGATTTTGCCATTTCACCTAAGAAAACTCCGATGCCGCGACTGACGCCCTCGGCAAACGCCTTACGATAATCGTTCGTCATGAGCCGTTTCAAATCGTCTTTATTGGTCAGATAACCCGTCTCGATGAGAATCGCTGGCATGAGCGACCCCCGCAAGACGGCAAAATCTGCCTTCTTCACTTTTCGCGATTTAATCATGCCGTCAAGGCGAATCGCCAGCGTCTTAAACACCTGCCGCGCCAACGTTTTGCTCTCGCGCTGTATCTGCGCATTCATGAGTTGGCTCGTGAGGCGACGAATATAGCTGCTGCGTTCGTAACGTAAATTCTCGCGCAAGAGCATTTGACGCATTTTCATATTGTCGCCGTTTTGCGCCAAATAATAGATTTCGAAACCTTTGACGCGCGGCGACAAGGTCGAATTGCAGTGAATACTAATAAAAAGACCGAACGCACTTTTCGCGTTATGCCGATTCGCGATGTCGCTACGCTTTTCTAACCGAATAAAACGGTCTTTGCTGCGCGTCATATAAACCTTGAGTTGCGGATAATCGGCCTTGAGCTGTTGCCTGAGAGCATGCGCCAACGCGAGCGTAATATCTTTTTCTGCGGCGTCGAAATAACCGAGCGCCCCCGAGTCTTTGCCGCCGTGGCCAGCGTCGATGATAATAAAATCGAGGGATGCACCCGGCGTGCGTTCTTTATTGCGCACGATTGTCAGGTGCGTCGTCGTGAAACGGTACGAAACCGGCAAATTGAGTTCGCTTAATATCTCTTCGACGAATTCGCGCGTAAAGAAGAGCCCGTCGCGATCGACGACGCCTGCGTGGTCGAGTTCGTGCTTTTCACTCTGCGCTTGGTATGTGTCGCCATCGACGTTGAAAAGTATAATGCGCTTGCCGAAGCGGATTTCTCCCTGTGCGGACGCGGCGCTGTAGCTCGTAGACAAATTCGCATGTAACCGTTTGAGATTGCCGAACGAGAGATAGGGCTCACCGTCGATTTGCACGAGCGTAAAGCGCAGCTTCTCTTTTTCGGCGGTTAACGCCGAAACGCAGATGAAACCCAATAAACAAGAAACAATTTTCGCCGCAGAAGACAAGGCTTCACATTGTTATATCGCACGCGCCCGCGAAAAGTAGATTATGGAATGATTGACCCGGCTTTTCGCGCTGCGGTTATGGTTAAATGGGCGTTGCCGCGAAGACATTCGTGTCTTCAGTTGATCCGTTTTTACAAATTGTCGTCAATACGCACATTCGCCGCGCGCACCTCGCGTATAAAGAATATTTCGATCAAGACAATACGCGCCCGCTCGCCGACTATTTTTTCGAGCGCATTTATACGCTCGAAGGCAAAGCCGAACGCGACGCGCTCGCGACCAAAACGTATGGGCGCTTCAAGGGCATGCTCACCGAAAAAAGCCGCGAGCGCATCGAGAATTTGCTGCTCTTGAATGAAATTACCGACAAACTCGACCGCCAGATGGCCGACGTTATTCGAAAAGAGAAGAAGGCGATTGTGCAGCACAACTCGATCTACCATATCGATCTAAAAAAATTGCCACAACTATATAAAAAATGCAACACACTCGTCGACCGCGTGCAGCAATTGAAACTCGTCGTACAAAATCTCGAATCGTTTTTTGAGCTCTCTAAGCATCCGCTCGCGCCGGTCGTGATAAAGCCCGTCGCGCTCGCAGCGCGCACAGTCGGCTTTTTCGAACTTTTTCGGGTTTTTGAAGAAGGCTACAACGCCACTAAGCCCGTTTCAAAAGAAGTGTTTTTCGAATTCACCGAATACGTGCGCGGCCACGAAACCCAATTTCTCGAAAAGGCGTACAAGAAGCATGTGCATCTCCTCTAAGACTTCTGGCGGATTACCTGCGGCGCAAAACCCATGTTCGTATTAAAAATTCAGACCGCCATGCATGACGCAGGTGGCTTTTTACAATTACACTTAGAGCGCCCGCAAGATTACTCTTATAAACCGGGCCAATACGCGCAGATCCAATTCACCGCCGCGGATAAGCCCAAAATGCTCGCATTCGCTTCGCACCCGAGCGAAGAGACGCTCTTTTTTATGAGCCGCGACGAAATCCCTACCGCAGAAACGCTCTCTGTTTTTCACCCACAAGGTAGCGGCTTTCTCTGCGACTTCGCCGACCCGCGCCCGATACTCTTTTTGACGCACGGCACCGGTATTTCAGCGATACGCTCGGCAATGCTTGAACGGCGAGCGCGTGGGTTTTCGACCGACACCCTACTCTACGGCATCGCAGCCGAACACGCCGAACCCGACATCGACTGCCTGAAAACGAATTTTCCCGTACGGCAACTGCGCGCGCATTCGCAGGCCGAATACCGCGCGTATGTGCAAGACCGTCTGCAAGCGCTCGACGCTATACATTTTGGCGCGGTACTGTTGATCGGCTCGCGCGAGATGATGGCGGCGTGCCATGAGATTTTGGCAACCAAGCAATTTCCACCAGAGAAAATTTTTTCTAATTTTTAAGCTACACGCAATAGCGATAGCGCCCTATTAACGCTAAGAGAAGGGATCCAGAAAAACAGCTTCAAAAGTAAAATAATTATCGTCAACTAGAGAATTGCCGTAGCCGATAATGTCGTTCATATAACCGACACTGTATGAGACCTGTGTCTCTTGGGGTAGCAAAGTGTAATAGAACCCCAAACGAGTTTCTTTGTACCCAAAAGGCGTCCATAAACCCGATTGCAAGCGGCTCGTCGAAAAAAGAAATTCTGCGGCAAGCGTGAAGCGGTGTTTGCCCGCATTATCGACTTTCCAGATAACTTGCGATTTGAATCGACTACGAAATTGGTAAAGCGAATCAATGTTTTCAAAATTAGTGGATAAAAAGCGACGAAACTCTTGCCGATACGCAAGCGTCCATTTGAATTGCCCAAAAGGCAGCGAAAAAGTATAACGACCGTAAGCGCGAAATTCTTGCTTCGTCGCCGGATTGCTATTGAGCGCGTCTTCGCCGTCTTCGTATTCGTTTTGTCGCCGATAGCTCAATGCAAGAGAGTATTGCCAGTAAGGACTCCATTGGTGGTATACTTCTTCATTCAATACGAAAATGCCTTGCTTTTCGAGAGGATTATCTGATTGCGTCGTGCTCAGGTGTGCGACCCCCGCATACGTAAGCGATTTAATTTCACGCTTTTTATCGAGATATTGCTGAACTCCGGTCACGAACCATGATGCTGTATTCGACGGCCCAAGTCCCGGCGGGCTGATTACTCCCCATAAAACCTGCGGTACGATAAGAACAGCGCAGAGAACGACAAAAAATAACTTCAAGATTTGAGTCAATTATCTAATCTATAGCAGAGAGACAAGGCATATACGACTCACTTGACGGCACGCCTCAATTCGTCGTTTCGTTATGTGTGCAATTGCGCGAATACGAACGTATGTTCAAGGCGCTCTCCGATAAGCAGAGGTTACGCATTCTCGCGCTCTTATCGCGTCGCCCGCTCGTCGTCAACGACATCAAGTTGATGCTCCGCCTGTCGATGCCGACGATTTCGCAACACTTGTCAATCTTGCGCGATTCTGATCTCGTGCTCGACAACAAGCAGGGGCGTTGGGTCGAGTACTCTATCCACCCGAATCTATTGAAAACCAATTCACTACCCGCGATCATCTATACGGAACTCAAAACCTACTTCGACGGCGACGAAACGCTGAATCTCGACTTCGATTTTTTAGACAAGATCAACAGCCGCACCGGTGCGTTGGGGTGATATTTTCTTGCCGTGATGAACAATCAGCGATATGTTGCCCCTATGGTCGCAGAGCATACAACAGCAACGATTCGCATCCATAGCGAAAATCTCAATGCTAATATTCTCGAAGGGTTCAAAAAAATGTTTCCGAATCAAGAAATTATGCTCCGTGTCGAACCCGTGGGCGAGTCTTTTGAATCGACGATAGAGCGCCGTTCAAACGAACTCAATGCCGGTAATGGCATTACATTTACCGCAGAAGAATTCGCTGCATTTGTCGAAAAATTACCTTGAAGCGAAATATTACATTTCACCCCGAAGCCTTTTACGAATTTACACAATGGGGGCAAACGAATAAACAAGTACGTAAGAAGATCGAAGAACTGATTAAGGACATATTGCGTAATTCGTTCGATGGTCTTGGAAAGCCCGAACCTCTCAAAGCCGACCGTGCCGGTCAATGGTCGCGAAGAATCACCGATGAGCATCGATTAATATATCGTGTCAAAGATGAATCGATTGAAATCATTTCGTGTCGGGGACACTATTGACCCATATTGAGTGCTGAAATGTATCTTGCACAATCATAATCAATACGCAAAAAACTGCGTCATGAAATTTTGATAAGCGGCAAGATCATCCCACGCGCACGTTTCACGGCTTGAATGCATGCCGAGCATCGCCACGCCGACATCGAGCGTCGGCACCCCTAAGCGCGCGCTCACGATTGGCCCAATCGTACTACCACACGGCAAATCGTTGCGGTGCGTGTAAATTTGCGACGCAATGCCGTGCCGCATACACAGATCATGAAATACGGCCTGGGTCGCGGCAGAGCTCGCGTAACGGCGATTCTGGTTCACCTTGAGCGTGACGCCGCCCCCCAAACGCGGGCGGTTTTCAGTGTCGTGCTTTTCGGCAAAATGCGGATGCACCGCGTGTGCCATGTCTGCCGACAAAAAAAGACTTTGGCCCAAGGCCGTACGCAAATCGGCCGCCGGGACGCCTGCGGCGTTTGCGCACGCTGCGATGAGTTCGGTTGTGAGCTGCGTCTCGGCGCCGCTTTCAGAGACGCTGCCGATTTCTTCGTGGTCGAAAAGCAAGATTGCAGAAATGCGATCTTGCGCTTCCGTTGTGGCAAGCGCGCGCGTCGCAGTAAAGCAACTCACGAGATTATCGAGGCGTCCAGAGAATAACAGTGCATCGTTAAAGCCGCCGCGCGCCGCACCACGCAAATCAAAGAGCGAAAGGTCGTAACTTAAAATATTTTCCGCCGCAATTTTAGTTTCGCGCGCCAAATATTCGTGCCAAGTGAGCGCGGGTTCGGCGAGCGAAAAGAGGGCGTTTAACGAAGCTGCTTTCGGCGGCGCAAACCCATCTTCATTAACACCGCGCTGCAAGTGGATTGCGAGCGACGGCACGATTGCCACCGGCTTCTTGATCTGCACGAGTTTACGTGCAATGCGATCTTCAACTTTATAAAAAACTTCACCGGCGACGCCGAGTTCGCGGTCGAACCATGTGTAGTTGAGCATCCCCCCATAAATCTCGCTCGCTAAGACCGAGTGCCCTTGCGTTTTTTGCAGCGCATTCGGTTTCAGGCGCAAATGCGGCGAGTCGGTATGCGCGCCGACGATACGCAAGGGTATCGGTGTCGCCGCTTTCTTTTCGGGCAAGACCGCCGCAAAGAGCATACCTGCATGCGGGCGCATAATTATTTTACGCGGGCAATCCGCCGTAACCTTTGTAACTTCGTGAAACCCCGCTGTCTTTAGGAGCGTTGCCGCATTTTCTGCCGCCCACGCCGGTGCGGGGGAATTATCTAAGTATTCGAGAATGTCCATAGCCGAATTTTATAGAAGCCGCTTTTGCGCGTGACCCATCGAATACACTGAAACTCCCGGCGCCAAAATCTGCGCATACCGGTCGAAATATAAGAATTGTTTAATCAGCAACGCAAACTCGCGTGGAATTTTAAGACCGTTATCGCGCGCGACAGATATGATCTCGAGTAACATATCGTTGATATCGTTTTCTTCAAGCTGCACATTGTCGCCGCGCGCGAGCGTGCGCTCGACGCCGTCCGAGAAATTTTTAACGTTCTCGAAAACAGATTTGAGCTCGGCGGCAAATTTCGCTTCTTCGACTTTTTGTCCGCCACCGCCCGTGGCATCGATACCGATCAGCGCGCGCGCAATCATTTTGTAATCTTTCGCGCCGACGCCTTCGATCAGTTGCCACAGCGACTCGAAAACCTTCGGGCTAAAGCGCCCGACGATACCGAAATCGAGAAATCCGATGCGGCCGTCTTCTAAGATCATGAGATTACCCGCATGCACGTCGGCGTGAAAAAAACCGGCGATCGCCAGCGACTGAAACCACGTTTCGAGCGCCTTCTCGAGTACTGCTTGTGGATTTTTCGCGTACTTACGCACAACGCCCAGATCGGTGAGCGAAGCACCATAAAGGCGCGACATTGTGAGAACGCGCTTCGTACTCAAGGCCTTAACGACGCGCGGCACAATCACTTCGTCCTCGTTAATAGAACTCAGGAAATTATCGAACTCGGCGATATTTTTTGCCTCTTGCAAGAAATCGGTTTCGTCGGCCATCGAGCGACCCAATTCATGAATCACGTCGGTGACACCCACACGCTTGGTTTCGGGAAGTAGAACTTCTAACAGCCGCGCCGCAAACGCCATGAGTCCCAAGTCGGCGTCCATGCGCGCTTCGATATTAGGCCGCTGTATCTTGAGCACGACATTTTCGCCGTCGGCGAGCACCGCCGCGTGTACCTGCGCAATCGACGCCGACGCGAGCGGCAATTCTTCGATGCTGCGAAAATACTTGCGATAGTCCGCGCCGAGTTCGCGCTTTAAGATCTTTTCGATGAGCGCGAAATCCACCGGCGTCGTGTTGTCTAAAAGCGCCTGCATTTCTGTCACATACGCATCGGGAAAAATTCCCGGCGCCGAAGCGATGAATTGTCCGAGCTTGATATACGTCGCACCCAAAGTTTCAAAAATACGCCGCAGCTCGCGCGCACTTTCGCTAGCCGTCGGGTTCGTCACCAGGCGCGCAAAGAACTGTGCATGCCGCGCAAATACGAACGAAGTCTCGGCAACGCGTCCCGCTGCTACGACCGAAGTTTTGAGGTCACTCAGAAATCCCATTGAGCCCTTTTTTTCCTTCTATATAGTGAGTAAGCTACTTTTGCAGGGCGCGCGATTTATCAGGGGGCAAATGATGGCACTGCTTATGTTGCCAGCACCCCCTGAAAAATCGCGCGCCCCTTTTGCAGCTCTCAAAAATCGCTTGTCTGTACCGAGCCGCCTCGCAGACGCTGCAAGCAACCTATCGCGCAGGTGCCGATAGGCTCGGGGGGTTTTATGGAAGAACTACTTAAACGCATCGTGAACTTAGGTATCGGCGCGGCAAAAGGTATGGAAGATAACTTGCACACGGCTTTCAAGGCGACCGAAAAAGGGATTAACGATCTCATCGCCAGAGGGAGCACCGAAAGTGGCGATGCGTCGACGCGCGTCAAAAAATTTGTGAACGATCTTCTGGTCTCGGTTAAAGATTACGAAGCAAAAGCGCATGAAATGTCAGAGAGCCTTACCAACGCCCTGAAAGAGTTTCAAAGTTCGGGTAAGGCGACGACAGAAGAGCTACAAAGACGTATCGAAGAGATTACCAACAGAATCCGGGAAAAAATTCCCGGATAACCTTTTAGCGTACCTCGCCGCTTATTTCTTTTTATGACGGTTTGCTCTACGCTTTTTCTTACGCTTATGATTTGCGATTTTTCTACGTTTACGTTTACGGCCACTGGGCATCGGCGAGGTCTTATTTGTAACGACAGGGTGTAAACCTCTTTTGATTTGCCGCGTATTCGTGTCGGTCGAAGCGCGTGTTGATAATTGACAATCTTGAAGCACTCCCCACTTTCGCGCGCGGGTCTGTCGTCACCATGGGCGACTTCGACGGCCTGCACCCCGGCCACCGCGCACTCATTCAAACGACCATCGACCGAGCACACGCGCTCGGTATGCCGTCCGTTCTCGTGACCTACGAGCCCAGTCCGAAAAAGATTATGAAAAAGCTGGCGCACGACAGCCGCCTGACGACGCTCGACGAAAAGAAAATTGCGTTTGCCGAAACCGCATTAGATTATGCAATCTTCTACCCCATATCGCGCGCGACGCTGCAAAAATCGGCACGCACCTTTTTGCGCGAGTTTTTGCTCGCACGGCTCAATATGCGCGCAATCGTCATCGGCGACGACCACCACTTCGGCCATAACCGGCGCGGTAACTCGGCGTACCTTACCGCCGCCGCAAAACGCTACGGCTTCGAGGTCGATGTCGTTGCCGAGCAAATTTCACTCTCCGAACGCGCCT
>JAFEGD010000152.1 GCA_018240245.1 Spirochaetota bacterium | reverse complement strand
GGCTCACCGAAACATACCTCGGCAAACTGTCGGGTATCGCGCGTAAAGATGCGACGGTAATTCTGCCGACCGATTTGGCGAATCTCGACGAACAATTAAGGGCGTTAGGGTTAGCGAATAGCGCTAAATAGGCGAGCGTATTTCCTTGTCTATTGAGCGGTTGAGCGCGCGTCATGGCATCGCTATGGAATTCCATAGCTAGATTTATGAGTCAACCTATGCAAAATGCGACTTTTGAAGCGGAGATTGCACTTAAAATCGCGCGGGGCGTTAGCGTTGCTTCGGCGCTTGTTATCTTTGCGTTTTTCTCCTTTGCATTCGTCGACCCGTTTTTCCACAAAGCTAATCCGCAAGAGTTTATTTTTTTTCGTGTCATAGTTATTACAATTGCGCTTGCGGTGCTCATGCTATCGGTAAGCCCGCTGCGTGCGCTACCGTGGGTGATGCGCCTGCTCGGCTTTCTGATCGTCACCGACGCCGGTTATGGCGTGTCGCGCCTGACGCTCATGACGGGCGGCGTGCAGAGCCCGTATTGGACGATGCTGATGCTGACTTTTTTTGGCGGCTCGATGGTTTTACGCTTTTCTGCGTTCGAGGCGTTTTTTATATATGCGTTACAGGTTGTAATTTATGCCTTTGTAATGCTCAATGGCGGCGAAAGCTTTACCCACCCGGCGTTCTTGACGAGTGTCGGCGGAATTACCGTCGCGCTCGCGGTGACCGTTACGGGTAACTGGTATATTCGCAAACTCGAGCGGGTAGATTTTGAACTCAGAAAATCGTTGGCTGTCGCTAACGAGCGACTACAACGCAGTGTTGGTGAACTCGAATACCAAAACCAGCAGACGGAGCTTAAACATCTGCAAGATAAGCTCTGGTTAGCGCACGATTTACACGATACCGTCGGCGCGCAACTGTCGCAGATTTGTGTCATCGTCGAAAACGACCGAGAAATACCCCGTGTGCATCTCGGCGTACTTGCGCATGCGGCTCTCGAAAATGTTCGTAACTTCGCACATATTCTGAAAGGCGAAGAAAAAATCGATTCATTGCGCGCACAATTACTAAAAGTAAAACAAAGCTTCGTAGCGCTCGGGCGTTATGAAATTTCGTTCGACGAACCGTTAGAAGAGATAACTATCGAAGCGTTCTCGCTCTTACATATCGAACGCATCCTCGCCGAATGGACGGCGAATATTATTCGACATTCGCATGCACGACGCATCGCATTCGGTGTACGCGAGCGACGCGAGGTGATACTTCTTTGGTTTTTTCAAGATAGGCCGGCGTTTACTTGGCGGGGGGTCGCGGAGCGCGGCGGTCTTAAAGGTATCGCCGAGCGTGCGCGACAAATCGGAGCGCAAGCACAAATACGATCGCACCGAGAAGGAGCTTTATTCTTGCTGCGTATCAAGAACAAACAAGGCGATAATGGCTAACATCGTTGTCGTCGAAGACCAGCCGATTATTCAGCAGAGGCTCGTCGATTTGTTCGCCGCGAACAATCGTTATACGCTGCGCGCGCTCTGTCCGTCGGCAGAATCTGCACTCGCGCGACTCGGTGAAAGCCCCTGCGATTTACTATTGGTCGATCTCGAACTGCCCGGCATGAACGGCGAAGAGTTGATACCTTTTGTGCGCGATCGGTTTCCCGAAATCAAAGTTGTCGTCTTCACTGTTTTTGAAGATCAAGCGCGCATCGTACGTCTCATGAAGCTTGGTATCGCCGGGTATATTCTTAAAGATACGAACGAGACGTTGTTTCTTGCCGAACTCGACGTTATTCTCTTAGGTGGAGCGACACTGAGCACGCGCGTAGCGCGTAAAATTTTAGACGAGAACAAAAGTACCGACGCCAGCGAGTCGCCGTTAACCGATCGCGAAACGGAAATATTAAATCTTACGGCACTCGGCATGACCTACCGCGATATTGCCGAAGAACTCGATATTAGTCCGAATACAGTGCGCGTGCATATCGCACATATTTACGAAAAATTATGCGTGCAAAGTAAAACGCAAGCGTTGAATCGAGCGAGACAAATGGGTATTTTGGAATAACGGCGACTATGGTGCCTTTTTAACGCCACCGGTTGCGGCAGAGCAATAAGCAGCCACAATTTGCTGTCGGTAAATCAACATGTGCCGCTCTTGAAACGTACCCGCGTCGAAAACGCAGCGCGTCACCGCCTTCTCGGTCGGACATTTATCGATGACCGTAGTTTTCAGCGGCCTGCAGTTGTTGTCGTCGATCCATTTTTTGTCGATCGAGCCGCCGTAGTATTCGTTGCAATAACCGTCGTTAATATAATTACAGGCGCCTCTTGGGGTGGTGTTTTGCACGGCTGTCACCGGCTTCTGGCTGCAGGCGTTTAAGGCGACGATGAGAAAAGACGCTGCAATTGCATTTTTCATGCTGCTATTCTAAAGCAGATTTTAACAAAATGTCTATACTACAAATAGATTATAGACAAACAATAAAAAATAGTTTAATAACTAAATATGATGGTAGTTTCAACCTCTCTACGGCTCGTGGGGATTATTTTTGTACTGCTATTAATCCCCCCGAATTGCAGTAATATTGGACTCAGAGACAAGCTTGAAAACCCAGCCGGAATACCTTCACCCGATAGCCAAAGCAAACCCAAGCGCCTCTATGCGTTTATTACAAGTATAACCAGTCGGGGGGATATGGCGGATTTTGTAGCGGGCGGCTGCTCGGGTACCGGAATTTCCAAAGCAGATTGTGTTTGCAACGCGCTCGGCGTGGCGAACGGGTTATCAGGCCCATTTGTCGCTTGGCTGAGCACTGCGAGTGCCGACATGACTTGTCGCCTTTTCGGTCAAGCGGGTTCTGCTTGCGCACTATCGAGTACGGAGACATGGTTCAACACGCAAGATCAGGTTATTGCAATGGGCACAGCGGGGCTTTTTTCGGGCAACTTGCAAAATCCGCTACAAAATACAGAGTCAAAAAACCTCGCAGTCGGTGTTACTGCAATTTGGTCTGGTACCGATGGCGCCGGTTTGGCTGTGATGGGTGGGGGCGCTACATCTACCTGCAATACATGGGCGGCGAATATATCACAGAATGGCTCGGGCGGCAGCCTCGGTAGTTTAACACCAACTTGGACAAAGGGTCCCACGCCCAGTTGCAGCGCATCGGGGAATATCTACTGTTTTGCCATACCGTAATTGTGCGGCAGGTAAGCTCGCGGGCAGGCAAGCGTAAGCGCGAGCCGTCGTCGGTGGCAGATCACTTTTGGGTTTCGTAAAGTCTAACCCCCAGTGCTTTGGCGGCGGTTATTAACTGCTTGTCGTGAGTTACAAGCGTTAGCGGTTCACGCATTTCGTCTTGCCACAACTGCAACGTCGCCAAATGAATAGCGTCTAAACTACGAACTACCGTTGGAAATGCATTTTGCGCGCGTAACGTGACATTTTCGTCAATTGCTGCAAGTGTCATGCTCTGGAGCATAATATTCAGTTGCTTTTTTAGATTAGAAAGTTCTTCATCGGTAATTTCGCCTTGCAGGCGCAGGCGATCGAGTGTGCGCGCGGCTTCAATCGCTAAAAGTTGACTGCTGATCGAGTCTTTCCATGCGTTAAAGCCAGCGATGCGCTCTGGAGATTTTAGTAATAGGCGTAAGAGCGCCGACGAATCTATGTAGTAAACCATTTCTCTTCGCGATCTTCTGCGATTATCTTTGCCGGGTCGGACTTAATTTTGACTCGAATATTTAAATCGACGAATTCTCGCGTTGGCTCACGCAGGCTGAGCTTCGGCACTTTTTCAGCTTTGAAGGGTACGATACGCGCAATGGGCGTCTTGCGCTCTAATACCGTAATTGTGCGCCCCGATTTCACTTTCTCTAGCGCCGCGCTCAACCCTTGTTTCAAGGTAGATATATTAGTTCTCATCTGGACATATTAAATATAACCGACGAAATTGGCAAAAAATTTCAGCTCTGGGCGGCAGATATGTCCGACTGCCGCCAAGGAATAGATTGGTCTCGAAAATTTATTTGTCGTAGAACGCGAGTTCTGATACCAGCGTGTCATCCCACTTTGCGCCTTTGTAGACTTCGAGAATAACAAGCTTTGCCGATTTGGTGCTGTGCGCCGAAGCGAGCTTGATCGTCTGTTCGCTTTCTTTGCCGTCTTCGAAAACGAGCGTCTCTTCGCCGTCGTCGAAAATGAGCTTCGCTTTTTTCACGCGGTTGTTGAGCGGGTACAGATTGCCGAACGTTGCGTGCGTGTCGGTAAAGCCGTTGATAATGCCGATGCTTTTGATTTTAACCGTGCCGTCGAAAGTTGCAGCGATGCTCTCGCCGATACCGTCGCCTTTAGCGCCTTCGCCCCAAGCACTCGCGCGATAGCCGTCGAACGCTTTCGCGGCCTCGTGGCTATAATTCGCCGAAGCGGGCAGATGGCTCGAAGCCGATGCAGAGGCGACGGTAAACGCCGTTGCGGGTGCGGTAACTTTGCGATAGATCATGCGGCCGCCGAGAAAAATTAATATCGCCGCGACCACAGCACCGGCACCGATGCCGATTTTTTTGCCATGCGTTTTGAAAACTGCGGCAAGATTCGCCCCATCGCCGGTCTCTTCGCCGAAGCGAATCACTCCGACGGCGCTGAGAATCAAAAGCAAGCCCGCAAGCGCAGTGAGGTACGCACCGAATGCCACGGGTTGCAACGCCGCCGAGGCACCGACAACCAAAACGTATGCAAACGGCAGCACGGGTATAAGCCCCAAAATCAACGACACGATGTGTGTTGCTTTGTTGTTCATATTAAGTGCGGCGATAAGTATCGCGAGTGCGGGAATCAGATATACGAGATAGGCATAGCCGAGTCCCGACGCCGAGCGCTCGCCAGCCATTTGCATGATTGCGGTAAGGCGGCCGGGTGCGTTGTAGCCCGAAATATCAATCATTGAGCCAAGACCGGGAATGGTCACCCACGGCAGAAAGAAGCCGACAAGCATGATGCCGGTAAAAAGAATTTGTGCGTTAAAGCGTAGTTTCATATTGTCTCCTTAAGTTTTCAGATAAGATTCAGCGAAGCCAAACCTTATCTGAAAGAATGTCGCGGGTAGCGATTTTTATTTCAGGGGGATTTCATATTTGATTATGTTCTTCACAACATCCCCTCCTTTGGAGGGGTGTCCCTCACCTTTGCTTAAAAAGGTGAGGGGCGGCGTGGTTAAATGAGTAAAAATGCGAGTACATTAACCCTGCGAATACCCCGCGAACTGAAGCACAAGATAGAAAAAATTGCCGATAAAGAAGGCGTCTCTATCAACCAATTAGCAATGTATTTTTTTACCAAAGAAGTAGAAGATCTATCAACCTTTCATTTTTTTGAAAAGTATTACAAAAGCAAAATTAAAGAAAAGATCATATCTGACGCAAAGCACGTCTTGGCGAAGGTAAAAAAGCGCTCAAAGCCGCCCGAGTGGGATGCTGCGGAGTAGCGTGCTTAGCCTCATCATGCCGTATCATGAAATAGAATTTACTCGACGTATACCGCACTGTGTTGTACATTCAAGTGCCAAGACGCAGAATCTTAATATGCGGAGGTTTCCATGATTGCTACAGGTCACATTGAAAACAACAGCATTATACTTGATGAGAAAATCAATATTCCAGAAGGGGTGAAAGTGCGAATTTCTGTAACGCCTTTAGCCAAAGAAGTGTCATCGAATCTTTGCGGTATCTGGAAAGACAACCGATCATCCAGCCAAATCGTTGAAGATATCATGTCTGCCCGCACCTCTTCGCGAGAAGTATGATTTTTCTCCTCGATACTGACACGATTATCTATTGGCTGAACGGCAATCAAGATATTGAGAAAAAAGTAACCTCCGTTGGCATTGAAAATCTAGCTTTCTCGATAATTTCGAAGGCGGAACTCTATTTTGGCGCCTACAATTCTGACTATACAGAAAAAAATATAAGCAGCATCAAAACCCTCTCTGGCAAACTGACGATAGTATCTTTCGACGACAAGGCTGCGATGCAATTTGGGATTATAAAGTCAACTTTAAGAAAGCAAGGTTTACCGCTCTTAGATGCCGATATATTCATCGCCTCAATCGCTATAGCAAACGGGCTGACGCTGGTAACAAATAACGAAAGGCACTATTCGAGAATCCAGAATATCGAGATAGAAAACTGGATTAAAAAAGAAGATCACACCTGAGCCGCCCGAGTGGGACGCGGTGGAATAGCGTTCTGGTCGCTCTGCGTGACCGGCGCAGTTTTTCAGTTCGCACATCACTGACAGTTCGTCCAAAATGTGTGCTCTTCTCCGCAGGTTGGGCCGATTTGTGGGTTCGTCTCTTTGGTCTCTTCAAGACAAACGGTTCTTCCCTTTGAAGAAGCATCCGGCCCGAAGTAAACAATCAGATTTGCGGCCGCGCGCACTCTTTTTCTTGCGGGCTTCCATTTTATTTTTATCATCGAACCGTCATACACCCAAGCGCCACTAAAACGACCATAATCTCCATCCATGTCATAATCATTAAATTTCACTTTGCCATCGGGGCTGAATGTGTAATCGCCACCGGCAGACTTACAATATTCAAACATGAATGTGTCCGATAATCGCAGCTTATCGATATATGCGAAATCGAGTAGTTGCGCATATTCGTCGGCTCTCGGTCGTTCGATGATAGCTTGCATGATTTCCCATTCGCCGCCCGAAGATTTTGGGTGCGTGACATTTTTGATTTTATCTAAGATAAGATTTTCGCCATCGCGTAAGAAGTAGAAATCGTCTTGTTGCACACCGACGACTCTTTCAGGTCTGCCGCTAGTCATACCCGATTTAACTTTGACAATCGTGTAAGACCCCGACTGTGCCACGGCAACGTCGCTACGCCACTTTTTGACTGTCGCATTTGCGAGCGCCATAAAACTGAAGACTTCATAGAGTTTGCCTGGGCATACCAACTTACCCGTCGCGTCGTTGGCGCAAACGCGCAAATCAAAAACATCGTAAGGAACATTTTTGCTTTTGGCAAAATTCTTGATCGCACGGTCGAGTTCGCCGGTGAAGTACGCCTCGGCGGTCTCACGCACCGCGGGGTCGGTGAACGAATCTTTCAATTCAAAAATATTTTTTATGCGGCCTTTGTCGGCCTGCGCCCATGCCTCGGCGTCTGCGCTCGCTGCCGCGTCGGCAACGGGCGCGGCTTGCGGCTGCTCGTCGACTTGCGCGGTTTTGCAGGAGGTGATTAGTAGCAAGAAAAGAAAAATCAGCAAACACTTTGGCGTTACTCGAAATCTGTTTTTCATATCAGCTCCTTTTGACTGCGGTGACCAAAGCCGCCGGTTCTTTGGGTATACCAATAGTGCAAATCGAAATGACTTCGTAACCTTGCCCGGCCAATTTGTTACAAGCATCGTCGATCAGCGGCCCGAGTTTCTGATAGCTGCTCTTAAATATCCCACGGTTGGATTCAACAACGATAGTTTTATAGTTCATCATGCATCTCTTTTTTTGAATTTTTCAATAACACGCCGTCGCGGTCGCGTTCGTTGTAATATTGCGTCCGAGTATCTGCACGGGGTTACCGACCACATCGACTTGATTGATGGGAATATTCAGCAATCCGCAATTTGTCCCCACGCCACCGCTGGCGACGGTTGTGCGCGTGCGTGTCGAGCCATCGACATAGTTCGTCGTTAGCGCGCGACCGGTGCAAACCGCTCCGGCAGTAAACGACGCTGTGCCCGCGGTCGGGCGATTATTTGCATCCCACGCGGTGTACGTAATGCTTGTCGTGACGCCATTGTTAATATTTGTCGTTCCCGACCACTGGCCTGCGGCGTTATAAGTGTAAGTAATATTATATGCCAGCGATGGCGTCGCGCTCTGGCTTACCATCGAAGATGCCGCATTTTTATTAAATACCGATACCGGCGTTGCAGCTTCGTTTACAAACGATTTCAAATCGGGGTACGTAATTGTTATTGTTTCCGCTCCCCCGTTCGTGCAACTGAGCGTCGTCGAACCGTTGAACGTGCAACTGTACGTGATACTGTTTGTCGTATCGGTGAGATTTGTCGCATAAACCTTGCACGTTTGTGCGGTGCTCACCGTGTTTGTAATTGTCGTTGATGTGCCGTCGCCGGTGTGCGCGCACATGCACAACCCCAGTAGCGACGTAAGAGCAATAATTCGTAACATCTTCTCTCCTTCACGCACGCAATGCCTGCGCTATAGGTAAGGATGTCAGATAGCAACAATTTTATTTCAGAAAAGTTGAAAAACTCGCATCAGCGAGTTTTTCAATCTGAGTCGCCGCGCTTTCGCGACTAAGTGTGCGCCCTGATTTCATCGGAGGGCGCGCATTCTCAAAAAATTCCAAAACTCATTGACACATCATATTGTGTGACTATATGTGTAACCATGGCGACAAATTTAGCGATCGACGATAAGCTATTGACCCAAGCGTTAAAGCTCGGTCGTTTCAAATCGAAAAAAGATACCGTGAATACGGCTTTGAGCGAGTTTATTCAAAGGCGACGACAAAAAGATATTGTGCAATTTTTTGGCAGCATCGAATTTGATCCAAAATACGATTACAAAAAATCCCGCAAGCGTCCGTGAATATAATTGTCGATACGTCGGTTTGGTCGTTGACGCTACGTAGAAACAATCCGAACCGAGAAGTGCAACGTCTTTTGACTCGATTCATCGAAGAAAATCGCGTTCTTGTACCCGGCATCATAAAACAAGAACTCTTATCGGGCATTCGTCAACCGCCGCAATTCGCAGCGCTTGTAGAGCAGCTCGATTATTTTCCGCAACTATTGGCAACAAACGACGATCACACTCTTGCCGCCAAATTTTTTAACGAGTGCCAGAATGCAGGTATTCAAGGTAGTCACATCGATTTCTTGATCGTCGCTCATGCGGTGAATCACGCCGCAGCGATTCTTACTACCGACAAAGATTTTGAGAGCTATCGAAAAATTATTACCTTCGATCTAACTTTGCTTGCTCTCTAAACTCCCCCTACCGCTCGCTCTTTAGCTTCAAATTCACCGTAAAAGCCTTCTTGTTCTTTTTATAGAACACGACATCGGCGCTCACCGGCGCTTTGAGGTGCGTGTCGAATGCGCCCTCGCGCCCCATGTCGGCGACGGTTTCGAGTTCGGTGTCGTCGATGACGAGACGCGCCGAGAGCGCTTCTTTTTTTGCGAGGCGTACCGCCAGCGCGAACGTTTCTTTTTTCTTGAGCGGCGTTAATAGAATCGTCACGGTGCGACCTTCGATCTTGCGCGTGATCGTGACCGGCCCCGCTTCGCTCTTTCCGCGCAGCGCAAATTCGGCGGCGATACCTTGAAAATCGCCGCCCGACTGGTCGGCCGATGAAATCGTAATTTTTTCTTTCACAATCGTTATCAGAATACTGACAAACCCGGCGCGCTCGCGTTTCACCATTGCCTGCACCTTCTCTCGCAATTGCGCGCTCGCCGCCACGCCTGTCGCCGAAAGCCAGAGCGCTTCTTTCAACTCAAGATGCGCCTCGAACCAAGCGCGCTCGTCTTTAAGCCGCTTCGCGACAGCCGCCTGTTCGGCGACGCCCAGCGTCTTCTGGATATAGCGCTCTAAAAGTTCGTAGTCGGGTTTCGTATTCATGGTAAGATGTTCTCCCCGCGCGTTTTTATTTCAAGATTGAATTTTTTTCTGAGCTCTTGCATGGCGCGGTTTGCCCAAGTCAAAGATGTCTTCAGGGGGATTACTAACAGTTCTGCCACCTCGCGGTGGCGGTAACCTTTGAGCAGCAATTTCAGTACGTTCTGGTAGTCGGGTCGTAATTCGTTTATGGCCGCGTCGAGCCGCGCTAAATCGGCCTGTTTGATGAGCAACGCTTCGGGCGTGTCGCGTTCGTCGGCTAAATATTCGAGCGCCTCGCCCAAATCGGCTTGGCGTCGGTATTGCTTGCGCAAAAAGTTTTTCGCGGTATTTTCGGCGATGTGTTTGAGATAAACCAAAAACGCGGGCCGACTTGCACCGTCGAAACGTTGCAACAGCCTGAAATGGTCGCTCACCGCAGCGAGATAGATTTCTTGCTCGATGTCTTCGGCGTGCTCGAGCGATGCGCGCGCGGCGATCGAAGCAATGAGCGGGTGAAACTCGGCGATAAAACGACTCCACGCCGCAACGTCACCGTTGACGAGGCGCGACAGAAATTCGGCAAACTCTGCGTTTCTCGCGGCAGCGCCGTCAGACGACGAATCGTAATCCACTTTTATTGTATTCGCTCATTGCGGCATCGGCTGTCAACAAAGTATAGTCTTCGCAGATCGCTTGCCAAACGAGCATTCTATCGAATGGGTCGCGGTGTTTATGTAGCGGCAATCGATGAATGCTTGCTATTGTACTAATTTCTGGTATGGCAATTTGAAAACCCATACTGAGTGTCGTGTTGGGGAGTGCTTCGGGCGAGATGCCGCTCATGGTAAGTTTTCCCAAGCCGAATTTTAACGATATTTCCCAAAAGCTGACGCCGCTCACGTGAATCTCCGGCGCCGTCTCTAAGAGCGAAAAGATTTTTCGCGGTATTCGCTTGCGCTGTGTTAACGACCAAATTAAGATATGCGTATCGATTAAATATTTCATAATCCAAGAAATTCTTCTTCGGTCATCTTGAAGTCGCGCTCTATTGTAATTTTTGCTTTGCCTTCGAGGATTCCGAGTTTGCGCTTCGGTTTTTTTTCTGTAGTATATGGACTGAACACGCCGACGATCTTGCGTTTCTTGCCGTACTGCACATAAATCGTCTCGCCGCGTCGAACCTGTGCTAACACTTCTGAAAATCGATTTTTGAATTCGCCGACAGTGAGCTTCTGCATAAGTGTAAGATATAATTTCTTGCCAACTTGGCAAGAAATTATTCTCAGGCGGTATTAGCCGACGGCTAATACCGCCTGCACTTATTTTCCGAAAAAATTAATTTCGGAAATTAACGTATCGTCCCATTTTTGTCCTTTATAAATTTCACTGATCGTCACTTTTGCTTTTGTCGTTTTATGCTGTGATACCAATTTGATATATTGCGGGGCTTCCCAGTTATCGCGTAGAGAGATTTCTTCTTCGCCGTCGTCGAAAATAATTTTTATTTTCTTAATGCGATTATTAAGAAAATAAAGATTTCCCAATGTCGTGTGCATTTCGGTAAAGCCATTCACAATATCCATTGCAGTAACGAGAACCGTCTTGCCAAAATCAAAGTCGAGCGATTCGCCGATACCATCGCCCTTAACCCCTTCGCCCCACGCCGTAGAGCGATTACTGTCGATGGCATTTTTGGGAATATAGGTGTAATTGGGTGAAGTTGGCAAAATACTCGAAGCGGTAATTCGGGTGATGCTGAGTTTTTGCGTGGGGGTAATTGTGTCATACAGCAAAATAACGACAAGTGCCAAAACGCCCATAGCTATGATTTTCCATAGCATGGCTGTGGATTTCCAGTTCTGGTGAGCGTTGCCGAACCATAGCCTATGCGCCTTTTTCCATAGTAGGGTCGGCTGGCTCTCCTTCGCCTCGACACTGCCGAAGTGCCGCAGAAAAAATCGGTAGCCCGCCACGCCGCGCGCGCTCTTGAGTGCCTGCCGCGCAGCAGCGACCGACTCGGCGGGTACAGCACCGTTCAAAAAGTGCTGCCAAAACGCGCCGGCGCAAATCTCGGCGGCCTTGTTTGGCACGGGGCGCGCATAACCGATAAAATTGCGCACGCCCGCGGCGACGAACGCATAACTCAACGGCATGCGGCGGTCATCGCTATCGGCTGCGCTATCGCATGCGTTGACAAAAGCGATTTGTAACCGAGTAAGGTTTAACTGCTGCGCATCTTCGGCAACGAAAACCGTCTCGCCCGCGAGCGGTATCTCCGACTCGGTCGCATGCCCCGCGAAGTGCAGGTAATCCGCATTTTGCAAATTTTCTAGAAATACACCCAACCGTGGATTAACCACGTCTTCTATGATTTTTGTTTTTATGCGCGATTTTTGCGCAAGCTTGCTCAGAGTTTTGCACTCGTGTATAGCCGAGCGCAGAACTTGGGGGTGGTCAGGCGCGGAAGCGACGTTATAAAATTGTCTACCACGCGGCGTCGGCTTTCGACTCGTTGCAACAGAATTTAATCGCAACACGCGCAGCACGGGGCGCAGATCGCACATAAAATTTTTACCGTCGCACAGCGCCTCAAACGGAATATGTGCGTACTCGCGATCGATAGTGAACACGGCAGGGCTTTCGCTTGTGAACAGAGCTATATGATCTTCAAATAAGAGTTTTGTAAAAGCAACGGCTTTTTTTTTAATTTGTGTCTCGAAGTGCTCGGGCGATAAACCAACGTGCAACTGCCGCGCGAGCGCGTCAAAATCGTCGGCGAACGCAAAAAGCCATTTTTCGGGAATTTTACGGCTGGCCTCGCCCGGTAGAACGTGCGCTTCGCCCGAACTGTCGAGCGAGAGATCGGCGAAAGGCGCTGCCGAGCGCACCAGGCGAATTTTAAGCACGATGCAGTCGATGAAACGCCATTTTGTCGTCGAGTAGTTTTGTTCTACAGAGCTTAGCGCGGTGCGGGCGTGTTCAAGCGAGGCGGGCTCTAAGGCGCAAATATGGGCCGCCGTCGGTGACTTTGACCCATTCTTTGTAGCCCTTGCCGCACATGCCGAGACCGTTAATGGCAACGTCGGGCGAAACCATAGAAATCGATTGCAAAATTTCGGGCACATAGCCGGTGACAATCACCGGAGAAAAATATTCATCGGTAAGTTTTCCCTGAAAAATGCGGCGAGCAACGAGCGCTTCGAGTTGAATCCCCCAGCTTTTCGGGTCTTCCATGCCGTTGGTTGCGCGATCGACGAAAAAGCCGTCGGCGATCGAAGCGATCATCTGCTCGAGGGTGTCGGTGCCGCCTTTGAAATAGGTATTCGTCATACGCGAATAAATTTTATGATCGAAGCTCTGTCGCCGACCGTTGGGCGAGCGGCGTAGCCCGAGACGCGAAGCGCTGATGTGATCGGTCATCGGTTGCGTAAGAATTCCGTTTTCGACGATGCGCGTCTCCGCCGCGGGTAATCCCTCGTGGTCGAAATAGTAGCTGGCGGCGGCATTTTTGAGAGTGGGTGAGTCGTAGAGGCGGACCTTTTCGGATGCGACGTGTTTGCCGAGATAGTCGCTACCGCGCGCGCGGCCTTTTTGCATCGTATCGGCTTCGGTGCCGTGCCCGAACGCCTCGTGCGCGAGAATGCCCGAAAGCGACGGCGAAAAAATACAATCGTAAGTGTCGGGGGTAAGGCGGAGTGCGCCCAAAATTTTTTCGCCGTCGTCCAGCATCGCGTCGATCAATTCTAAATTTTCTCCCATGAGTTCCCACGAGCCGCGCTCGCTGAAGCCGTCGTAGATTTGCGCGGTTGCGCGCGTCGTGTCGTCTTTGAGTACCGCCGAATACGTCGCCTCGAAGCGCGGCATAAACTGCTCTAAAGTTTTTTTTGCGCTGACATAAATTTCGCGCGTATTGGTTTGCGTATACCGTGCAGAAGCCATCGCGACGTTCGCGCGGCGTTCTTTAATAGCGCGCGCCATTTTGGCGGCGAACTCGGCTTTATTCTGGTCTGTCAGAAAATCGGCAATCGGTGCGCCGGCGTTGAGTGCGAGCGGTTCTTCGGGCGCGAGAGAAAGCGTGCCACGCGCGCGGCTTGCGGCGATACTTTTTTCAAGCCCGGCGGTTGTGTGCGCAATATCGCCCGCGTTATGCACGACCGACGCGCCTTCGTATAGTAGCCCGTTGTGGAGCACGCTCACGACGACACCGCGTTGTGCAGTCAAGGGTTCGACGAACGTCTGGTTTAAATTGCTACTGACGACGAGACCCGAAGTTTCGATAAATAGCGCTCGCGCAAAATCGTAGCGATCGACCAACGGTTGAATTTGCCGCCGCAGCTCAGTCGTGCTAATTTCGCGCTGCATTACTTAGCTGCATTATTTGATCGCGGCAAACCGTTTCTCAACGAGGCTCTGTACTTTGGCTTCTTGCGCGGCGGTGAGTTTGTTTCTCTTGCCGATCGCGCTATCGTCGATCTCCGAATGGTTGTGCACGGTGAGGATGCCTAAAGATTTGAAATCGGCGGGCGTAATTTTAACGGCTTTCGAGCCTCGGTAAAACATCAAATAATCTTCGTTGTTGATTTCATCTTTGCCGCTGGCGACGTTCTTGAAATCAATTTTACCTTCGCAGTGGCACGTGCCCGTAGTTTCGCCGTTAGCCGCTGTATAAAATTTTGTGCCGCGCACGCCCGCAATCGTAACGGGAGTACGCAAAGTAAATTTACCTTTATCGCCGAGTTTATCGACTTGAGTCCAGACTCGGCCGCGTTCGAGATAGACAACGCGGTTATCGCCACCCTTTTCGTAAACAAAGCGTGTGCTGTGTTGAATCTCCATCTTGGCGCCATTGATTTCAAAAATCAAAGTACCGTTTTCAGAGGTCACGATCGTGTCGCCGATCGCGATTTTCTCGCCGACCTTCGCCTCGCGTGTTTTTTTTGTACCGTCGGCTTCGCGGTGTTCTATCGACGCTAGCCCTTTAGCGAGCGTAATCACGCCGTCGTTTTGCGAAGAGCCGCGCCCGCAAGCGCCGAGGCTCACTGAGAGCGCTAGTATTATGAAATGTTTCATAGCGCGCCCTGACGCAAGCGAGAGTCGCGTCAAGCGTTTCTGTCGATAGTTGCGTAGACACTCTTTGGTATCAAGTGTGCTCGCGAGGTGATCGCTTCGGGCAGTTGCGGCATTATAGTCTCAGTCCACGACCAAGCGCCGAGCACGTTGATAATCGGCGCCTGCTCGCCTGCAAACGCTTTTAGAAAACCTTTCGTAATATCTTCGGGTAGCGTCGGTCGAAACGGCACGCCGTGCGCATGTTCTTTATAAGTCTCTTCTTCGGCGCGATAGTTCATGTCGTAAAAAAAGTCGCTGAATTTTTTACCCGACGCTTTCCATTCGGCGCGCCAATCGGGAAGAAAATTTTTCTCGCGGGTAAAACGGCGTTGCGCCAAGAGAGCAATCCCCCGCACCGAATTGCTGTAAAACATGCCGATGCGAATAATTTGCAATCTTCCGCTATTGCGGATTGCCAATTCTTCCATGGCAATTTTCGTGAATGTCATGGCTCCGTAAATTTTTGTGAGCGTCGGCAACGCCATAAAACCCGAGAGCGCGATTGTACGTTTCGGTTTCAACGCATTCGCGAGCTTAAGATACGGTATCACCGAATACGCAAGCGACGGCGGTATCATGTCGGCGGTCGATTCGGTAATGTCGATACCAACATGCCCGCGCGCGGGAATATAAACGATGTAATCGACGGGCTTTGCCGTCAGAAATTTATCCGCGAGGATTTTATCGACGGCGTCGCTCTGCTCGAGGTCGATGCCGTGAATCGTGTGCGCGCTGTCGACGATGTCTTCGCTGCGGCTCGTCGTCGTGATAATTTCCATGCCCGAAGACTTCGCCGCCGCTATCGCCGCGCGCCCCGAAACCGCCCCTGCCCCCACAATCAATATACGCATACACCCTCTGTAGCAGACGCTATAGATGACTGAGTCGTAGGCGCAAGCCTAAAGCCTCACGGTATTTTCAGTCGCGACGCGGGCACCCACTCGTTCCATTCGTCGCCGAAGCCGTCGTAGTGTACGCGCGTTTGTTTTCCTTTGCGTTCGAGCGCTTTACCGGGGTACCATTTACCCTGCCATTCGATAAGAACAGAATCGGGCGAGAGTATGCGGTTGTCCATGACCCATTCGTTCCAGACGGCGTCGTAGCCGGGGTACGTAATATAATGAAAGCCGCCTTCTTCTTTGAGAACTTTGGCGTCGTATCCCTTGCCGTTCCAAAGTACGCGAATCGCGCTACCGGGTTTTTCGCGACGAAAATTAAACGCTTGCGTTTTGCCCATCGGCATCGTCGCGAATTTTTTTTCACTGTAGAAAAAAAATTCAGTACGTACGCTATCCCCCTCGCGTTCGATAACGCGCGCTGCGTTGAGACCTTTGTCAAAGGGTGCGAGCACAAAATCGCCCGCGCCTTCGGGTTTCGCGCCGGTAGAGTCGGCGATAACCCAATCGGCGTTCGCGTTCGAGAGTGCAAAGCCGTTGCGTTGCCGTTCGCGAAATTTCATCGCCTCGCCGATTTCTGTGTTTGCTTCGCCAAGAGTGATCGTACCGTCGCCGTTGCGGTCGCAAAAAGGCGAGCCCGCAAGACAATCGAGCCATGTCTGCGTGTACGTCCAGTTGCCGGTCGAAATATTCGAAGCTGTCGCCGAGGTGAGCACGATGACTTGTTTGCCCTGTGCGGCCAAAATTTTTACGACCTGTTCGAATGCGCCCGAAAAGCAAAAATCGCCGGTGAGGATGACTCGCTGACCGCGAAAATTTTTCGCAATGAGTTCGGCAATCGTGCGCATACTTAAGCCTGTTGCGCTCGTGCGGTTGGTGTCGATGTCGGCGTTGGCAATGTAGGCTCCGGTATTATCTTGAATACCGTGGCCAGCATAGTAAAAGTAGAAAGTGCTGTCTGCGGTTGCCGTTGTGGCACTCTTGCGAATCGCGGCCTCGATATTTTTTCGTGTCGCCTGCGCGTCGATGAGCAGTTGGATATTTTTTGCCCCGCGCTTTTTCAACAGAGCGTGTAATTCTTTATCTTTGCGCAAGTGATTCGAGAACGGCGATAGCGAACTATCTTTCCACTCCAGAACACCGACGACGACGCCAACGGTATTTTTTAAATCCCAGGCGTCGGCCATGAGCGATTTGTTATGCATTAGAGCAATAGTTACCAAGCAAAATACAATTTGTTTCATAAGCCGTTCTTTAATTCATGTGATGCAGTGTGAACCATGAAGCAACTTGCACGGGGTAATTCGTGCTTTGCACGCCATTGGCGCTCCGTTAGGTTTGTATATGCAACCGACAATACCCGGCGTAGAAATTACCGAAAAGCGCGTGCGCACGAGCGACGGCTATAATCTCAGCGTGAAATGCGCGGGTCACGAAAAAGGCAGGCCGATCATTTTCTTGCACGGATTTCCCGAATTCTGGTACGGTTGGCGTAAGCAAATAGCGTTCTTCGCCGAAAAAGGTTATCGCGTGGTGGTGCCCGACCAGCGCGGTTACAACGACAGCGACAAGCCCGAGCAAGTGTCGGCTTATAGCATCGTGCAACTCGCCGAAGACGTCGCGGCGATACAGAGGCAACTGAACTTAGAAAATCCCGTACTCGTTGGTCACGATTGGGGGGCAGCGGCCGCGTGGAAAGCCGCAATCCGCCACCCGGTGCTTTTTGATCGGCTTGTCATTCTCAACGTACCGCACCCGCGCGTGATGATAAAAAATCTCCTCACGAACTTCAAGCAGTTCTTTAACAGTTGGTATATGTATTTTTTTCAACTACCGGCTCTGCCTGCGTGGCTGTTGTCGCTCAACGGTTATGCGCGTTTTGCCGAGGGTGTGCGCAACACGGCGAACCCCGGCTCTTTCACCGACGACGACATGTCTGCGTATATCGCCGCGTGGCAAAAACCGCAAGCGCTCGATGCGATGATTCACTGGTATCGCGCGGCGTTTCGGCACCCCGATTTATCGGGTCAAACGCATGTCGCGATACCGACGTTAATTTTGTGGGGCGAAGGAGATAAGTTTCTCGAAGCGACGATGGCTGCCGAGAGCGTCGCGTATTGCCAGAGCGCTGCAGTGAAATATTTTCCCGACGCGACGCATTGGTTACAGCACGACGCCGCCGACGCGGTGAACGCAGAGATCGAAAAATTTATTGAAACGTAGCATGGCGTTTCTGGTCGTAAAATATCTCGTCACCGCCGGCATCGTCGTGGTGGTAACAGAAATTGCCAAACGTAGCGACAAATTGGGTGCGCTTGTTATTGCATTACCACTCATGTCGATTCTCACGTTGTTTTGGCTTTACGCAGAAAAACAGCCGAGCGAAAAAATCGCGAACCACGCCTACTATACTTTTTGGTACGTACTGCCGACACTGCCGATGTTCTTGGCATTCCCTTATCTGTTGCGCAATTTTGGTTTCGCAGCGGCGATGCTCGTCGCGGTTGCAGGTACCGGCGGATTGATCTTGTTTACAGCATGGCTGCTCGGTCGCTATAATATTTCGTTGTTGTAAAAAAGTTATCGTCGCAAAGCCGCATGAACCCGTTTATTCGCTCGCTACGCTTTATTATGGCGCAGCAGCGCGGGCGTACAGCGGTTGCAGTCGAACGGCAGACGACGCAATTATCGGTCGGTCGCAAAACTATCCGTCTCGATAGCTTTGCGGCAAAGCAGCATGCGCCGACGCCGATTGTTTTTTTGCACGGCATGTCGCCGCTCGGCGTCGACGACCCGCGACAAATTAACGCAGTCGCAGCGCTTGCGGCGGCGGGCTTCAAAGTGCTGTGTCCCGCAATCGACGCCATTCGTCAATTGCGCATTCGCCGCGAAAGTGTTGCGCTCTTCAATAAAATCGTTCTAAAAATTCTCTCCGTTAGCGAGCTTTCGCCCACGGGTAGGATATCCCTCTTTGCCCCGTCTTTTTCCGGGGCGATATGTTTGCGCGTAGCGGCCGAACCATTATTTCGCGACAAAATACAGACAGTCTGCGCGGTCGGTACGCTGGCGGGTTTGCGCCGTAGCATTGAATTTCTGCTGACGAACGACGCCGACCCGTATGCGCGCGATATTGTACTTGCCAACTACCTACCGAAAATAAATAAATATAAAAGAATCGCTTCGGTCTTTTACGCGAGCGCGCTCGATAACTGGCATACAAGCGCCGCCAAAATTCCTGCGCTGCAAGCGAAGTTTTCTATCCACCAGCGCGCGACCAAAATGCTCGCGGGCTTAACACAGCGTGAGCGCAAGGTTTATGAAGATCTCGTCGCCGATCGCGCGCTACGCGAGCGGATTTTTACCGAGCTTGAATCCTATATGGCGCGCGAGTTTCGCGCTTACGATGTCGCGGCAGTTGCGAGCAAAATTATTGCGCCGGTGTTTTTGCTCCACGGTAAACACGACAACGTGATACCCCCGCTAGAATCCGAAGAGTTAGCGCCGAAGCTACGACAGTGCAGACTCGTCGTTTCGCCGTTTATCGGCCATTCGGATGCGCGCGTGTCGCCGCGTCTCATGGGCGATGTTTATCGGTTGATCGCGGGGTTTGCGTGGTATTTTGGCCAAGCCGCGCGAGAATAGCGGTGCGCATACCTTCGGGCATTTTTTCGGTCGCCGTCTCGCGGCGCACCCGAACGCCGATGCGCCCGATAAATTGGTAGTATTTTCTACAGCCTTCGCAAATCGCAATGTGCATGTAAAGCCGCGTTTTGCGCCACGCGCCGATATGCTGTTCGCGCGCGAGCGAAATAAGCGCCGCCGTATCTTCGCAGTTTAAGAGAATTTTGCGCAAGACTTTATTCTGCATTTTCGATACCTTCGCTTTTTAACATCAACTGCAATTGCCGCCGCGCCCGATGGAGTATCACGTTTAAGTTAGTGACCGTAATTGCCATTATCTTACAAATTTCATCTGTAGGCAGTTCTTCGACCTCGCGCAGCACAAACGCCTGAAAATAGGGTTGTTTGAGACGCCGTACGCATGTGAAAATTTGCCGTGTCACTTCGTCTGCCGTCAGTCTTGCAGTCGTGTCGTCGTTCGTTGTGTGCGCCGATGCGCCCGAAATTTTACTTTCGAGAATTGATTCGATTGCCTCGCTACCCATCGCGAACTCGCGCGACTGCTTGCGGTAGAGTTCGAAGATTTTGTTGCGTAAGATTCCGGTGAGATAGCCAAGCTCGCTCGCGGCTTCGCGCAATTGCGCCGCCTGCGCGATATAATCGGTCAAGGTATCTTGAATAAGATCGCAAATGTCGTCTTCGCTCTGCACTCGTTTGCGCGCGTACGCATAGAGCGCATCGGTGATCGACGGTAAATTCTCGCCAAAAGGTTTCGGCACCGCGACGTGGATCGAAGCGCTGCAAGCAACGTCAAATCTTTATGAAATTTTCGGAGTCACACTACTTTGAAAACGCCATCTTTAGCAATGCTGTTAATCCTACCGGCAGAGCGCCGCGCCGGATATTTTCAAGACCGATTGTTACCGCAATGCGCCACTGCCGCAAAAGCGTTTTGTAGGCAAAAAGTAACGAATGCCGAGGGTCGTAGATATTTGTCGCTTCGGAAGTGACGCCGTTGAGTTCGAGTATCTTGATGTTTGTGCCGCGTTGCAAATCGTCTTCGTTCGGTACGCGAATATCATAGCGCCCAAAATAAAAGCCGTCGAAATTTTTGCTGCTTGTATCGATTGCGCGCGTCAATTCCGGTGTGATTAAATGGTTGCCGTCGAGAAAGAGCGCGCCTTTGCAATGCGTGCCCAACCGCACGAGCGGATAGACTTCGCCTTGCGGAACAACATAGTCGAGTTGAGTACGTTGTTTCTCCAAATGAAATTGCGCCATCAGCACCGCGCGCGTATCGTTCAAGATCAGTCTTTCAAGCGAACTTACCCCATCGCCCGTGAGGGTGATAAGCCGCTTGTCGGTAACGGCAAAAATTTTACCTGTCGCTTCGTCGGGATAGCGATAATAGAAGATACCGTATTCGCGACCGGGTATATATTGCTGCAAGATTACAGCGTGCGGCGATGCAGCCAAGTGCGCTACAAGTTCAGCGTGGCTCTCGGCAATGAACACACCATTGCCCCGCTCGCCGACATCGGGCTTGATCACCACGGGAAAGCTATGCGCATGCTGGCGGATGAATTTTTGTGCAAGCTTTATCTTATCGCTCACAGGCAAATCGCCTGCAATGCAAATAAACGGTGCGATATTGCCAAAGCGGCGCTGTGACGGCATAAGCCCCGAGAGAATTTCAGACTTCGATTCGCCGCGCATGCCCGATGCATAAATAGCCGGATTGCACGCGGTAAAAGCTGTGAGGCATCGATGTCGCAATGCAAGATAGAACAGATAAGCTCCGACCGGAATATAAAGAATAGCCATTGGCCAGAATTCCCAACGCAAGAGCCGTTCGATGCGCGAATAGAGTAGCCGTCGCCCACGCCACGTCGCGAGCGCTAAGACGAGGCGCGCAGCGAACCATAATGCGACAACGACGCCCGCCATGGCAGCGAACCGTGTAACGAAACTTGCGCGCGTAAAATGTTCGAGTAGCCAAGCGCCCGACAAATACGACGCCACAACCAAGAGCGGCGTCCAAACTAACGCAGCGAAAAGCAATAACAGCGTAAATCGCGCCACCGGCATGCGCAATACACCCGCCGCCACGTACGTGGGCAAGCGCGTGCCGGGGACAAAGCGACTCAGTACAATCATCTTCGCCCCGGATATTTCAAGCCAACTTTTTGCTCGCGCAATTTTTTCCGGTTTAAGGTAGTGTCTTACCCAACGTGTATTCAGCAAAAATCCGCCGCTCGCATAGCCGACGCAGTAGAGCAGTAAATCCCCCGCGACGATACCCACATACGCCGCTAGCACCGCCGACCACAGATGCATCTGCATGCGCGCAGCCATGCTGCCGGCGGTGATGCACGCGAGATCTTCGCTGAGAAAAGTAAAAATTGTAATGCCGAAAAATTCAAGCATACCGTTTTTCAAGATAATGGATTGTCGCAGGCGCGTAACCGAAATAGCGCGGCACCGCGACGCCGTTCATGCGCATCGCGACCGCGACGAGCGCAAAATGGTGCACGGTATGGCTGACGAGAAATGCGAGTTCGCGCCGCAACGACGACGTCTCTGGTCTTACGGGTTCTCTCGGGTTTTGATTTTGAATCGTCTGCACTGCGCGGTCGTCGTTGGGTAGCGCGGCGAGAGCGGAAAAAATTTTATCGCTCGCTGCAAGCGCGTCGGCAAGATTGGTTTCTATCGGCGACGAACGATCGCGCGAGTCGTAATTAATCACTCCACCCGCAAGGCCTCTGAGTAGCGCATCGTAATATTACAGAATATGGCGAAAATGCGCGCCGGGGCTTGCGCCGTAGGTTGCGTCGTT